>JBBQTN010000176.1:0-11146 GCA_038213195.1 Acidimicrobiales bacterium | reverse complement strand
GTAAAGAGATCGTGCTGGGAACGAGGAAGGCTGGGGAGCTGGTCGGTGAGTTGGCTGCGATCGATGGCCGACCGCGCTCCGCGACAGCGACAGCGCTCCAGGACGTCACGGTCGCCGAGATGTCGGTTCCCTCGTTCGAGGATCTCCTCGACGCGTCGCCGGGAAGGACCCGCGAGCTGCTGAAGGTCGTGGCGGCCGCCTTGCGAACCGCAAATCGTCAGAGATCGGACCGCGATGACGGTTCCACTGCGACGCGGGTGGCACGGCGCCTCAGCGTCCTCGCCGCCAGCTTCGCCGAACACAACGGCCCCGGTATACCTGTGGTGCTCACGTTGACACAGGACGACCTCGCCGGATGGGTGGGCGCCACGCGAGAGGCCACGAACCGGGCGCTGGCCACGCTACGCGCGAGCGGCTGGGTCGAGACCGGCCACGGCCGAGTGGCGATCAACGACGCCGACTCACTGGCCGTTTTCGCACGCCGATGACGCGCGTCGCTAGCCCTTGATCAAGGTGGCAGCCGCCTGAGCGTTCTTGTCTGCCGTCTTCATCTTGTCGAGGGTCACGTGCATGACGGGCTTCCTGACCGGTGCAGGCTCGGCCGCCGCCACTGCTGGGAGGATCGACATCGCGCAGGTGATCACGATGGTCGCTCCTCCGATGAGGCGTCGAGAGAGACGAGGATCTCGGTGGCCGACGGTACGGGCTTGACGGGCGAAGGCACTCACGGTTTGCTCCTCTAGAAAGCTGGTCGAGACAAGCGGTCCTTGCACCATGCGCCCGTCGAAGCTCTTCGGGTTATGACGACCATCACAAAGGCTTCATGACAGAGGTCACTGGGACAGCCGGCGTTCGAGAGTTACCGAGACGGTGCCGGACCGCCTCGGCGCCATCAGTTGCTCCCTACCATCCCGACTTCGAAGCCTTCGATCTTGAGGGCTTCGAAGTGCGGATCCATCACGAAACCGGTCGCGATCGACGCAGTTGTCGAACACATCCTTCAGTGGTCGCCTGTGCTGCACAGTGGCCGGATCATCTCGGTTCGCGAAAGGACCAGCGGCTTGGCACAAGGAACATCCCCTATTCGCGTTTCGTCCCGCTCTGACTCACGTCCCCGATGTGCCGTTCCGGGGCGCGTCATAACGCGCGCGCCGAACGACAACCGACCACACGGGCGAGCTGACACATATCGGCAGGTCGGTCTCCGGGCTCGAGGAAGTTGGCGGGTGACGCCCGTCGGCCTGGCTCGTCGCCACATAATCCTGCGTCGGGCATCCGTCTCGTCAGCTCGCCTCGAGGTATCGGCGCAAGGCGATGCGGACGACATCGGACGTGGTCGTGTGGTCCTGCGCGGCTCGCTGCTCGACGGCTTGGCGGAGTTCGGGATCGAGTCGGACCGGGAGTGTGTCGGCCGGTCCGGAGCCCATCGAGGGGCGCCCTGGTCGGCGTCGGAGCTTGGTCACGTCCAGGCCGCCTTCAGCCTCGTCGGCCATCGCCTGAAGGACGTCGTCGGTGAGCTCGACCCCGGCCTTGGATCGTCCGTGGGTCTTGTTGGTGTCAGCCATCGGGATCTCCTGGATCTGAGAGGAAGGACTCGTAGCGTTTGCGCATCGCCATCGCGTGGATCACGAGCTCTGTGCCCTCGTCACGGAGCACCGAGACGACTTCGAGCATGTTCCCGGCGCGATCGGGTCCGAGATAGAGGACCTTGCCGTCGTCTTGTTCGCCGCCCGCCAGCGCGTGCTCGACGGCGTGGTTGATGTCGAGGTCGTGGATGCCGTGCTTGGGGCAGACTCGTAGATCTCCACGTGGCGAGTATCGTATCGCGAAACGTGCGTCGACGTCGAACGCATCCGGGAGTCGAGCTCGCACGCGGCATATCCAAGATTCCATCCAAGAAATTTCGCAACACGACGCAACACGGGGCGGTACAGACGGACGACCCGACGGGAAAAAGACCAGGTAGATGGCACTGTGCGGCCCAGACGGATGGCTGAGCGTCGACTCATAATCCCTTGGTCGTGGGTTCGATCGTCTCCGAGTTGCATCATGGAATCCGTCGAGGCTAGTCTGCCGTCGGAAGACGACGTTGCGTTCTCCGGCGCAGCAGCAGGCTCGTATGGCGAGCAGAACGCAGCGCGCGGCGGTACGTCGACATCCTGGCCGACAAGGGGCGGCGTGCTGCTGCCTCGTCCACACAGCGACATGCATGGGGGAACTGCCGATGGCTGCCGAGTTCGAGCTGACCGACGAGATGCGCTCTGTCATCGGCGTCGAGAGCGCACCTTGGCCGGTGGAGGTGACCACCACGAGCATCCGCGCCTTCGCCCGCGGTGTCGGGTACACCGACCTGCGGTACTACGACGAATCCGAGGCACACCGCGCCGGCCACGTCGCGCTTCCCGCTCCGCCGTGCTATCTCGGCACGCCGGTGTGGATCCCGGGTCAGAGCGATACGACGTTCAGCGGACCGCGCCACACCGGGCCTTCGGTTCGTCACGGTCTCAGCGGTCTGCTCGATGGCGGTACCGAGGTCGTCTACGAGCGCCCGCTCGTCGCCGGTGATCGCCTGTTGATGACCTCGAAGGTGTCCGACCTGCAGGTCAAGGAATCGAAGGGTCTCGGCAAGATGTTGGTCGTGACGACTGAGCAGGTGTTCACCGAACAAGACAGCGGTGAGGTCGTCATGCGCACGTACGGCCAGGGCATCTATTACTAGGAGGATGGGCACATGCCGAGGTTTGCAGAAGTCAACGTGGGTGATTCTTTGCCGGTGCTGACGAAAGCGCCAGATCGGGCGCAGCTCGTCTTCTATTGTGCGGGCTCAGGAGACTTCAATCCGCTCCATTGGGATCAGAGCTTCCCGCAGGCTCAGGCACTCGGCGACAACATCGTCCACGGGCGGATGAAGTGGTCGGTGCTCGGCCAGGTCGCGTCTGACTGGGTGGGTGCCGACGGCTGGGTTCGTTCCGTGTCCTGCCAGTACCGGGGGATGGATCCTCAGAGCACCGAGTGGACCGCCACCGGCACCGTGACGGCCAAACAGGACGTCGATGGGCGCCATGAAGTGCAACTCGACGTGTGGACCCAGAACGCGGCCGGCGAGAAGACGACGCCGGGCAAAGCCGTTGTCGTCCTGTACGACTGAACATCGGCAGAGCGCTGTGCCGGGAACGCGCTGAAACGTCCGTGACGTGGCCGGCCCCTTCGAGAGATGGAGAAGTTCGTGGATTTGGAAACGTTGTTCGGCGTTGCCGGCAAAGTCGTTCTGGTGACGGGCGGGTCCCGAGGAATTGGTGAGATGATCGCGTCCGGATTCCTCGCCAATGGCGCGAAGGTGTACATCTCGTCGCGCAAGGCCGCCGTGTGCGATGCCACAGCGTCACGGCTGACGGATCGGTACGGCATCGACTGCGTGTCCCTCCCTGCCGACCTCTCCGGCCTCGACGGGGTCGACGCGCTGACTGCGCAGTTCAGGGAGCGGGAAGAACGACTCGATGTGCTCGTCAACAACGCCGGCGTGTCATGGGGGGCGCCGATCGAGACATTTCCTGAGATCGGGTGGGACAAGGTGATGGACACCAATGTCAAAGGGGTGTTCTTCCTCATCCAGCGGTTGCTGCCACTGCTGGAGGCGGCGGGGACTGCCGAGGATCCGGCGCGGATCATCAACATCGGGTCGATCGACGGGATCAAGACCCCGGTGTTCGAGACGATGTCGTATGGGCCGTCCAAGGCCGCGTTGCACACGTTGACGCGCCAGATCGCCGCCTCGCTCGTCCGTCGGAACATCATCGTCAACGCGATCGCGCCGGGTCCGTTCCCGACGTGGATGTTGAGCACCGGAGTGGGTGGCGGTGGCGACGTGGACAACACCGACTGGGATGCCGTGGGCCGCGTCAACCCGCGGCGGCGGGTCGGGACCCCGGAGGACATCGCCGGGCTGGCCATCTTCCTCGCGTCCCGCGCCAGCGCGTTCACGGTCGGCGAGATCATCACGTGCGACGGTGGCATCGTCGCCAGTGGTTGAGGAACGCAGAGTGGCCGACCACCCGGCATCGTCCGCCGGTGATGTAAGTTCATCGTTCAGATGACGAACTCAACTGTCGTGCCAGGACCACGTTCGATCCATCGTCTGCACTGTCGGATCAGCGGATGAAGTACCTCGACTGTCCGACGACCTCGGTGTCGATCGATGTCATGGCGCACGCGTCTGCGGTGTGGGCGCTCGTGTCGGACATCGGACTGTCGTCGCGCTTCTCGACCGAGGTGAGCGGCGCCGAGTGGCTCGATGGCGCCGACGGGCCGGCCCTGGGTGCTCGCTTCGTCGGTCACAGCGCCCACGCCGCCATCGGCGAGTGGTCGACGACGTGCATCGTGACGGCCTTCGAGCCTGAGCACGTCTTCGAGTGGAGCGTGATCGGCCGCGACGACGACGTGTCGTCGATCTGGCGCTACACGATCAGCGACGCCGACGGGGGTTCGGTGCACCTCGAGTTCTGGTTCCAGATGGGGCCAGGGCGTGGTGGCCTGAACTACGCGATCGAGAACATGCCCGACAAGGAGGAGCGCATCGTCGCCCGGCGGATGGGGGAGCACCGGCTGAACATGGAACGTGTCGTGGCCGGGATCAAGCAGCTCGCCGAGTCAGCGGAGGTCGGGCCGTGAGCGGGTCTGACGGGCGACCCCTGAGAATCGACTGGAGCCGGCTCCCGACGCGGCCCTGCCCCGTCGCCGAGTCGCTCGACCTGTTCGGCGACCGGTGGAGCATGCTCGTCATCCGCGACGTGATGAATGGCGTGCGCCGCTTCGACGACCTCGTCGCCCGGCTCGGGATCAGTCGGGCGACGCTGGCGGACCGGCTGCGTCGTCTGACTGCGGCGGGCATCCTCGTGACGGCCGAGTACGACTCCGGGCGGGGGCGGACGCGAACCGAGTACCGGCTGAGCGCACGCGGGTGGGATCTGCGCCACGTGCTGATCGCGTTGCGCGAGTGGGGTGATCGCCACGTGCTGGGGGCGGGCAACGAGCCGTTGCGACTGGTCGATCGCACGACCGGGCACCGCGTGCGGCTGCAACTCGTCGACGACGAGACCGGCGAGCCGATCGAGGCGCGTGATCTGGCCCACGTGCCCGGACCGGCGTTCGACGCGGCACATCGGGCAGGCACGACATGACGATCAAGATCGGGCTGTCGATCGACCCGGCGATGCCCCGCTTCCTGGAGCTCGCGCGGGAGGCCGAGCGCATCGGGGTCGACTCGGTGTGGGTCGCCGAGTATTGGGCCTACGACGCGTTCACGCCGCTCGCCGCCATCGCCGCCGTCACCGAGCGTCTGCAGCTCGCCACCGGCATCGCCCAGCTCGGGGCGCGCTCGCCGGCGATGCTGGCGATGACGGCACAGGGCGTGCAGCTCCTGTCGAACGGCCGGCTGATCCTGGGGATCGGCGCCAGCGGCCCCCAGGTCATCGAGGGCTGGCACGGCGTGCCGTTCGACCGACCCGTGCAGCGCACCCGCGAGACGATCGAGATCATCAAGATGATCACAGCGGGTGAACGCCTCACCTACGACGGCTCGGTGTACCAAATCCCGCTCCCGGGCGGCGCCGGCAGGGCGATCCGGTCACGGGCCGAGACAGCGCCGATCCCGGTGTACGTCGCCTCGCTCGGGCCGGCCAACCTGCGCCTGACCGGGGAGCTTGCCGACGGCTGGATCGGCAACTCGTTCTTCCCGGCAACCGCCGGCGCGTTCTTCGACCTGATCGCCGCAGGCGCCGAGCACGCCGGTCGGTCGCTGGACGACGTCGATCGGGTCGTCGCCGTCGGTCTCGACTTCACCGTCGACGACCCGGACGCGATCGCTGCCGCGGGCCGCCGCCATGCCGATGGGTACGCCTTCACGTTCGGCGCGATGGGCTCGTCGACCAAGAACTTCTACAACGACGCGTTCGCCCGCCAGGGCTACGGCGCCGACGTCGCCGAGGTCCAGCGCCTGTGGGCCGCAGGCGACCGCGACGCCGCGGCGGCCCGCATCCCGATCGAGATCGGCCTGGGTACCAACCTCGTCGGACCACCCGCGATGATCAGGGACCGCCTGGCCGAGTACGAGCGCAGCGGGGTCACCACCCTGCGCATCGGTGTCAACGGCGCGTTCGACGAGAAGATCGCCGACCTCGAGACCCTGGTCGCCCTCGCCGCCGAGGCCGGCGCAGCGCTCGGCACGACCGCCTGACCGCGCACCCGCACCCGCACCCGCACCCACACCAAGGGACTCCACCACCATGACGATCATCGACGATGCCACCACGACCAGCGCCAGCATCACGACCAAGTCGGAAGGTGACGCCGCCGCGCCGGCGAGGTGGCACAAGACGGCCTGCATCCTGTGCGAGTGCAACTGCGGCGTCGAGATCCGGCTCGGATCGGATGGGCACACGTTCGAACGGATCCGCGGCGACAAGGCCCACCCGGCGTCGCAGGGGTACACCTGCGAGAAGGCGCTGCGCCTCGACCACTACCAGAACGGGCGGGGCGAGCGTGTGCTCAACCCGCTGCGCCGGCGCGATGACGGCACCTACGAGGAGGTCGACTGGGACACCGCAGTCCGTGAGGTCGCCGAGCGCCTCGCCGCGGTGCGCGACGTGCACGGCGGCGACAAGATCCTCTACTACGGCGGCGGCGGGCAGGGCAACCACCTTTGCGGCGCGTACGGCGCGGCGCTGCACAAGGGCTTCGGCGGCGTGTACCGCAGCAGCGCCGTCGCTCAGGAGAAGAGCGGTGAGATCTGGGTCAACGGCGCGATGTTCGGCAATGCCGTGCGCGGGGAGTTCGACGAGTGCGAGGTCGCCTTCTTCGTCGGCAAGAACCCGTGGATGAGCCATAGCATCCCGCATGCCCGGACGACGCTGAAGGCGATCGCCAACGATGAGCATCGTTCGATGGTGGTGATCGACCCGCGGGTCACCGAGACCGCCGAGCTCGCCGAGTTCCACCTCCAGGTCGCGCCCGGTCGCGACGCCTGGCTGCTCGCGGCGATGGTCGCAGTCATCGTCCAGGAGGGCTTGCACGCCGATGCCTGGCTGCGCGAGCACGCCAATGGCCTCGGCGCGGTCGACGCCCGCTTCTCGACGATCGACATCGGCGCGTACTGCGCGATCGCCGGCGTCGACGAGGACCTCGTGCGACGCGCCACCCGGCGCATCGCTGCAGCGTCGAGCGTCGCCGTGTTCGAGGACCTCGGCGTGCAGATGAACCGCCACTCGACGCTCGTCAGCTACCTCGAGAAGCTGGTCTGGACGCTCACCGGCAACTTCGCCAACCCCGGCGGCCAGTACATCCCGTCCACGATGGTCCCGCTCGTCAAGCCGTACACGGCCGAGCTCGATCCCGCTCGTGCGCCGCGCAGCCCGGTGGCCGGAGAGCGGATCTTCGGTGGACTGATCCCGTGCAACGTCATGCCCGAGGAGATCCTCACCGATCACCCGGCGCGCTACCGGGCGCTGATCGTCGAGTCGGGCAACCCCGCCCACTCCGTGGCCGACAGCGCGCGGATGCGCGAAGCGATCGCCGCGCTCGAGTTCACGGTCGTGATCGACGTGTTCATGACCGAGACGGCGCGACTGGCCGACTACGTGCTGCCGGCGACGACGCAGTACGAGAAGTTCGAGGCGTCGTTCTTCAACTTCGAGTTCCCGCGCAACGTCTTCCACCTCCGCCGCCCGGTCCTCGAAGCGCCCGAGGGTCCACTCGACGAACCCGAGATCCACGCCCGCATCCTCGAGGCCGCAGGGCTCGTCACCGACGCCGACATCGAGCCGCTGCGCGCGGCCGCCGAGCAGGGACGGGCGGCGTTCACCGACGCGTTCGCCGCCGCTGTTGCGGCGAAGCCGGCGCTCGGGCCGATCTCGACGGTGCTGCTGTACCGCACGCTCGGGCCGACCCTGCCCCACGGCGCTGCGTCGGCTGCGGCGTTGTGGGCGATCGCCCGCCGCTGTGCCATGTTGAACCCGAGCGGTGTCGAAGGGGCCGGATTCGGTACCGGGCCGGATGCCGGTGATCGGCTGTTCGATGCGATCGTCGACAGCCCGTCGGGCGTTGTGATCACCGAGGACGACCACGATGCGACGTGGCGGCGCGTCGGCACACCCGACGGCAAGGTGCAGTTGGCGATGCCGGAGCTCCTCGCCGAGCTCGACGACCTCGGGATCCCGGCGGGAGCGACTGCTGAGTGGCCGTTCCTGCTGTCGGCCGGCGAGCGTCGCGCGTTCACCGCCAACACGATCTTCCGCGACCCGGCGTGGCGCAAGCGCCTCGGACAGGATGCGCTGCGCGTCGCCACCGTCGACGCCGAACGCCTGGGCCTCACCGACGGCGCCCGCGTCCGCATCGTCACCGAACGGGGCGCAGCGACGATCGAGGTGGTCGTCGACCACGGCATGCATTCCGGCCACCTGGCCCTGCCGAACGGCACCGGCACGGACCGCCTCGTCGACGGCGAACGGGTGCCCGACGGGGTCGCTCCGAACGAGCTGACCGGCTCGTTCCAGCGTGACCGGTTCACCGGCACCCCGTGGCACAAGACCGTGCCGGCACGGCTCGAACCTGTGGGCGCGCCGTGAGCACCAACACTGCAGCGGGCGACACGGCTGCGGCGGTGTCGCGGATCGTGCGGAGCCGCCTCCCGGACATCGAGATCCCCGACATGTCGGTCACCGATTACGCGTTCCGCACCGCTCCCGACGACGCCGAGCGGGTCGCGATCATCGACGGAGTCGATGGCGCGGTGTGGACGCGGGGTGTCGTGCTCGATCAGGCGCGACGGCTCGCCGGCGGTTTGTTCGAGCGAGGCGTCACCACGGGCGCCACGGTGGCGCTGATCGCCGGCAACGGTCCGAACTTCCCGATCGTGTTCCACGCCGTGACGCTGACCGGGGCCACGGTGACGCCGATCAACCCGACCTACGGCGCCGACGAGATCGCCTACCAGCTCGACGACGCCGCGGTCGATCTGCTGATCGTCGGCCCGCAGGCGGCGGCCGCCGCCCGAACGGCCGCCGGCGGCCGGCCCGTCGCGGTCATCGGCGAGGCGTCCTACGACGAACTGTTCGGCGAACCGCTCGATCAGGTGCGCCTCGACTTCACGCAGGGAACGGCCACGCTGCCGTACTCGTCGGGCACCACAGGCCTGCCCAAGGGCGTGATGTTGACCCATCGCAACCTGGTCGCCAACCTCGCGCAATCGAGGGCCGTCAACGACTTCCGCCCCGACGACGTTGCTCTTCTGGCGATCCCGATGTTCCACATCTATGGGCTCAACGGCTTGATGAACGCCTGCCTCGCCCATGGCGTCCCGTTCGTCACCCTCCCTCGTTTCGATCTCGCATCAGTGCTGTCGCTGATCCAGGAACATCGGGTGACGCGCTTCTATGCGGTTCCGCCGGTCATGCTCGCGCTCGCGCAGCACCCGCTCGTCGACGAGTTCGACCTGTCGTCGCTGCGCACCATCAGCTGCGCCGCGGCGCCGCTCGGCCCGGAGCTGGCAACGCAGGTCTCGGAACGCATCGGGTGCTCGGTGTACCAGGCGTTCGGAATGACCGAGCTCAGTCCGATGAGCCACACGACGATCCTGCCCGACGTGAAGCCCGGCTCCAGCGGCGTCACCGTCCCCAACACCGAATCGCTCATCGTCGACGACGAAGCCCGTGCACTCGGTGTCGACGAGGTCGGCCAGCTGCTCGTGCGCGGACCACAGGTGATGGCCGGCTACCTGAACAACCCTGCTGCGACCGCGGAGACCGTCGACGGCGAGGGCTGGCTGCACACCGGCGATCTGGCCCGAATCGACGCCGACGGGCACCTGTTCATCGTCGGTCGGGTCAAGGAGCTGATCAAGTACAACGGCTTCCAGGTCGCCCCGGCCGAGCTCGAGGCGCTGCTCCTCGAACACCCTGGCGTGGCCGACGCCGCCGTGATCGGCCTGCCCGACGTGCAGGTCGGCGAGATCCCGACGGCGTTCGTCGTCACCCGGCCCGGGCATCAGCTCACATCGCAGGACGTCATCGACCACGTCGCCGGCAAGGTCGCCAACTACAAGCGCGTCCGCCGCGTCCAGTTCGTGGACGAGATCCCCAAGTCGGCCGCCGGCAAGATCCTGCGTCGAGAGCTCCACGCCGGGGCCCTCGACCTGGCCGCCGGCGAACCGCACACCCGCTGAGGGCCGATCGGAAGGACCGAACCATGTCAACTCCACCGGTGGCCGTCGAGCACGACGGACCACTCGCGATCATCACGATGCAGTTCGCGCCGTACAACCTGCTCAGCGTCGAGCTGATGGACGGTGTGCTCGGCGGGCTGGAACAGGCGGAGCAGGCGGGGGCGAGGGCCGTGCTGCTGCGCAGCGGCCTCAAGCACTTCTGTGCCGGTGCGGACATCACGATGTTCGACCGGGCGATGGACGGGGGAGCGATGGCGATCTCACCCGTCGAGTTCCTCCACCGGTTCGAGTCGTTCCCGCTCCCGATCGTCGCGGCGGTGCACGGGATCTGCGTCGGCGGCGGCTTCGAGCTCGCACTGGCCTGCGACCTGATCTTCGCCAGCCGCACGGCGAAGATCGGCTCGGTCGAGGTGACGCTCGGGCTCAACCCGTTGATGGGCGCCGTGCAGCGCCAGGTCCAGCGGGCCGGATCGCTGCGCGCCAAGGAGATGTCGATGCTCGGTCGGCGCTACGACGCCGAGACGCTCGAGCGCTGGAACCTGATCAACCGCGTCGTCGACGACGAGCACCTCGACGACGCAACGCGAACCGTCGGGCTCGAGCTCGCCAACGGCCCCACCGTCGCCCATCGGATCACCAAGGAGCTCGCCCGCCTCGCGGTCGACGAGGGGGTCGCTGCTGCTGATGCGGCGATGGCGGAGCTGCACGCCGCGCTGTGGGTGTCCGAGGATCTGCGCATCGGGATGAGTTCGTTCCGGTCCAACGGTCCCGGTCTCGCCCGGTTCGTGGGGCGTTAGGTCGTGGCCGGACCGCTGCACGGCCTGAAGGTCGTCGACTTCTCCCGGGTGCTCGCCGGACCGTTGTGCGCGCGGACGCTCATGGACCTCGGCGCCGAGGTGATCAAGGTCGAACCACCGAACCCCGACGTCTCCA
>JBBQTN010000175.1:0-11215 GCA_038213195.1 Acidimicrobiales bacterium | reverse complement strand
TCCGGATCGCCGCGCTCGCCGCCGCCGCCGCGTCCGCGGTGCTGGCGCTCGTCGCTCTGCTCCAAGAACACTGGGACAACATCTCGAAGGGCCCGCCGGCCGTCATCGGCACCGGTTCGAACGCAGCATTCTGGGCGATGTTCGCAGTCGCCGGGACGGTGCTGTGGTTCGCCGACCGACAGCCGAGCACCTGAACCCACCACACGCACCCCCGCCGGAGCCCGTTTTCGCCCTCGTCGAAATGAGCACTCGGCGGCCCTCGACTTCGAACGTGAGGAACGCCCGACCTGCACGCAGGCCGACTGCCGCAGCGGGATGATCGCGGGATACTTCGGCCCCACACGCTCGAGAACTCGGCGAAACGTTCCTTCGCGGCGGACTCGGTCGGGGCGTGTACACAGGCCGGAGCGCCTTTGATCGACGGCGTCGTCTTCTCGATCAGCTGCGTTATCGGTTCCCAGCAACTAAACCTGTTTTGGCGGTGGCGCTGACGAGCACGATTGCGGCGAGTTCGGCGGCCACGGTGAGGAGCGCTTGGGGTGACGGGGTGAGTCCGGTCTCTTTGAATCCGAGGAGGCCGACGGTGCGTGAGGCCACGAAGCCGGTGAGCGAGCCGACGGTGAACAGGAGTGCTGCGAGGTGGCTGAGTCGATGGGGTCGAAGAACGAGCGCGACGACGAGTCCGGCGCTCGCGATGACGTTTAGCGCGAAGAGAACGCCGATCTTCGCGAGGTGTTGGTAGTCGTGCCGGTAGAGGTCGAATTGGATGTAGCCGCCTACCCCGATCGGTCGCGGCGACGTAGTTGATGTCGCGGGTGCCGAGCATGCCACGCAGCTTGTCGGCGCGGATCGGTGGCGCAACCCCGACGACCACCTCCCCGCCGACTTCGATGAACGTCGGGTCGACTACTACGAACGTCTCGCCAAACCCCTCGACGCCGCCCGGTTCGTCATCGACATCCGCGTACGGCTCACTGGCGGCGTCGATCGGCTGCGGGCAGCCCTGACGGCAGGGCCGGGGGCGGATCGAGTTTGAGATTTACACCTTGCAGACGCTGCGGGAGCGGTGTCCGGACCAGCCCGGCGCCTTCGGCGTGCAGCGGGTCATCCTTGGCGGCAGCGAAGAACGCATCCCCGTGCTTGGGTCGACGTTCGATGAAAGAAGGGCGGTGGCGGACGTCGGCGGTCATCCCGTCGATGTCGACGACGACCAGCGGACGCTCCGGTTCGACCGGTGGATGAGTAGCCGACCGTCGCACGTTCCGGGTAAAGTCGGCGGTGGGTCGTCAGGGGCTCCACGACGGCATCATGGTGGCGGCTGCGCTCGTGCGGCTGGGGGTTTGTCGGGTTCGTCGTCGAGGGCCGAGATCGACGCCATGTCGGTTGCCGAAATCTCGAAATCGAAGAGGGCGATGTTCTCGCCAGTGCGCGCGATCCGCCGACTTCGGGAACACGACATTGCCGAGTTGAATATGCCACCGCAGGACCACCTGGGCCGGCGTCTTGGCGTACGCCTCAGGCCAGACGCGTGTGCGTCTGGTCGCCGAGGACTCCGCCCTTGGCGATCGGTCGCCAGGCCTCGGTGACGATGCCGTGCGTGGTGTGGTAGTCACGCAGCTCGGTTTGCAGCAGCCAGGGATGCAGCTCGACCTGGTTGACGGCCGGCACCGTGTCGGAGCAGCTGGCCAGATGGCGCAGGTGGTCGCTCGTCACGTTGGATACGCCGATGGCGCGCACGCGCCCGGCCGCCAGCAGCTCGTCGAGACCCCGCCAGCTCTCGACGTACTGTTCGGCGGGCGGCACGGGCCAATGGAGCAAGTAGAGGTCGACATAGTCGGTGCCCAACCGCTCGAGGCTGTCGTCCAGCGTCATCTTCGCCGAATCACGACCGTGGCGGGCGTTGTGCAGGCCCTCGGACGGGTCGTGCCGCCCGGCAAGATCGATGCCCGAGACGAGCCCGACATACAACGAGAATACGGGAGGACCACGCCGAGCACGACGACCTCGACGATCAGGCCGCGAACATCGACGATCTCTGGCCGGCGGACGCCGTCACCATGGCGGGGCGACGATGGAGACCAGCAGCGCACCCGTGACGACCCGGGCGTGCCGAGCAGCGGGACGAGCACGCCGAACGCGAACCCGGTCGGCATCGCTGCGAGCGTGAACCAGAGCATCGCGGCGCTTGCGGAGGGTGCAGCGTTGCACCAGTGCCTTCGCGGCGAACACCTTCGCGACTGCCGACCGCATCGCCTTCGAACCGTCCAACACGGCGAGGATGCCGCGCTCGAAGCGCGACCCTCGAGCGCCGAGATCGGCGAGCTCATCGGTGACGACGACCTTGTTCTCTGTGCCACCCAATCTGAGTCCGATCGGCACCTTCGTGCCGTCCGCAATGCTGACGAGGGTGACGACGATCATCTCGCCGGCGATGTTGAACCAGTGGATCATGACCACCGCCGTCTCCAACCCGGACAGGTCCTTCGAGCAGCTCGGCGACCACGGCCTGTGTCGCAGCCACGAACGGCACCGCCGACTTCGACACCGCTGTCCCGCTCTGGCGGACCGGTTCAGCGACAAGCTCGTGACGTCTCGTGGCGACACCAGCGAGCATCCGCTCGACGACGACCTATCGCAACAGGTCCTCGCTGGCGAACGTCGCCCACCCGGCAATTCAATTTTGCCGCCGTCGACGTAACGGCCCCGTGGCCGATCCAAACTGATCTTGCGGGCGCCGAGCACGACTTGGCCTTACGGTAGTCTCATGCCAGCTCCCGACCCGGTCCCCCAGCTTGGCGTGCTTGACACCGACGCTCGACGCGGGCTCTGCGTCGAGCATCTGGCGCATCACCACCAACCCCGCCGCGGTCCAGAGCGCGAGCAGTCCTTCCCCTCATCGCCGCGACGAGATCGGCCATCGCGACGGTTGCTTCAAACGGCAGACCAGCCAACTCGGCGGCGGAAGGTACCCTTCGTGATCTTCACGACGGGTACCTTCTTGGACAACCTCGCTTGACACGAAATGGACACTTGGTGATACTTCGTTGCCGGCTGGGGTCCGGCGCCCGGCGCTACGCGCCCCAATCACTCTAAGGGAGCCAGATGAGATCGAGATCAGTGCTTGGACTGTGCGCAGCCGGGGCAATCTTGTTCGCTGCCTGTGGCAGCAGTAAGAAGAGTGGCACGAGCGTGGCACCGACCACGGCCGCTGGGGCGGCGACGACGGTCGCCAGCGCGGTCGCGACCACCGCCGCGGCTGCGACGACGGTCGCATCCGGGGGCGCTGGCGCCGCGACGACGGCGGCTGGCACGACGCCCGGGTCGGGGACCGGTGGCACGGCGACGACGGCTGCCCCGGCGAAGGCCGATCCGAGCAAGTCAGCGATCAAGGTGGGCTTCCATAACCTTGAGGGCGGGGCGATCTCGCTGCCCGAGATCCGTGAGGGTTTCGAGTCGGGTGTGAACTACGTCAACGAGGAGCTGGGCGGGATCAACGGCCACGCGATGAAGGGCGACGAGTGCAAGCTCGATGTGACGCCGGAGTCGTCGGTTAATTGTGCGAACACGTTCGTGCAGAATAACGATGTGGTCGCTATTCAGGGTGTCGACGTCGCGGCGGATGCGGCGTTGCCGATCCTGAAGGCCGCCGGCATCGCTGAGATCGGCTTCTTCGCGTTCAGCCCGGCGATGAACAGGGCGAAAGGGGATGCGTTCTTCACGTTGTTCTCCAACGAGGACAACTACGCGGGCGATCTGTTCACGCAACACGCGCTGGGAGCCAAGAGCGAAGCGGTGGTGATGGCGGACCTTCCGACAAGTCATTCGCTCGACACGGACGTGATCCAGCCGACGGCCAAGAAGATCGGGATGACCGCGACGGCGTTCTACTACCCGACTCAGGCCGATTGGACGACGTTCGCGGCGACCGTGCTCGCCTCGAGCCCGGATGCGGTGAGCTTCCCGGCGGCCGAGGACTCGGTGTGCTTGGCTGCGGTACCGGCGCTACGGTCTGCCGGGTTCACTGGTTACATCCATGCCTCGTCGTGCAGTGAGATCATCGACAAGCTCGACGCAAAGACACTCGACAAGGTGATCAACCACAACGAGTACTACTACCCGACGTTCACCAAGATCCCGGCGAAGCCGAAGGCCGACCTCGACATCTTCATGAAGTACATCAAGCGCGACCACCCGGACTTCAAGAGTTACGTGTACACCCAGCTCGGGTTCTCGATGGCGGTCCAGGCTGCGGACATGCTTCGCCAGGTTCCTGGTGACACGTACACCGCTGCCGCGGTGAAGGCTGCGTTGCCGAACACGAAGGGCACCTCCGAGTTCTTCCGCGACGCGGGCGACGGTTACAACTGCACGAGCGGGGGATGGCCCGGCACGACTGCATGCGCCGGCAGCGAGTTCTTCACGAAGGTCACCGCCGACAAGAAGAAGGAATTGCTCCCGAACCAGCCGCCGGACTTGAAAGCATTGCGGCCGGCCGGCTGACGGCGAACATGGAGGACGATTTGCAGACGAGCTGACAGGAGCCCAGAACGCTATGACCCAGTATCTGCTGTTCTTCGTCCTCGGTCTCAGCGTCGGCGCGGTGTACGCCGCGCTCACGATGGGGATCGTCATCACGTATCAGGGCACCGGGGTGATTAACTTTGCTGCGGCGGCGATGGCCACGGTGCCCTTGTACGTGTACAGCGATCTTGAGGCCGGCAAGTTGACCTTTCCGGTCCCGTGGTTGAAGTCGTTCGATGTCGGCAAGATGCCGACGTGGTCGATGGTGGTGATCGCCTTGGTCGTGGCGGCGCTGCTCGGGGCATTGATCCAAGTAGCGGTCTCGCGACCGCTGCGATCGGCACCCGTCCTGGCCAAGGTGATCGCCGCCGTTGGGATCATGTTGACGTTGCAGGCCGCAGTGGCCCTGAAGTACGGCACGGAGGGGCGCCCGCGCTCGACGCTGCTGCCGAATGGTTCGGTGAAGATCGGCAAGGCAACGGTCGCGGTCGACCGGTTGTGGCTGATCGGGATCGTGATCGTCATCGGCGTCGTGCTGGCGGTCTGGTTCCGCCGGTCACGCACTGGTCTGGCGATTCAGGCTGCGGCGGAGAACGAGCGCGCGGCATCGTTCGCCGGTCTGTCGCCGCAGGCGCTGGGGATGGTCACCTGGGTGCTTTCGAGCGTGGTGGTCGGGCTGGTGATGATCATTGCCGGCCCTGCCGCCGGTGTGCTCACCCCGGGCAACTTGACGCTGCTTGTGATCCCGGCGCTGGCAGCCGCATTGATCGCCCGCCTCAGCTCGCTGTGGGTCGCGCTCATCGGGGCGTTGTTGTTGGGTGTGGTGCAGGCCGAGTTGCAGTTCATGTCGAACGCCAAGTCGTGGTGGCCGGGCTGGGCCAAGCAGGGTCTCAACGACGCGATCCCGTTCGTGGTGATCGTGATCACCCTGTACCTGCTCGGCCGGTCGATCCCGATGCGCGGCGACGACACCCGGTCGAGCCTGCCCGCGGTGATCCTGCCGAAGAACCGTCCGCAGGTGATCGTCGGTCTCACCGTCGCCGCGGTCGTGATCCTTGCGGTCACCAGTGGCAGCTACCGGTTCGGGGTGATCACCAGCCTGGCCAGCGCGCTGATCGCGCTCTCATTGGTGGTGTTGACCGGGATGGTCGGGCAGATCTCACTCGCCCAGGCGGCGTTCGCAGGTGTCGCGGGTCTGGTGCTCTCTAAGGTTGGCACCGGGATCCCGTTCCCGTTCTCGTTGCTGCTCGCCGCGACGCTCGCTGCGGTGGCCGGTGTGGTCGTCGGACTGCCGGCGTTGCGGATCAGGGGCGCGCAGCTCGCGGTGGTCACGCTTGCTGCGGCGCTGACGTTGGAGAAGTTCATCTTCGCCAACCCGAAGATCCTCAACGCCACACAGAACCTGATCCCAGACCCGAAGTTGTTCGGAATCAACCTGTCGATCCGCAGCGGACGCGACATTGCCCGGTTCCCGTTCGGGATCATGGTCCTCGTCGTTGTGGTGATCGCGTTCGTGCTCGTCGGCAATCTGATGCGTGCGGGCAGCGGGCGCAAGATGCTGGCGGTGCGTTCCAACGAGCGGGCGGCCTCGTCGATCGGGATCAGCGTTTCCGGGATCAAGCTGTCGGCGTTCGCGCTCGCTTCGTTCCTCGCCGGCCTCGGTGGTTCGCTGATCGGCTACAGCCGCGGTCAGCTCTCGGCGGCCTCGTTTGGTGTGTTCGTCGGCCTGAGCTTTCTGGCCATCGCCTATCTCGGCGGGATCACCAGCGCCAGCGGCGCGCTCGTCGCGGGTGCTGCATCCGCGCTCGGGATCTTCTTCGTGGTCTTCGACCGGAACCTGCACCTCGGCTCGTATTACGCGCTGTTCAGTGGCCTCTCGTTGATCCTCACCGTGGTCCTCAACCCGGTCGGCATCGCCGGCAAGACCCGGGCCGACGTCGACAAGCAGCTCGCTGCGCGAGCTGCCAAGCGCACGGCCAAACAGGCTGTGACGTTGTCGCTCGGTGAGGAGTTCGGCGACGAGGTCATCCCGGTGGCGCCGGCCGTGCGCAACATCGGCGACGTCGCCCTGCGCACGGCCGGGGTGACGGTGCGCTACGGCGGATTGCGAGCGGTCGACGACGTGTCCATCGAGGTCCGCGCCGGCGAGATCGTGGGGTTGATCGGGCCCAACGGCGCCGGCAAGACGAGTTTCATCGACGCGATCACCGGTTTCACGCCGTGCACTGGCGAGGTGTACCTCGGCGAGGAACCGGTGACCGGGATCCCCGCCCACCAGCGCGCCCGCAAGGGTCTGGTGCGCACCTGGCAGTCCGTCGAGCTGTTCGAGGACCTGTCCGCGGCGAGCAACGTGCGTGTCAGTGACGACATCGGACGCGACGGCTGGAAGATCCTCCGCGACATGTTTCGACCCAACCCGCCACCCACACAAGCCGTCCACGACGCGATCGCGCTGATGTCGCTCGGCGACGTCGCGGACCGCCGCCCCTCCGAGCTCCCCCTCGGCCGCCAGAAAGCGCTCGGTGTGGCTCGCTCGCTCGCCCTCAAACCCAAGGTGCTGCTCCTCGACGAGCCCGCCGCCGGCCTCGACACCGCCGAGAGCATCGCCTTCGGTGACCACCTCAAACAGATCGCCGCCACCGGCGTCGGTTGCCTGCTGATCGACCACGACATGCACCTCGTGCTCGGCGTCTGCGACCGGATCTACGTGATCGAGTTCGGCACCCAGATCGCCAGTGGCAGACCCGACGAGGTGCGCCGCGACCCCGCCGTGGTCGCCGCCTACCTCGGATCCTCCCAGATCGCCGAGAGCGCCGACGGCAGCGTCATCGTCGTCCACGCCCCGACCCCCGCCGCCACCCACGCGACGAGCAAGACGCCGTGAGCAACCTCATCGAAACCCGCAACCTGGTCTGCGGCTACGGCAAGCTGCCGGTCGTGCGCGACCTGAACATCAGCGTCGGCGAAGGCGAGGTGGTCTGCCTGCTCGGCGCGAACGGCGCCGGCAAGACCACGACGCTGCTCACGATCGCCGGCGCGCTCCCCGCGCTGTCCGGATCGCTCGAGGTGATGAACCAGACTGTGACCAAAGCCAAGGCCTTCGAGATCGCCCGGCGCGGTCTCGGCATCGTGCCCGAAGGCCGCGGCCTGTTCTACCGGCTCACCGTCGCCGAGAACCTGCGCCTACGCCGCCACCGCCAATCCACCGTCGAGATCGACGACGTGGTCGCCTACTTCCCCGCCCTGCGCAACCTGATGGGCCGCCGCTCAGGGCTGCTGTCGGGCGGCGAACAACAGATGCTCGCCCTCGCCGGCGCGCTCGTCGCCGACCCGAAAGTCGTGATGCTCGACGAGATGAGCCTCGGCCTCGCACCGATCATCGTCGAACAACTCCTACCCACCGTGCGCGACATCGCCGACCGACGCGGCATGGCCGTGCTCCTCGTCGAACAACACGTCCTCGCCGCCCTCAACGTCGCCGACCGCGGCTACGTCCTCGCCCACGGCCAGATCGTCGCCGAAGGCACCTCCACCGAGCTACGCAAAGACGCCGAACTACTCGAAGCCAGCTACCTCGGCGAGGACAAAGCAATCCACGCCGCCGAACAAGCCGGGCTGATCTGACAATCGAAGATATTCGGAGGACGAAACCATGATGACGAAGCCGTCGATCCGCGACCTCCTCGAGGGCGCAGCACTGACGTTGGAGCACCTCGTCTTACCGGATCCGCGCGACCCGGCAACGTCGGACCGGCTGATCGACGTGCTCGGCATCCTCGATCGGGTTGCTGCCGAATGGCCGGATCTGGCTCGCCACCTCACCGCGGACAACGCTGACATCGAACAGACACTGCGATCCGTCGATGCCGCGGTCGGCGAGCATCGCGGCACCGTTTCGATCGACGACGTCCTCACCGGGGCGCGCCTCCACGTCGACGGTCCGGACGCCCACCTGTCTGCTGACGCACTGGAAGCGATGAACCGCCGACTGCGCGACGCGCTGGTGCACACGATCGACGCCCTCGATCTTCCCGCCGATGCCGACGCGTCGGCATCGGTCCACGAGGCCGACCGGCAGATCCGAGAGCTGATCGTGCGGATGCTCCACCGAGAAATCGAAGCGGCCCCGACGGTGCCGATCCGGATCAACCCCACCAGCGGCGGCGGGGCGGTGACCGACTCTCCCGAGCACGTGGCGGCCGCGCTGCACGGCTTCCTGACCGAGCAGATGCCGTCGGCCGACGCGATCGAGGTCCGCAACGTACAGCGGATGGCGGGTGGGGCGTCACGCGAGGCCTGGCTCTTCGACGCCGCCTGGCTGGCATCCGACGGCCCCCAGAGCGAGCGGTGCGTAATGCTCCGCCATCCGGTGTCGAGCGTCCTCGAGAGCGACGAGTCCGAGACGAAGCGCACCGGTTCCAGGCGGTTGGCCCACACCGAGTTCAAGCTCATCCGACTGATGGAGGCGCAGGGCATCCCGGTGCCACACATGCTTTGGGTTGACCCCGACGGCAAGTGGCTGGAGCGGCCGTTCTCCGTCAGCCGCCTGATTGCGGGCACCGCCGACGTCACCCAGCTGATCGGGACGGATCAGGCCGGTTCGATCCTCGACCAGTACATCGCGATCCTCGGCCGGGTGCACAACGTCGACCCTGCTGGCGCCGGCATCGATTTCCTGGGCACACCGACGGCAGCAACGGCGGCCCTCGAACAAGTCGAGCTGTTCGAGGGCGGATATCACCGCCAACGGCTCGAGGAGTTCCCCGCGATCAGCTACATGATCCGTTGGCTGAAGAAGCACCAGCCGGTTGCGTGTCGAGTCAGCGTGGTTCACGGCGACTTCCGACTCGGCAACTTCATGCACGAGGGCGGCCGCATCGTTGCGATGCTCGACTGGGAGCAGGCCCACGTCGGTGACCCGCTGGAAGAGATCGCGTTCATGTACTGGGCGCTGTGGTCGCTCGAGAGCGTCATACCGCTGCGCAAGTTCATCGCCCGTTACGAGGCAGCGAGCGGGATCGCAGTCGACCACGGCGCCCTCGCCTTCTACCGGGTCTTCATCGAGCTGAAGATGTGTGTCGTCATCCTCACCGGCGTCAAGTCCTACTTCGCGACGGAGGAGCGCCAGCTGCGCTACGGCGGCCCGGCCAACATCGAACTGCTGGCCGCCTCGCAGCTGCGGGTGATGGAGGCATTGGCGGCCGGCGGCCCGACGATCGAGTTCGGCCAACCCGCCGCGTGAAGCTGACGCGATGAACTACAGGGCGTTCGCCCTCGATCTCGATGGCACCCTGCTCGGTCCGGACGACCGCGTCAGCGAGCGGAACCGGTTCGCGGTGCGGGCGGCGGCGGACGCGGGGTGGCACGTCGTGCTGGCCACGGCGCGCTGGTACCAGCTGGCCGAGCGGACAGCCCACGAGCTCGGGCTGACCGATCCCGTCATCGCCTGCTCCGGTGCCGAGGTCCGACGGCTGCGCGACGGGACCGATCTATTCGATGTTCGCCTCCCGGCCGCGTTCGCGACGGCGCTCTACGAACTGTGCGATCAGGACGGGGGGATGACGATCGTCTACCAGGACCGCGACGTCGTCACCCGGTCCGAGCTCTCCCCGTCGCTGAGCGCGATGCCCGAAGTCCGGCGGGTGGCGACGTTGTGCGGCGCCGACCCGACGCCACGTTGCGTGCTCACGTTCGGCGCAGCGCTCAACGCTCGCGTGCTCGACGAGTTGCTCCCGGCGTGGGAGCATGAGGTCCGCTTCCTCACCTCGATGACGGCGCAGGGGGCGAGCGTGCTCACGCTCACCGGCGAGGCGGCCCACAAGGGCGTCGCGTTGGAGGTCGCGTGCGCGGACCTGGGCATCCCGGTCACCGCAGTTGTCGCCATCGGTGATTCGGAGACCGACATCGAGATGTTCCGATTGGCCGGGGCGAGCGTCGCCATGGGGCAAGCGTCCGACGCCGTGAAGGCAGAGGCAACCTGGGTGACAGCGTCCAACGCCGACGACGGCGTCGCGGACGCCATCGAACGGCTGATCTGATCGAATGAAACACATCCCTCCGCACGCGCACGAATGAAGGAGCCACGATGACGATCATCGACCGACCGCAGGCCCCCGTCGGGCCCAACGGGGTGCTCTTGCTCCCCGACCACCCGCCGCGTCTCGGGCCGGTGAGCCGCCGGCTCGTCATCCGGCTCGTCGTGGTGCTGACCGCCGTGGTCGTCCTCGGCACCGTGTTCGTGGCGTTCGGCAGCCGGTCGCTGCGCACGGCCGGCTTGTCGTTGATCTTCCCGGGTGGCGGGTTCCTCTACGCGGCAGATCCGTTGCTGTTCGTGCTCACCGTCGCCATCCTGCTGGTCGCGATCGTCCTGTGGTGGGGCATCAGTGCCCATTGGGCGATCCCGCTCGTGTCGGTGCTGAGCGCCGTCGGCTCGGGTCTGATGGCCAACGGCCCGCGACCGTTCGTCAGCCGGCACACCGTGTGGCCGTGGGCGATCCCCGTCGTCTACCTGCTGGCGGCGGCCGGCGTTGCGTGGGCGGTGTACCACTTCGAAGCCCGCTACCGGCGCAAGCTGGCGCGTGTCCCCGAGCTGAACGCGTTCCTTGCCGGCATCACGTCAGGTCATGTCGACAAGGCAACGATCGACCCGACGGAGTTCGACAGCGAGCTGCTCCGCTGGGTCTACGAGATGGCG
>JBBQTN010000174.1:0-11226 GCA_038213195.1 Acidimicrobiales bacterium | reverse complement strand
GACGACGGATGTGACGGGGACGATCCAGTTGCCGGAGGGGACGGAGATGGTGATGCCGGGTGACAATGTGATGATCTCGGTGGAGTTGGGCAAGCCGATCGCGATGGACGAGGGTCTGCGGTTCGCGATCCGTGAGGGTGGCCGTACGGTGGGTGCGGGTCGCGTCACCAAGATCGTCAAGTAACACCCAACAGGGGGTCAGCCCCCATCGACGCACTGAAACGAAACCGACCGGAGGGTCCGCAATGCCGAAGAACGACAAGAGGGTGAAGATCACCCTCGAGTGCACCGAGTGCAAGCGCCGCAACTACATCACGATGAAGTCGAAGATCAACGATCGTGAGCGGCTCGAGATGAAGAAGTACTGCTCCCACGACCGGCGCCACACCACGCACAAGGAGACTCGCTGACGAACGACCCCCGGGCCCCGCTGGTAGCGTGAGTCGCTGCCTCCGAGGGCAGTAGCTCAGCTGGTAGAGCATCGGTCTCCAAAACCGACGGTCGGGGGTTCGAATCCCTCCTGCCCTGCAGACCAACAACGGCCCGGCGCCGAACAGATACGAGCCACACAGCATGTCATTGGATGACCTCAACCGCGAGCAGAAGCGCACGCTGAAGCGAATGGGTGCCCTGAACGACCAGGGCCAACCGACACGCGCCGCCCCGGCGCCGATCCGCAAGAAGGAACGGGTCGGTCCGGCCCAGTACCTCGGCGAGGTGCGCGACGAGATGCG
Source organism: Acidimicrobiales bacterium (assembly GCA_038213195.1). GTDB lineage: Bacteria > Actinomycetota > Acidimicrobiia > Acidimicrobiales > Ilumatobacteraceae > JAODBQ01. The sequence continues at coordinate 10,492 of JBBQTN010000174.1, read as the reverse complement.
CAAGGTCGCCTGGCCGAAGTGGCCGGAGGTCCGTCGGTTCTCGATCGTCGTGCTGGTCACCGTGGTGCTCTACACGGCCTTCGTGTTCGGGCTCGACTCCATGTTCGGGGTCCTTTCAGGTTGGCTCTACGACAGGTGACGATGAACGACGAAGTGCTCAATCAAGCAGACGATCGCGACAACACGCCCGACGAGCGCGCCATCGCGGCCGAGCCAGGGGTCGCTGCAGATCCGCTGATCGACGACGCTCCGGCTGAGGCGGTCGCCGACGATCTGCCGGTCGATGATGCCGGGCTGGTCGATGCCACATTCGATCTCTCCGAGGACGGTGGACCGTCCAACGGTGCGACCGATGAGGCCGAAGCCGAGGCCGAGGTCGTCGACGACCCCTGGATCCGGCCCGGTTCGTGGTACGTCGTGCACACCCAGAGCGGCTACGAGAAGAAGGTCACGGCCAACCTCCACGCGCGCATCCAGTCGATGAACATGGAGGAGAAGATCTTCGAGGTCGTCATCCCGATGGAGGAGGTCGACGAGTTCAAGAACGGCCGCAAGATGACGGTGCAGAAGAAGGTCTTCCCCGGCTACATCCTGGTTCGCTGCCACATGGACGACGAGAGCTGGTACTGCATCCGCAACACCCCCGGTGTCACCGGGTTCGTCGGACAGAGCCGCCAGGGCCAGAAGCCGACCCCGCTGTCGAGGCGCGAGGTGCAGACGTTCCTTGCCGCCAAGGGCGACGGCACGGGCGGTCTGCCGGCACGCAAGAAGCCGAAGCTCGAGTACGAGTCGGGCGAGAGCGTGCGCGTCAAGGAAGGCCCGTTCGCCGACTTCGCCGGCACGATCGCCGAGATCAACGCCGATCACATGAAGCTCAAGGTGCTGGTGAACATCTTCGGCCGGGAAACCCTGGTCGAGATGGATTTCAGCCAAGTCGCCAAGCTCTAAATCCGCAACCCACGCAAGCAAGGACAGTCAGATGGCAAAGAAGAGAGTTGCGGCGATCGTCAAGATCCAGATCCCCGCCGGCAAGGCCACGCCCGCACCGCCCGTCGGGACGGCGCTCGGCCCGCACGGCGTGCCGATCATGGAGTTCGTCAAGCAGTACAACGCGGCGACCGAGTCGCAGGTCGGCACGATCATCCCCGTCGAGATCACCGTGTTCGAGGATCGTTCGTTCACGTTCGTACTGAAGACGCCGCCGACGCCGGTGCTGCTGCGCCAGAAGGCCGGTCTCGCCAAGGGCTCGACTGCTCCCGGCAAGACGGTGGTCGGCTCCGTGACGGAGGCCGACATCGAGGAGGTGGCGAAGATCAAGATGCCCGACCTCAACGCATACGACCTCGACGCAGCCAAGGCGCAGGTGCGCGGGACCGCGCGGTCGATGGGGCTCAAGGTCCCCTGACCACCGGCCACCACCGCCGCTACCCTGGCAGCCGCCATCGTGGCATCGTCAACATTCAACATCGTTCGCCGAGGATCACCTCGCCCGGCGGCGCTCACCCCGAGGGAGACACATGTCCGGCAAGAAGCTCACCGACGCGGCCAAGAAGTTCGATCGCGATCAGCAGTTCACCCCCACCGAGGCGCTCGGGATGGTGAAGGCGCTGGCCAGCGCGAAGTTCGACGAGACGGTCGAGATCGCAGTGCGGCTCGGCGTCGATCCGCGCAAGGCCGACCAGATGGTGCGCGGCACGGTTGGCCTCCCGAGCGGTACCGGCAAGGACGTGCGCGTCGCCGTCTTCGCCTCGGGTGAGGCCGCCCAGGCGGCTCGCGATGCCGGCGCCGACATCGTCGGGGCCGACGATCTGGCGGCGCAGGTGGAGAAGGGTCAGTTCGACTTCGACGTCGCCATCGCCACGCCGGACATGATGCCGCTCGTCGGAAGGCTGGGGCGGATCCTCGGGCCGCGTGGCCTGATGCCGAACCCGAAGACCGGCACGGTCACCCAGGATGTCGCCCGCGCCGTCACCGAGTTCAAGGGCGGCAAGGTCGAGTACCGGACCGACCGCTACGGCAACGTCCACGTGCCGCTCGGCAGGGTCAGCTTCGAACCCGACGCGCTGGAGTCGAACTTCCGCGCCGTGCTCGACGAGCTCCAGCGGGCGAAGCCTGCCTCGGCGAAGGGCCGCTACCTGAAGAAGATCACCGTCAGTTCGACGATGGGTCCCGGCGTCAAGGTCGACACCGGCCGCCTTCGTCCGGATCTCGCCACCACCGCCTGAGGTCCGGTCTGTCGGGCCTCCCCCCCGGGCAACGCGGCGCTGACGAGCCGCGAACGGAGGGCGCGAACGCGTTCCCGTGGCGTTGGATGGTCTGCCGGTCCGTGGTCGACACGGCGGGCCTCGGCGACGCAGGCGGTGGTTTCGTCACGGACGATTCGCGAGGGCGCTGAGCCGGGGCGGCGGGTGGTTTCGTCACCGACGATTCACGGGGGCGCTGAGCCCGCGGAGGCGAGGTCGGGGGCAGCGCCGACGCCGAGGTCCGCCGGTCGTCCCACTACCGTCGGCGAGATGGATCTGCATCTGACCGGGCGCCGGGCGGCCGTCGCTGCTGCGACGGCCGGCCTCGGCCTGGCGAGCGCTCAGGCGCTCGCCGCGGAAGGCGTGCGTGTTGCGATCTGTGGTCGCACCCAGGGGCGCGTCGATGCTGGGGTCGCCGCGATCGGCAACGGCGCACTCGGCTTCACATGCGACGTTTCGACCGCCGCCGGTGGGCGTGCGTTCGTCGAGCAGGCCGCAGCGGCGCTCGGAGGCGTGGACATCCTCGTCGCCAACGGCGGCGGCCCGCCGCCCGGCAACTTCGCCTCGACCGAGTTCGCCCTGTATCAGCCGGCGTTGGACCAGAACCTGCTCTCGATCGTGGCGATGTGCCAGGCGGCGGTGCCGGGGATGCGCGAGCAGAAGTGGGGGCGGATCGTGGCGATCACGTCGCTGTCCGTTCGCCAGCCGATGGCGGCGCTGATCCTCTCCAACACGGCGCGGGCGGGTGTCACCGCGTTCCTGAAGACGCTGGCCACCGAGATCGCAGGCGATGGCGTCACCGTCAACACCGTCCAGCCTGGCAGTCACCTCACGGACCGGATCAGGTCGATGACCGGCGGCGATCCGTCCTTGGCGGCCAGGGGCATCCCTGCCGGGGTCGTCGGCGATCCCGCCGACTTCGGCTCGATCGTCGCCTTCCTGTGCGGTGAATCGGCGAAGTTCATGACCGGCGTGCAGGTCCACGTCGACGGCGGGGCCTTCGGCGGGCTCCAATAGCCCGATGTTCCGCCACGTGGTGATGTTCCGGTACGCAGACGGCACCACCGCCGCACAGCGCGAGGCGGTGCTCGACGGACTCGCCCGACTGCCCGGCCAGGTTCCCGAGATCCGCAACTACCACTTCGGGGAGGACGCCGGCCTGGTGGAGGGCAACTTCGATCTGGTGGTGGTGGCGGAGTTCGACGACGTGGCCGGCTACAGCGCCTACGCGGCCAACCCGGACCACCTGGCGTTCATCGCCGAGCGGATCCGCCCAGTGGTCGCCCAGCGCGTCGCGGTCCAGTTCGACGCGGGCTGACGGGCTCGGCGGTTCGACCGCGCCCTGAATCGACGGCCTGCCGCTAGCATCGACTCCCGTCAACAACCGAAACACCGGTTGCTCGCCGAAGACCGTTGGTCCACAGCCGTGGGTAATGGCCATCATCCGATGGTCGCCAGCCGAGGTGGATGCTCCTGGAACGCTGGGGTCGGGTTCGCCCTTCCTGTTCGCTCCTCGTTGTGTTCGCTCCATGCGAGCACCACGAGTCGAAGCGAAAGGAGGTGGAATGACAATGGACAACCCCCGGATCGAGAAGGTCGCGGTGGTCGAAGAGGTCGCTGCCAAGTTGGCATCTGCCGACGCGGTCATCGTCACCGAGTATCGCGGCATGTCGGTCGGCCAACTCGCCGGCCTGCGCCGCCAGCTGCGCGCCAGCGGTGGCGAGTACAAGGTGTACAAGAACACCCTGGCCCGTTTCGCCGCGCACAACGCAGGCGTCGCTGAGCTCGCCGAGCTGATGGTCGGCCCGACCGCGCTGACGTTCGTCAGCGGCGATGCCGCCGCGGTGGCGAAGATCCTGCGCGACGCGGCCCGCACCAACCCGTTCCTCGTCATCAAGGGCGGCGCGGTGTCCGGCACGACGATGTCTGCGAAGGACATCGAGTCGCTGGCCGAGCTGCCCAGCCGCGAGGTGCTGCTGTCCCAGTTCGCCGGTGCCCTCCGGGCGCCTTTGGTCAAGACCGCAGGACTGTTGCAGGCGCTGCCGCGCAACCTCGCCTACGGCCTCAAGGCCCTCATCGATCAGAAGGAAGCGGCCTGATCCGCCGCTCGCAACCAACCCCAATCCCCGCACCACCACGCACACGCACAGAACTGAAGGAGTACACATCATGGCTCTCAACAAAGATGAGATCCTCGACGCCATCGGCAGCCTCACGGTCATCGAGCTGAAGGACCTGCTCGACGCGTTCGAGGAGAAGTTCGGCGTCACCGCCGCTGCCCCCACAGCCGTCGCCGCCGCCGGCGGCCCGGCCGCCGCGGCACCCGTCGAGGAGGAGAAGGACGAGTTCGATGTCCTGCTCACCGCCGCCGGCCCGCAGAAGATCCAGGTCATCAAGGTCGTGCGCGAGCTGACCAGCCTCGGTCTGAAGGAGGCCAAGGACCTCGTCGACGCGGCGCCGAAGGCCGTGCTCGAGAAGGCCAACAAGGAGACCGCCGAGGCCGCCAAAGCCAAGCTCGTCGAGGCTGGCGCCACCGTCGAAGTCAAGTGACGCACGGGGGTCCGCCCCCCGTGTTCCCCCCGGACGTCGCCTGCGGCGTCGCCGGCGATCAGTTCAACTGATGCAAGCAACGGGCCCTGGCGGAAACGCCCGGGCCCTTTGCGCGCACGGAGGCCGTGCAGACGCGTCGTGGGTTCTGGGGTCGTCGGTGGTGTCGGTCGTCCGGGCCTTCGGATCGTTGGTCCGGGTGCGCACGGGGGGCCGAGCCGCCCGTGGGTATTGACTTCGCGGGGAGTTTGGGCTTAGCGTTGGCGGCCACGGACTCCCGCCCCGGCTCGCGCTGGGAAGCGGTTGACGTTCCGTGCAAGCGCCGTTAGGATCACTCGTTGCCGTGCGTGTCGTCTGTCGCCATTTGTCTATGTCGCTGACCTGCCGCGCCCCCATGCCTGCCGCAGCACTGCTGCGAGCCTCCATGTACGTCCCCCCGCCGTCCGACAAGGAGTAGCCGTGGCTTCTCGTTCCGTGTCCCGTGAACGGTACTCGTTCGCCAATCTCACCGAGCCGCTGGAGCTGCCGGATCTCATCGCGGTGCAGCGCGAGAGCTTCGAGTGGTTCCTCGACGAGGGCCTCGCGGAGACCTTCCGCGACATCTCTCCCATCAAGGACTTCTCCGAGGCGCTCCAGCTCGAGCTGGAGTTCGATCCGCACGACGAGGACCTGCGCCCGCCGCCGAAGTTCACGGTGGAGGAGTGCAAGGAGAAGGACATGACCTACAGCGCGCCGATCTTCGTGCGCGCCCGGTTCATGAACCGCAACACCGGCGAGATCAAAGAGCAGACGGTGTTCATGGGCGACTTCCCGATGATGACGGAGAAGGGCACGTTCATCATCAACGGCACCGAGCGGGTCGTCGTGTCCCAGCTCGTGCGCAGCCCCGGCGTGATCTTCGAGCCCGGCGAGCGCTTCCGCCTGCGCAACCTGAGCAAGCACCAGCTCGTCAAGGGCACCGTGCACCCGTACCGCGGCGAGTGGCTGGAGTTCGACGTCGAGCAGAAGCCCGGCAAGGACGTCACCGCCGGCACCCGCGTCGCCCGCAAGCGGCGGATGGGGATCTTCACGCTGCTGCGCGCCCTCGGCTACGACGAGGAGCACGCGCCCGGGTTCCTGGAGCGGTTCGTCGCCCACTTCGATTTCCTCGAGGGCCAGTGGGAGAAGGAGCGTCACGTCGCCCCGTTGCAGACCGAAGCGCTCGTCGAGATCTACAAGCGGGCCCGTCCGGGTGAGCCGCCGACGGTCGAGTCGGCGAAGGCCTACTTCCGCAACGCGTTCTTCGAGGGGCGCCGCTACGACCTGTCGCGAGTCGGGCGTTACAAGCTCGACCGCAAGCTCGGTGGTGAGGTGGCCAAGCTCGACGAGCTGTTCGGCCCCGGCACGATCGAGCTCGGCAGCTTCTTCAAGACCGACAGCGAGGACCCGACCAAGCGCAACCTGGCCTCTGATCCCGACGATGCCGACGTGCTGCGCCCCAACGAGGTCGTCGCCGCGGTCAGCTACATGCTCCACCTCGTCAAGCAGGAGCCCGGATACCGTCTCGACGACCAGGACCACTTCGCCAACCGGCGCATCCGCAGCGTCGGTGAGCTGATCCAGAACCAGGTGCGCATCGGCCTGTCGCGCATGGAGCGCGTCGTGCGTGAGCGGATGACGACCCAGGACGTCGAGGCGATCACCCCGACCACGCTGGTCAACATCCGCCCCGTCGTCGCGGCGATCAAGGAGTTCTTCGGGACCTCGCAGCTCAGCCAGTTCATGGACCAGGTCAACCCACTGTCGGGCCTCACCCACCGCCGCCGCCTGTCCGCCCTCGGACCTGGCGGTCTGTCCCGTGAGCGCGCCGGCTTCGAGGTGCGCGACGTGCACTTCAGCCACTACGGCCGGATGTGCCCGATCGAGACCCCGGAGGGCCCGAACATCGGCCTGATCGGGGCGCTCTCCACGTTCGCCCGGGTCAACCCCTACGGCTTCATCGAGACGCCGTACCGCGTCGTCCAGAACGGCATCGTCACCGGCGAGATCCGCTACATGGCTGCCGACGAGGACGAGAACTACGTCGTCGCCCAGGCCAACACGCCGATCAAGGCCGACGGTACGTTCGTCGACGAGCGCGTGCGCGTGCGCCGCTCGCCGCAGGCTGCCAGCCTCGACGACCTCCGCAAGATGCTGGAGGCGGAGAGCTTCTTCGGTGCCACCACCGACATCGCCTCCGTGCCGCCGGAAGAGGTCCAGTTGATGGACGTCAGCCCGAAGCAGATCGTCTCGGTCGCGACCGCGCTGATCCCGTTCCTCGAGCACGACGACGCCAACCGCGCCCTCATGGGCGCGAACATGCAGCGCCAGGCCGTGCCGCTGGTTCGCGCCGAGGCGCCGTACATCGGCACCGGCATCGAGGACCGCGCCGCGCGCGACGCGGCCGACCTGATCCAGGCCACCGGCCCCGGCACCGTCGTCGAGGTCAGCGGCAGCACGATCACCGTCCAGTACGACGCCACCTCCGATTCGACCGGCGGCCGCAGGGTCTACGGCCTGAGCAAGTTCCGGCGTTCCAACCAGGACACCTGCATCAACCACCGCGTCCAGGTCCATGAGGGCGACACGATCGTCGAGGGCACGATCCTCGCCGACGGCCCGAGCACCGACCACGGCGAGCTCGCGCTGGGCAAGAACCTGCTCGTCGCGCTGATGCCGTGGGAGGGTTACAACTTCGAGGACGCGATCATCCTCTCCGAGCGGCTCGTGAAGGACGACGTGTTGACGTCGATCCACATCCACGAGCACGAGGTCGATGCCCGCGACACGAAGCTCGGTCCTGAGGAGATCTCGCGGGACATCCCCAACCTGTCCGACGACATCCTCCGCGATCTCGACGACCGCGGCATCATCCGCATCGGCGCCGAGGTCGGCCCCGGTGACGTGCTGGTCGGGAAGGTCACGCCGAAGGGCGAGACCGAGCTGACCCCGGAGGAGCGCCTGTTGCGGGCGATCTTCGGTGAGAAGGCGCGTGAGGTCCGTGACACCAGCTTGAAGGTTCCGCACGGCGAGAACGGCAAGGTCATCGACGTCAAGGTGTTCACCCGCGAGGACGGCCACGAGCTGCCCCCGGGCGTGAACCAGCTCGTCCGTGTCTACGTCGCCCAGAAGCGCAAGATCTCCGTCGGCGACAAGCTCGCAGGGCGTCACGGCAACAAGGGCGTGATCTCCAAGATCCTGCCGATCGAGGACATGCCGTACATGGCCGACGGCACATCGGTGGACATCATCCTGAACCCACTCGGCGTGCCGAGCCGGATGAACGTCGGTCAGGTCCTCGAAGCCCACCTCGGCTATGCAGCACGGTGGGGCTGGACGGACACCAAGAACGGCAACGTCGCCATCGGTGATCCGCCGGTGCGCGGCACCGAGAACAAGACCCGCACGAACACCAAGCCGAGCACGTTCATCGCCACACCCGTGTTCGATGGCGCCCACTGGGACGAGGAAGAGGCGGCCGGCAAGCACCCGACGATCCAGACGATCTTCAACAACCTCAACCCCGAGAGCGTCGACGGCACCCGCCTGATCCAGTCCGACGGCAAGTTGATCCTGCGCAACGGTCGCACCGGCTTGGAGTACGACAACCCGGTCACGGTCGGGTACATGTACATCCTCAAGCTCGCCCACCTCGTCGACGACAAGATCCACGCCCGTTCGACCGGCCCGTACAGCATGATCACCCAGCAGCCCCTCGGTGGGAAGGCGCAGTTCGGTGGGCAGCGGTTCGGTGAGATGGAGGTGTGGGCGCTCGAGGCCTACGGCGCGGCCTATTGCCTCCAGGAGTTGCTGACGATCAAGTCCGACGACGTGCTCGGCCGCGTCAAGGTCTACGAGGCGATCGTCAAGGGTGAGAACATCCCCGAGCCCGGCATCCCGGAGAGCTTCAAGGTGCTGATGAAGGAGATGCAGGCGCTGTGCCTCAACGTCGAGGTCCTCGCCGACGACGGCACCGAGATCGAGATGCGCGAGATGGACGAGGACGTCTTCCGCACCGCCGAGGAGCTCGGCATCGACATCAGCCGAAACGAGCGCGGCACCGACGAAGACGACCGCGAGCGCGAGGCCCGCAGGGCCCAGCGTTCCAGCTACTGATTCACGAACGAATGAACCACGAACGAATGACGACTGATACGACACGAGAGGCGCATCCACATGCTTGACGTGAACATGTTCGACCAGCTGAAGATCGGGTTGGCCACGGCCGACCAGATCCGACTGTGGTCGCACGGCGAGGTGAAGAAGCCGGAGACGATCAACTACCGCACCCTGCGTCCCGAGAAGGACGGCCTGTTCTGCGAGAAGATCTTCGGGCCGACCCGCGACTGGGAGTGCTACTGCGGCAAGTACAAGCGGGTGCGCTTCAAGGGCATCATCTGCGAGCGCTGCGGCGTCGAGGTCACCCGCTCCAAGGTCCGTCGCGAGCGGATGGGCCACATCGAGCTCAGCGCGCCCGTTGTGCACATCTGGTACCTGCGCGGCACCCGTTCCTGGTTGGCCTACCTCCTCGCCGGCATCGAGCCGAAGGAGGAGCTGAAGGCCAAGCAGCTGGAGAAGGTCATCTACTTCGCCGCCAACCTGGTGACGTGGGTCGACGAGGACAAGCGCCACGCCGATCTGACCAGCCTCGAGGCCGAGTACCTCGAGGAGCGCGACGCGATCGCCAAGGAGCTCGAGCTGGCCATCGACCGCCGCTACAAGGAGCACGAGGACGAGGCGATGCGCAGCGAGGCGGAGGGTGCCGACGCGCGCAAGCTGAAGAACACAGCTGAGAAGGAAGTCGCCGCGATCCGCGAGCGCTACGAGATGGAGCTGGATCTCGTCAAGCGCACGTGGGACGAGTTCAAGAGCCTCCACAGCCGGCTGATCATCGACGACGAGTTGCTGTGGCGTGAGCTGCGCGACCGCTACGGCGACTACTTCGAAGGTGGCACCGGCGCCGACGCGATCAAGGCGCTGATCGACCGCATCGACTTCGACGTCGAAGAGGTCCGCCTGCGCGAGGCGATCGACGTCTCGCTGAGCGGCCGCAAGCCGCTGAGCGCCCAACGCAAGCAGAAGGCGATCAAGCGGCTGAAGATCGTCGCCTCGTTCAACCAGCGCGACGAGCACGGCCGCCGGCTGAACGACCCGAAGGCGATGATCCTCGACGTGGTCCCGGTGATCCCGCCGGAGCTGCGCCCGATGGTCCAGCTCGACGGCGGCCGCTTCGCGACCTCCGACCTCAACGACCTGTACCGCCGCGTGATCAACCGCAACAACCGCCTCAAGCGGCTGCTCGACCTCGGCGCACCGGAGATCATCGTCAACAACGAGAAGCGGATGCTGCAGGAGGCCGTCGACGCGCTGTTCGACAACGGCCGTCGCGGCCGGCCCGTCACGGGGCCGGGCAACCGCCCGCTGAAGTCCATCAGCGACATGCTGAAGGGCAAGCAGGGCCGGTTCCGTCAGAACCTGCTTGGCAAGCGCGTGGACTACTCGGGCCGATCGGTGATCGTCTCGGGCCCCAGCCTGCGCCTGTACCAGTGCGGCCTGCCCAAGCTGATGGCGCTCGAGCTGTTCAAGCCGTTCATCATGGCGCGCCTGGTCGAGCGCAAGGCCGTGCAGAACATCAAGGCGGCCAAGAAGATGGTCGACTCGATGATCCCCGAGGTGTGGGACGT
>JBBQTN010000173.1:0-11510 GCA_038213195.1 Acidimicrobiales bacterium | reverse complement strand
ACCATCCAGGGCTGGTCCACGTCGAAGCCCGGCACGTCGAGCAGGCGAACGTCGCCCACCGGCCACCGCCAGGGTCCTGCGCCGATGGCATCGGACTCGACACGAATCACCCCGAAGATCTCGCCGGCGCGTCCGAGCCAGCGCCCGACCGAGACCGCCTGGTCGGCGAGCCGGGGCATGAGCCAGTCGATGATCGGGATCGCGTCTCGGCCGAAGGCGGCGGCGCCGGCGCTGAACGGACCGGCGTCGAGGAGGTCGGACTCTGACGGCGCGAGACCGTCGAAGTCGAGCTCGCCGAGGACGTGCGGAACCGCCGTGAGACCAGTGCCACAGGCGAGCTCACCGATCGGGCCGAGCACGCCGATGGAGCCGACCCACAGGAGCACCACCCGCTCCACGCCGCCGGCGATGGCCGAGCGCGTCGAGGCGAGCGCCTTGCGCCACTCGACGTGCGGCGGCTTCGAGCCGACGAGCTCGCGCTCCCACGCGTGGCCAGCGTGCGCGAGCTCCGCCCAGCGCACGTTCGCCGGCGCATAGGGACGCAGTTGCGGGTCGCCGCACCACACCGCGCTGATGGGCCAATCGGGGTGGTGCAGCCGGAGGGTCGCGGCGAGGGGCTCGATCGCGTAGCTGCCCTGCGGCACCACGAGCAGCACGTTCGTGCCGGCCGCAGGCGAGGCGCCGGTCGCAGCACGTTCACTCGCCTGGCCGGACGACATACCCGCGTATCCTTACCACGGATGGCGCCGACCGAACTGGAACTGCTGCGCGCCGAGAACCTCGAGCTGCGGCGTCGTGTCGAAACCGCGGAGGCCGCGCTCGACGTGCTCCGCGAGGGTGCGCTTGCGCGGCGTGCCGAGGTGCGCGCGCTGGCCGAGGCGCTGCCGGCGGAGGTCAGCCGCAACGCGCTGCTCCGCGAGATCCTGCGCGACGCGCGCGACCATCCGGACAAGCTGGGCGTCCTGCGGCGTGCCGTGCGCAAGCTCGGTCGAGCACCGGCGAAGGCGTTGCGCATCGTCACGCGGACGAACTGAGCGTGGCTCCCGTCAACGTCTTCGTCGCCGCGCGCGGCAACGCCTTCATGACCGAGATCGCCCAGTGGATCGTGGAGGCGGCGAGGCTGTCGGGTCGCGACGCCCGGATGGTCGACGGACGGCTCCCCCACGCGGACGGCTCGCTGAACCTCGTCGTCGCCCCGCACGAGTTCTTCGAGCTGTTCGTCGCATCGACAGCGGAGCTCCAGCGCGCCGCTGCAGCGAGCGTGTGCATCGGCACCGAGCAGCCGGGAACGACCTGGTTCGACCTGACGCTGGACGCCGCACGCCTCGGACGCGTCGCGTACGACATCAACGCCCACGGTGTCGACGCGCTGCGCGCCGCCGGCGTCGACGCCCATCACCTGCGCCTCGGCGCGGTGCCGTCGATGCTGTCCGCGGCGAGGGTCGACCGCACCAGCGACGCGCTGTTCATCGGCGGGCTGGATCAGCGGCGCGGGCGGGTGCTCGCCGATCTCGCTCCGCTGCTCGTGCGGCGGGGTGCGCAGCTGCACCTCTCGCGGTTCGATCGACCGATACGGGCGGACACACCCGGGGCGGTCTTCGGAGCAGACAAGCACCGCCTGCTCTCCGGGTCGCGCACGCTGTTGAACATCCACCGCGCGCGGTCGGCCGGCGCGCAACGGCCTGCGTACTTCGAGTGGGCGCGGATGGTCGAGGCGATGGCCAACCGCTGCGTCGTGGTGAGCGAGCCGTCGGACGGCTACGCGCCATTGGTCGCCGGCGTCCACTTCGTCGAGGCCTGCGCGCCCGAGCTCGGCGCCACGCTGGACGGGCTGCTGGACGATCCCCAGCGTCTCCGCCATATCGCCGACGCAGCGTTCGAGACGGTCAGCGGCCCGCTCGCACTCCGTCACTCGGTCGGCCGGATGCTCGACCATCTGGAGCATGACGTCGTCCCGCGGCTTGCGGTGCACGCCGCGCGTCGGATACCGCGATCGACGCGTTGGCGACTCGGTTCCTCGCAGGTGATGCCGCCCGTACGGCTGCCGGCGTTCAGGCCGTTCGTCGAGACCCGCCGGCGGGCGAAGTCACTGGCGATGGCGGAGAGCGCCGACGTGCGCCGCATCGACGGCGTCCGCTGCCTGCTGCGCCACGGTGCGCAACAGCACGTCGAGCGCGTCGAGACCTTCTCGTACGCGACCGCTCGGCCGGCGGTAACCGTGGCCGTGTCGCTGTACAACTACGCCGACGCGATCACGAACGCGCTCACCAGCGTTGCCGCCTGTGAGGGCATCACGTTCGAGGTGGTCGTGGTCGACGACCACGCCACTGATCGCAGCCGTGCGGTCGTGCGCGAGTTCCTCGATGCTCATCCCGACGTGCCGATGGTGCTGCTCGGCAAGGACGCCAACGAGGGCCTCGCCGCGGCGCGCAACACCGCGTTCGCAGCGGCACGGGCAGACCTGGTGATGGTCCTCGACGCCGACAACAGCGTGTACCCGAACTGTCTGCGCAGGCTGGCGGACGCCCTCGGCCGTGAGCCCGACGCCGCCGCGGCGTACGGCATCCTCGAGGACTTCGGTGACGCCCGCAACGTGCGCAGCGCGTTCGAGTGGGACGTCCGGCGGTTGTGCGAGGCGAACTACATCGATGCCCAGGCGATGATCCGCAGGTCGGCGTGGCAACGCCTCGGGGGCTACAGGGGCGACGCTGAGGTGTTCGGCTGGGAGGACTGGGACCTGTGGCTGCGCCTCGCAGGGACCGGCGGTCACGCTCGCCTGGTGCCGGAGATCCTCGGCCGATACCGCGTCGGACAGGGCTCGATGATCGCGCTGACGAACCTCGGCCACGAGGACGCGCTCGCCGCGATCCGGCTCCGGCACCCTGCGCTGCCGTGGCCCGAGGCACGTCAACAGTGACCAGGGCGTTCTGAGGCCCGTCGGTACACTGCGCCCGCTTATGTCTCTTCGATCGGCGGCGGCGAGTCGCAACCTGCTGTACCTGCTGTCGCTGCGGGAGCTGCGCACCCGCTACAAGAAGTCGGTTCTCGGCTGGGCCTGGAGCCTGCTCAACCCGCTCTCGCAGATGCTGATCTTCTCAGTGATCTTCCTGTACGTGTTCAAGGCGACGCCACCGGTCGGCAACCCCGGTGGCCTGCACAACTTCCCGCTGTACTTCCTCAGCGGGCTGGTCCCGTTCAACTTCTTCCAGATCTCGGTCGGCATCTCGATGGGCGCGGTCCAGGGAGGCGCCGGCCTGATCAAGAAGGTCCAGTTCCCCAAGGAGCACCTGGTCTTCTCCGTGATCATCGCCCAGTTCGTGACGATGATGCTCGAACTGGTGATCCTGATCACGGCGATGCTGATCGGTGGCAACATGGTGCTGCCGTGGCTGCCGCCATTGCTGCTGGTGCTGTGCCTGCTGGCGCTGTTCACCACCGGCCTGGCACTGACGCTGAGCGCCGCGAACGTCTTCTACCACGACGTCAACTACCTGTGGGGCATACTCGCCCAGATCCTGTTCTACTCCACGCCGGTGATCTATGACCCGGCCAACGTGTCACTGCGTGCGCTGGTGTTGATCGCCAACTACGGGCCCACCGGAAGCTTCATCACCGCCGTGCACAACATCATGTACGACCTGCGCTTCCCCGGTCCCGGTCGCATCCTCGAACTGGTGGTGCTGGCGTTCGGGATGTTCTTCTTCGGGGTGTGGGCATTCAACAAGCTGGCGCCCCGGTTCGCAGAGGAGATGTAGCGCGATGCCTCCCGCTCACGTGGTCGAGGTGGACCACCTCACCAAGACGTTCAAGCTCCACAAGGAGAAGAACAACTCGCTCAAACAGCTCATCGCGTCGGGCGGCAAGCGCAACGTCTACGAGGAGTTCGTCGCCGTCGACGACGTGTCCTTCAGCGTCGACGAAGGCGAGGTGTTCGGGATCATCGGGCACAACGGGTCGGGCAAGTCGACGTTGCTCAAGTGCATGGCCGGGATCCTCGTGCCGAACAAGGGATCCGCGACCGTGCACCGGCGGATGTCTGCGTTGCTCGAGCTCGGCGCCGGCTTCCATCCCGAGCTGTCAGGGCGGGACAACATCTTCCTCAACGCGGCGATCCTCGGCATGGGTCGCAAGGACATCGCCCAGCGGTTCGACGAGATCGTCGACTTCTCGCAGCTGTGGGAATTCATCGAATCGCCCGTGAAGACGTACTCGTCAGGGATGTACGTGCGCCTGGCGTTCGCCATCGCGATCAATGTCGATCCGCGCCTGCTGATCATCGACGAGATCCTCGCGGTCGGCGACATCACGTTCCAGCAGCGGTGTCTGGAGAAGTTCGTCGAGTTCCGCAACGAAGGCCGGACCATCGTGCTGGTGACGCACGACCTCGGCAGCGTGCAGAGCATGTGTGATCGCGCAATCTGGCTCACTCGTGGCAAGATTGCCGGCGCGGGGGACCCGGGGGACCTCATCGAGTCGTATCGAGGAACGATGCTCGGCGACCGGGTCGAGGGCAGCGAGGGCACCACCCGCCGTGGGTCGGGCGAGGTGCGCGTGACCAAGGTCGAGCTGCTCGTCAATGGCAGCCCGATCCCGGTCAAGCGGTTCAGGACCAACGACGAGATCATGTTCCGTCTGCACTACGAGGCGACCGAGAGGATCGAGCGCCCAGTCTTCCAGATCTCGATCCGCACACTCGGCGGGCAGACCATCACAGCGCCGACCGGGCGGGACAACGACAACGTCCCGCCGTCTGTCAGCGGCGAGGGCACCGTCGAGATCCGAATCCCCAAGGTCGCCCTGCTCCACGGCACCTACGACTTCGACGTCGCAATCACCGACTACAACATCCAGCACGTCTTCGACCACCTCGCCCGCGCACTGCGGTTCGACGTGATGACCGGACCGCTGCGCGAGCTGTTCGACGGGGTCGTCACCATGTACCCGGAGTGGTCGATCAACTGAACGGGGGGCTGTGCGCGTGCTCGCCGGCACGCCCGACCTCCCAGGCGTTCCCGGGGGCTCGCCACCCCAGCCGGTAGTCTCTGCTGCCGTGCCGAACTCCCCCGCCCGCTCGGGCACATCCATTCGGATCTCTCCGCAGGTGATCGATCCGCTCGAGTTCGAGGCACGGGTCCTGGAGCTGCTCTCACACGTCGACACCGCGTCGATCGACCTGGACCCCCCTGCGAAGCGGTCGAGTCCGCACCCCTACATCGAAGCGGCACGGCGCGCCGAGTTGCTCCACGAGCTGTGGGGCACGATCGTCCAACCAGGCATCGCCGCGACGACTGGGGTGCGCGGGCGGGCGCGACGGTTGGTCAAGCGAGCGATCCACAAGACAACTCGCTGGTACGTCGAACAGCGCTGGCACGAGCAGCACGAGCTGGACGCCGAGATCGCACGGTTCGCGACGGAGGCGGTGCTCGCGACCCGTCGCACGTACCTCGAGCTCAGGGATGCACGGTTCGAAGTGGACACGCTTCGCCGTGATCTCGAGGTTCAGCGCAGGGCTCTCGCCCGGAACCGCGCCGACCAGGCGGCCCTGCTCGAAGACCAGGCGGGAACCGTGCGAGCATCGATCGCCTCCGTGGCCGAGGAGCTGACCACCGCGCGCCGCGAGCTCCAGGCCTCGGTGGAGAGGGTCGAAGCCGTCAATCGCCACGTCGAGATGCTGGAGGCAGAGACCGCACGTGGCGTCGAGGACGTCAGCGACCTGTCACAGGGTCACGTCGAGCTCCGTCGACTCCTGCTCGAGCGGGCGTCTGCGGGCGAGGTGGCCAAGCTACGTGACGAGACGGTCCAACTGATGGAGCGCCTTGGCGTAGCCTCGGCCCACGGTGCTGAGTTCGACTACGTTGCTTTCGAAGACCGATTCCGCGGGGACAGCACCGTGCTGGCCGAGGCCCAGGCGGACTACGTCACCAAGTTCCCGGCGAGTGGAGAGCAGGGCCTGATCGTCGACGTCGGTTGCGGCCGGGGAGAGATGCTGGAAGTACTGATCGCCGCTGGTCACGAGGTGATGGGCATCGATCTGGACAACAACATGGTCGAGGTGTGCAGGGCCAAGGGCCTCCCCGTCGTCAAGGCTGACGGCGCGGCCTGGCTCGCGGCGTGCCCGAGCGAGACGCTCAAGGGCGTCTTCTCGGCGCAGGTGATCGAGCACCTCCTGACGCCTGAGATCGAGCGTTTCATCAGAGCCAGTCTCGCCGCCCTCCGCAACGGTGGAGTGCTGGTGATGGAGACGATCAACCCACGGAGCCTCCACGCGCTCGCCAATCACTTCTTCGCCGACGTCTCCCACGTGCGTCCGATCCATCCCGAGACCCTCCGGTTCATGTGCGAGCAGGCCGGCTTCGCCGACGTGGCGCTGATGGAGTTGTCGCCTCATCCGGCTGTCGCCGCGTCGCGGGAGCTCGGCACCGCGCCGCTGGACGATGCCGTCCGTCAGCTGGTCTCGAGCGTGTTCGGCTTCCAGGACTACGCCATCGTGGCGACGAAGCGGATATGACCACGATGCGGAGGGTGGACCAGTTCCATTCGGGCACCGCGAGCGGCGACGCGGTCACTCAGCAGCTGTTCTTCCTCCGTGACCAGCTGCGCGCCCTCGGGTACGAATCGAACATCTACGCCCAGCACATTGCCCCCGAGCTCGCACGGGACGTCATCGACGTCGGCCACTACGTCGGCTCGGCGGATGAACTGCTGTTCGTCCATCATTCGATCGGTCACACCGCCTTCGACCAGCTGATGGGGGTTCCGACCCCGATCGTGACGGTGTTTCACAGCATCACCCCGAGCCGGTTCTTCCAAGACGCTTCGCTTCGCTACTTCATCCGCCTCGGACTCCAACAGTTGCGTGTGCTCGCCAAGCGCTCCGTCGGCGGAATCGCCGTGTCGAACCACAACCGCCACGAAATGCTCGACGCCGGCTTCAGTTCCGTCGACGTGCTGCCGGTGCGTACCGACTTCCGCGTGGCGCGAGCCGCCCGGGTCGAGGAGCAGCGCTCTCGCGATTGGCTGTTCGTCGGACGCGTCGCGCCGAACAAGCATCAGCTCGAGGTCGTTCGTGCGTTCGCTGCGTACAGCCGCTCGTTCAACGACAGAGCCGCGCTGACGTTCGTCGGCGACACGTCGATGATCGACTACGCCGACGAGGTGATGGACGAGGCGAAGCGGTTGCGCGTCGACCACAAGGTCACGCTCACCGGCAAGGTCTCCGACACCGAACTGTGGCGCCGCTACGCCTCGTCCGGGCTCTTCGTCTGCCTCAGCGAGCACGAGGGCTTCGGGGTGCCACTGCTCGAAGCGATGGCCGCGGGTCTGCCCGTCATTGCCCGTGCCGAAGCGGCCGTTCCCGAGACGATGGGCGGTGCCGGCATCCTCGTCGATCGGGCGGACGCGTGGACAGTGGCGTCGATCGCCCATCTGCTCGCGACCGATGCCGAGCTGCGCGACCGAGTGCGCCGACACCAGGATCAACGTGTCGGGCGGATCGAGCGCTTCGACGTGAGGGCGCTCTTGACCAATGTGCTCGAGAAGTGCGCGGCCGGACGCCACTCGTTGAGCGTGCAGATCCAGGGCCCGTTCGAGACAAGCTACAGCTTGGCGATCCTCAATCGCGAACTGGCGATCGGGCTCGATGGCCGCGACGAGTTCGATGTCAGCATCTTCGCCACGGAAGGTCCGGGTGACTACATACCGACCGAACGCGACCTATCGCTCCACGCGCACGCCGCACGCCTCTATGCGGCGAGCAGCACGCAGCCGTACCCGGACATCGTGATCCGGCAGATGTATCCGCCGCGTGTGGATGATTCTCCGGGAGCCATGACCTTCCAGTACTTCGGCTGGGAGGAGAGCAGGCTGCCCAGGGAGTACGTGCACGACTTCAACCGCCACCTCGACGGCATCGGTGTGATGTCGGGCTTCGTGGCAGATGTTCTGCGTGACTCCGGCGTCGTCGTGCCGATCGAGGTCGTTGGAGTCGGGGTGCATCCGCCGGCACATGGTTCGACCGAGTGCATCCCCGAGCTGAACGACCTGCGCAGGTTCCGGTTCCTGCACGTCAGCGCGGCGTTTCCTCGCAAGGGTGTCGACCTTCTGCTCAACGCCTACTTCGCATCGTTCACCGGTGATGACGATGTCAGCTTGATCCTCAAGACCTACCCCAATCCGCACAACGTGCTCGGCGAGGACCTCGCCCGGCTGAAACGGAACCATCCCAATCCCCCAGACGTGCGTTGGATCGACCGCGACCTGGAGGCGGATCAGGTCGGTGGGTTGTACTGGCTCACCGACAGTTACGTCCACCCCTCTCGGGGCGAGGGCTTCGGCCTTCCCGTCGCGGAGGCCATGTTGGCGGAGGTAGCGGTGATCACCGTTGCCGCGACTGGCCTCGCCGACTTCGTCGACGAGTCGACGGCGGCGACCATCTCGTTCGAGGTGACGCCGGCGATGACCCACCTCAGCGTGCCAGGATCGACGTGGGTGGAGCCGGACGCGCAGAGCCTCGCGAAGGAGATGCGCGCTGCCTTCGACGGCACCGATGCAGGCGCGCGGATCGAACGCGTCGCAACAGCCAAGCAGTTGATCGAGACGCAGTTCTCGTGGTCGGCGGTGGTCGATCGTTGGGTTGCGTTCCTCCTGCAGCGCCACCGCAGACGGCCTGGCATCAAGGTCGCGATGGTCACGACGTGGAACTCGCGCTGCGGCATCGCCGAGTACTCGCGTTCCCTTGTCGAAGGACTGGGTGGGTTCGCCGATGTCGAGCCCTACGCGGATCACGGCGTGATGGTGCTCGACCCGCTCGTCGAGGAGTCCACGTTCAGGGCCTGGCGCCAGGACCTCGACAGCACTCCCGACGAGCTCCGCCGGGCCTTGCGCGATTCGACAGCCGACATCGTCCACATCCAGTACAACTTCGGCTTCTTCAGTGCCCGCGAGCTCGGCAGGCTGATCGAGGACGAGTCCGGCTCCCGACCGGTGATCGTGACCCTGCACCGCACCGCCGACCTGCAGATACCTGACCGGCTGCTGACCCTGCGCGACGCAGCTGGAGCGTTGCGGCGTGCAGCCCAGGTCATCGTGCACCAGCACGACGACGTCGAGTTCCTCGCTGAGATCGGCGTCGCGTCGAACGTCACGTTGATACCGATCGGCTGTCAGGCGCCGTGTGAGCTCGACATGGTGGAGATGCGCAAGCAGCACGACGTCGATCGACGCGCCAAGGTCATCGGGACGTTCGGGTTCCTCCTCCCTCACAAGGGGACCATCGAACTGATCCGCAGCCTTCCCGGTCTGCGCGCGTCGCTCGGCGACGTTCGGATCATCGCCGTGAACGCGCTGCATCCTGACCCGTCCTCCGAGGCGTACCGGGCCAGGTGTAGCGCCGAGATCAGCCGTCTCGGGCTCGAGCCGTTCGTCGCTCTGAAGACCGAATACCTCCCGGAAGCTACGGCGCACGAACTGCTCTCCGCATGTGATGTGGTGGTGCTGCCCTATGGTGAGACCAGGGAGTCATCCAGCGCAACGCTGAGATCTGTCCTGACCGTCGGCCGCCCGACCATCGTCACCGACGTGCCGATCTTCTCGGATGCACGTGGGGCAGTGGCCCATCTGCCGTCTCCGGTGCAGGTGAGCGATCTCGTCACGACGATCGGGGACATCCTCGATGATCCGCGCCGCTGCCGCGAGCTCGCGGAGGCTGCGCGACAGTTCTGCGTCACTCACTCGTGGGCCGCCACGGTGGCGCGGCTTCGGACGGTGTACGAAATCGTATGCGAGAAGTAGCTCCACGGCTGGACGTTCGTTCCACGGCCGGGGACGCGCCGCCGCCCTCGCCGGGTCGGGCCCGTCCGTGGTGGTCCGATCTGGAATGCGCCCGGAGGGGCCAGCTCGTTGTCCTGCTACTGCTGGTCATCACGGCGGCCGCGTTGCGGTTCCGGTTCGGTCTCGCCTCCAAGGCTCCCCTTGACGGTGACGAAACCGTCGCCGGGCTCCTCGCGCGGTCGATCCGCCACGGTCGCCCGGCGGCGTTCTTCCCCGGCCAGCAGTACGCCGGCTCACTCGGCACGTTCCTCATCGCCGGGGCCGAGGCGGTCTTCGGTCAGACGTTCTTTGCGTTGAGGATCTTCGCCCTCTTGGAGAGCATCGTCATCCTCGTGCTGATCGTGCTGATCTCACAGCGCTCGGGCGGGAACCGAGTCGTCGCTCTGGGGCTTGCCGCAGTGTGGCCCCTGGGGATCGTCGCCTACAGCGTTCGCGAGTACACCACCTACAACGTCGGTGTCATCCTTGCCTGCTTTGTCTGGCTGCTCGCCGTCAGGGCGCCGCCGGCCGCGCACCTTCGCAGGATCGCGTGGCTCTGCCTCCTCGGGCTCGCCTCCGGCTTGGCGTTCTGGACCTCGGTGCAAACCGGCACGATCATCGTTCCGTGTCTCGTCGTCGTCGCGATGGCACTTCGCCGGCAGTCGCAGCGGGCGATCGGTGTGCTCGCCTTCGCGATCTCGGCATTCGTGGGAGCGCTGCCGTGGCTGTACCGGAACCTGCACACCCACTTCCTTTCGCTGCAATCCTCGGCGATCATCCTGCACCCCGAGCCGTACTGGCGCCGACTGCTCATCTCTGCCCGCGGTCTCGTGTTCCAACCCTTCGGCGACACGGCCCATGCGGTCGGGCAAAAGCTCCCCAACACGCCCATCGTCCTCGTGCTCGGGATCACATTCCTCGTCTTGATCGCCGTGGCTGCTCGCAGAGGCGTGAACGTCCTCGCCGCGGTCATTCTGATCGCTTATCCGTTCGTCGGTGCGCTCAATCCGCTGTCCGGCCAACCCGCGGGGCAGTTCCGATACGTGTTCTACGCATGGCCGGCACTCATCGTCCTGATCGCTCACATCGCCAATCGGTCCCCACGCCTCCTGCCTGCGTTCGCCGTACTCGTCGCGGCCGCAGTCGCGACGAGCTGGCAGTACCAGGTGCCGTGGTCGACGGCTTCGCGGAGGTCAGCCGAGGTGCTCGTGGACTCGTTGCGTCACTCGAACGCAGGCGTCATCCTGGCCAGCTACTGGGATGCCTACACGATCGAGTACCTCTGCGGCGCGAGCTGTCCGCGGACCGTGCCGTACTTCTACGTCCGCAACACACCCGACGAGCCCGATCCCCCGCTCCAGGCCACCTACATCCTTGCGGGCACCTACTCCCCCCTTGCGCAGGTGAGCGCGACGCTCACGGGTGCCGGCATCGCATTCGAAACGGTCGCGCTGCGCGCCCCCGGCTACTACCTCCTGCACCTAGCGAGACCCGTCTCCCGATTCGAGCTGGGGGCAAGTCTCGGGCCCTGAATCGGCCGCTCCGTACACCGGCAGTTATTGGGCTCTTCACAATCGAGGGTGTAGTTGGGGTCTGAAGCCGCCGGTTTCGAGGAGGCTTCGGGCGATGTAGTTGGTGAGGTTGCGGAAGCCGAGCGCGGAACCACGCAGGTGTTCGAGTCGGCCGTTGATCGCTTCGGTCGG
>JBBQTN010000172.1:0-11512 GCA_038213195.1 Acidimicrobiales bacterium | reverse complement strand
CCGTCGCCGGGTCCGGGGCCGACGTGATGCTCGGCACGGTCACGCGGCGGCGCCGAAGGGCAGCACCTTGGCCGCAGCACCGTCCCAGTAGCCGTAGCGCGAGTCGACGTGGACCGACGCCGCTTGCACAGTGGCGAGCAGCTTCGCCTGGTCGAGCGTGCCCGCTGTGAACTGGTCGTGGAACGCGCCGAGCTGGGTGAGCAACTGCTGCACCGCGGCCGGCGCCCCGGTGAAGGCGGTGGTGTACTGCGTAGCGAGCGCAGTCCGCTGGGCGGCGCCAGTCAGATCGATCGCGCCGGCTCGGCGCAACGCGGCCAGCACCACCCACACGCTGATCAGCGTGTCGGCCTGGCTCGCGACGTCAGCCCCGGAAGCGCTGACCGGACCGATGAGGAGGTCGTTCTGCACGAGCGCGTTGTCGAGCAGCTGCGACAGCTCCGTCCGGCTGAGCGCGTCGCCGCCGACCGTCGCCACCGAGTCGTTGCGGTTGAACGTGCTGCACGCCGACAACGCCACCATGGCGACGACGGCGCACAGGGCGAGGATGCTCCGGCGGATCACGCCGCGACGATAGCGACAGCTACCCCTCGGCCATGAGCGAGCGGTCTGCCCGACCGGCGTGGGCGTGTGCTCGACGTGCCGGGTGGGCGCGGGTCGTGCTCACGTCCGGCACAGATCGCGCCCACCTCGGTGGCGATCGGTCGGGTGGGCGCGGGTCGTGCTCACGTCCGGCACAGATCGCGCCCACCTCGCCGGAGCGGGCGGCTCGCAGGCGTCAGACGGATGCGGGGGCGAGCTGGTTGGTGGCGGGGATCAGCTGGCGCAGGAAGGTGACGAGGTACTCGGCCGGATCGGCGCCGCGCTTGATCGGCACGACCAGCTGATGCTGGTCCTCCTTCATGAACGCGTCGCGGTTGAGCCGGCGCATCCGCATCTCCTCGCTCGTCTTCAGCGTGACCGGTGCGAGGCGGGCCTGGTGGTTCTGGATCGAGACGTCGCGCAGCCCGAGCCGGTGGCACTCGGCGCGCAGGTGACCGACGTTCAGCAAGGCCGCCGCCGGCGCGGGCACCGGTCCGTAGCGGTCCTCCCATTCGACGCGGATGTCGTCCACCTCGAGCTCGCTGGTGACGCCGGCCAGGCGGCGATAGGCCTCGAGGCGCAGCTCCTCCTTCTCGACGTAGTCCGTCGGCAGGAACGCGTCGGTGGGCACGTCGAGCTTGACCTCGGCCGGCTCCGTGAGAGGCTCGCCCTTCATCTCCCCGACGGCCTCGGTGACCATCTGGCAGTAGAGGTCGTAGCCGACCGCGGCGATGTGCCCCGACTGCGCCTCGCCGAGCAAGTTGCCGGCACCGCGGATCTCCAGGTCGCGCATCGCGATCTTGAACCCGCTGCCGAGCTCCGTCGCCTCGCCGATCGTGCGCAACCGCTCGTAGGCCTCCTCGGTGAGCCGTGCCTCGGCGGGATGGAACAGGTACGCGTACGCCCGCGACCCGCTCCGGCCGACGCGCCCGCGCAGCTGGTGCATCTGGCCGAGGCCGAGCAGGTCGGCGCGCTCGACGACGAGCGTGTTCACCGTCGGCATGTCGATTCCGCTCTCGATGATCGTGGTGCACACGAGCACGTCGTAGAGGCCCTCCCAGAAGTCGACCACCACCTGCTCGAGCGAACCCTCGTCCATCTTCCCGTGGGCAACGGCGATGCGTGCCTCGGGCACCAGCTCGCGCAGCCGTGCCGCGGCCAGGTCGATCGTCTGGACGCGGTTGTGCACCCAGAACACCTGGCCCTCGCGCAGCAGCTCGCGGCGGATCGACTCGACGGCGACACGCTCGTCCCACGACCCGACGAAGGTCAGGATCGGCTGGCGGTCGGCCGGCGGGGTCTGCAGCAGCGACAGGTCGCGGATCCCGACGAGGCTCATCTCCAGCGTGCGCGGGATCGGCGTGGCGGACAGGGTGAGGACGTCGACGTTGACCTTCAGCTTCTTCATCGACTCCTTCGCCTGGACGCCGAAGCGCTGCTCCTCGTCGACGACCAGCAGCCCGAGGTCCTTGAACGTGACCCCCTCCTGCAGCAGCCGGTGGGTGCCGATCACGCAGTCGACCGTGCCGGCGGCGAGGCCCTCGAGCACCCGCTTCGCCTCACGGTTGGTGAGGAACCGGCTGAGCACCTCGACGCGGATCGGGTAGCCGGCGAAGCGGTCGGCGAACGTGTTGCCGTGCTGGGTCGCCAGCAACGTCGTCGGGGCGAGCACGGCGACCTGCTTGCCGTCCTGGATCGCCTTGAACGCGGCGCGGATCGCGACCTCGGTCTTGCCGAACCCGACGTCGCCGCACACCAACCGGTCCATCGGGTAGGCGCGTTCCATGTCGCGTTTGACGTCGTCGATGGCGACGCGCTGGTCGGGGGTCTCGACGAACTCGAACGAGTCCTCCATCTCCTGCTGCCACGGCGTGTCCATCCCGAACGCGTGTCCCTGCGCGTTGACCCGCATCTGGTACAGCACGACCAGCTCCTGGGCGATCTCGCGCACGGCGCTGCGGACCTTGTTCTTCGCCTTGGCGAAGTCGGCCCCGCCGAGGCGGTGCAGGACGGGCGTCTCCCCGCCGACGTACTGGCGCAGGCTGTCGATCTGGTCGCTGGGCACGTAGAGGCGGTCGCCGCCCTTGTACGACAGCAGCAGGTAGTCGCGCTCGACACCCCCGATCGTGCGCTTGGCCATCCCCTCGTACTTGCCGACGCCGTGCTGGTAGTGGACGACGTAGTTGCCGGGCTTGAGGTCCTGGAACACGCCGGCGCTGTCACGACGGCGCGGCCGGGCGGTGCGGTGGGCCCGCCGTCGGCCTGTGAGATCCGCCTCGGCGACGATGGCGAGCTTCGCCGCCGGCACCGTGCAGCCGCGGTGCAGCGGCGCAACGACGATGTAGCCGCCCGGCCTCGTCAGCTCGGCGTCGTCGTGGACGGTGCGGAAGTCGAGGCCACGGTCGAGCAGCAGCTCCGCCATGCGCTGCGCAGAGCCCTCGCCATCGGCGGCGACGACGACGGTGTACTTCTCGGCGAGCAGGTCGCGCAGCCGGTTGGCCAGGCCCTCGCCGTCGCCGACCACAGGTCCCCACCCACTGGCGCCGACCATCGGCGAATCGGGCGACTCGGGCGCCGAGCTGATCGTCCACACCGAGTGCCCGGGGCCGATCAACCGGTCGGTGTCGACGTGCAGGCGCGGGAAGCTGACGTTGGCGTCGCGCGCCCACGTGCTGGCCAGGCTGCGGGCGAGGTCGTCCTCCTCGGCGAGCAGGTCGTTGGCCCGGTCGCGCATCCGCCGCGGCTCGACCAACGCCACCTTCGCGCCCGGCGCCAGGACGTCCGTGAGCAGCAGCTCGTCGTCGACCAGCCATGGCAGCCAGCTCTCCATCCCGTCGAACAGCGCGCCCTCGGCGAGGCGCTCCCACTGCTCGCGACCCCACGGCTGTTCCGCGACCAGCTGCGCCGCACGGGCACGGACCTGCGCCGACGGCACGAGCTCGCGGGCCGGGAAGATCAGCACCTCGTCCAGTTCGACGGTGCTGCGCTGGTCGTTGACGCTGAACTCGCTGAGCCGGTCGACCTCGTCGCCCCACAGGTCGATGCGGATCGGGGCGTCGGCGGTCGACGGGAAGACGTCGACGATCGCGCCGCGCACCGCGACCTCACCGCGGTGCTCGACGAGCGGCTCGCGCCGGTACCCGGCGTCGACGAGGCGGCGCAGCAGCGCGTCCGGGTCGACCACCTCGTTGCGCCGGACCCGCACGGGCTCGACCTCGACGGCCCCTGGTCCGAGGCGCTGCAGGAGTGCTCTGACGCCGGCCACGACGACGGCCGGTTGCCGGTCGGCCGAGCGCAGCCGCCACAGCACCTCCATCCGCCTGCCCATCGTCTCGACACTCGGGCTGACCCGCTCGAACGGCAAGGTCTCCCACGCCGGGAAGAGCAGCACCTCCCCGGGCGGGAGGTACGCGCACAGGTCGTCGTACAGCTGGCCCGCGTCGCTGCCGGTCGGGCAGGCGACGACGAGTGGACGCCGGCCGCTGAGCTGGGCGAGGGCCGCGATGGAGATCGCCCTCGCGGCCTCCGGCACCGCGACGAACCCGTTCGGATCGCCGATCGCCCCGGTGAGCGCGGCCTCGGAGCGCAGCTTCGGGGGCAGGGACGCGAGACGCATGGGGGCGTTGAGGGTACCGAGACGGCGCCCGCTCGGGACCTGTCCGTCGCCCCGTCGGGCGCGGTCGGCCGCCGCGTGGGCCGGTCGAGCGGTGCGGCGGCGCAGGTCCTGTCGGTGGGAGGCAGCCGGGCCGGTCCTGTCCGTGCATGAGAGATGAGCGGCGCAGAGGCGCGCCGGGCACCGCCCTGGTGGGTCAGAGGCCGTTGAACTGGCGCATCGCTGCGTCGGCGCTGTCGCCGACGATCACCTCGACCGCGTCGGCGGCGCGCACGACGGCGACATCGAGCAGCTCGCGCTCGGCGAGGGGCATCCGCGAGAGCACGTGGTCTGCGCCGTACTCCTTCGACGGAGGCTTGCCGATCCCGATCCGCACCCGCACGTAGTCCTGCGTGTGCAGGTGGCTGGTGATGCTGCGCAGGCCGTTGTTGCCCGCCAGGCCGCCGCCGACCTTGACCCGCACCACGCCGGGCGGCAGATCGAGCTCGTCGTGGACGATCACCAGCTGTGCCGGGTCCGTCATCCCGTGGCGACGCATCAGGGCGCGCACGGCGATCCCGCTGTCGTTCATGTACGTGGTCGGGACGGCCAGCAGCACCCGGCGCGCGCCGAACGTCACCTCGGTCCCGAGGGCGCGGTCGCGGGTCGCCTTGAGCTTGCCGCCGGCGCGTTCCAGGAGCAGGCGGATCGTCTCCTCACCGACGTTGTGGCGCGTCCGCACGTACTCCTTGCCCGGGTTGCCGAGACCGACGATGAGCGCGTCGATCACGGCTCGCCTCGGGGCCGCGCCGCGTCAGCCGGCGTCGGGAGCTTCGCCGGCCGAGCCCGTGGCCTCGTCGTCGGCGGCCTCGCCCTCGACCTCGGCCTCCTCTGCCGGCACGGCATCGGACTCCAGTTCAGAGGCGAGCATCATCAGGATCGTGACGATCGGCATCTCCGGATCGCCGTGGGCCGTGACGCCGTTGGGCATCGTGAGGTCACCGAGGCGGATCACGTCGCCGATGCGCATGTCCGAGATGTCGACGACGAACTCGTTGGGCATGTTGTTCGGCGTGGTCGTGACCTCGATCGAATCGACCGACGGGTCGACGAGTCCGCCCTCGTTGACGACCGCCTTTGCCTCGCCCTCGAGGCGCAGCGGCACGCTGACCGTGATCTCCTCGTTCATGTTGACCTGGAGGAAGTCGATGTGGTTGACCGTTCGCCGGATCGGATGGCGCTGCAGTTCCTTGACCACCGCCGGGTAGCTTTTGCCGTCGACCTGCAGGTCGAGCACGGTGTTGGCGCCGGCCGGACCGCTCAGCGCGACGCGCAGCTGACGGCGCTCGATGGTCAGGCTGAGCGGCGTCATCCCGTGGCCGTAGAGCACGCCGGGGATGTGTCCCTCGGCGCGGAGGCGGCGTGCAGCGGGAGACCCGGTGGCACGACCTGTGGTTGCAACGAGTGGGGTTTGCGGCATGACGGGCCTCGCGAGCAGGAGCGATCAAAGGACGGCGGACGATCCTAGCGTTGCCTGCGTCAGGTCCGGTCAGGGCATCCGCCGCGATCCGGCGCGAAGCGCCTCAGGCTTGGTTCTCGCCGCCGAAGATCTCGCTGACGCTGGTGTCGTCGAACACCGCGTTGAGCGCGTCGGCGATGATCGGTGCGACGGAGAGCACCTCGATCGAGTCGATCTGCTTCTCCGACGGCAGCGGCAAGGTGTTGGTGAGCACGATCCGCGCGATCGGGGCGTTCTTCAGCCGGTCCACCGCCGGGCCGCTGAGCACGCCGTGGGTGGCCATCGCCCACACCTCGGTGGCGCCACGGGCCATCAACAGCTCCGCGGCCGAGCAGATCGTGCTGCCGCTGTCGATCATGTCGTCGGTGATGATGCACAGCCGTCCGTCGACGTCGCCGATGACCTCCTTGGCCTCGACGACGTTGGTGGTGCCCTTCGGCCGGCGCTTGTAGATGAACGCAAGATCGGCGCCCTTGTCGTTGAGGTGCTGGGCCATCCGCTCGGCGACCTTGATGCGTCCGGCGTCCGGGGAGACGATCACGGGGTTGTCGGCGTGGGCGCGGACGTACGACTCCAGCACCGGCATCGCCGTCAGGTGGTCGACCGGTCCGTCGAAGAACCCCTGGATCTGGCCGCTGTGCAGATCGATCGAGACCATCCGCTTCGCGCCGGCCGCGGCGAACATGTCAGCGATGAGGCGGGCGGTGATCGGTTCACGGCCCTCGGCCTTGCGGTCCTGGCGGGCGTAGCCGTAGAACGGGCAGACGGCGGTGATCCTCTTCGCCGACGCTCTGTAGGCCGTGTCGATCATGATCAGCTGCTCCATGATCGAGTCATTGACGCTGCGCCCGTCGCAGCCGTAGTGCGACTGCATGATGAACACGTCGCTGCCGCGGATGCTGTCGGCGAAACGGGGACGGACCTCGCCGTTGAGGAACTCGGTCAGGTTGGGGTTGCCGAGCTGGATGCCGAGGTGCTGGGCCACCTCCTCGGCGAGCGCTGGATGCGTGCGACCGGTGTACAGCGCCAAGCGCTTCGTCGTCAGCTTCTCCATTGAGCGTGCTCCCCGCGATCAGTCCGTGGGTGCAGTGTAGAAGGCTCCGGTGACTGCCCCGGCAGCGACCGAGCTGCCGGGCCCGAGATGGGCGAACGGACCGACCATCGCGTCCTCGCCGATCTCGCTGTCGCGACCAACTGTGTTCTCGACGATGCAGCCGGCCCCGACGATGCAGTCCACGAGACGGGTGTTCGGCCCGATCTCAGCGCGGTCACCGACGGCGGTCGAACCCTGCAGCATCGTGCCCGGGTAGAGCGTGACGTCCCTGCCGAGCGAGACCGTGACATCGATGAACGTCTGGCGCGGATCGAGCATCGTCACGCCGTTCATCAACCAGTGCCGGTTCATCCGGCTGCGCAACTCGCGCTCGGCCAGCGCGAGCTGCCAGCGATCGTTGACGCCGAGGCACTGGTCGTCAGGCGCCTGCACGGAGCCGACCCGGTGGCCCATCGCGGCCAGTGAGCCGATCACGTCGGTGAGGTAGTACTCGCCCTGTGCGTTGTCAGGGTTGAGGTGGCGCAGCGCCGGACCGAGCAGGTCCCGGCGGAACGCGTAGATCGACGTGTTCACCTCGTGGATCTCGCGCTCGGCGGGCGAGGCGTCGGCTTGCTCGACGATGCCGAGGACACGGCCGTCGCCGCTGCGGGACGCGGCGCGGACCACTCGTCCGTAGCCGGTGGGATCGTCGAGCACGGTGCTCAGCAGGGTCGCCGCGTAGTCGTTGGCGAGGTGCGCGTCGACGAGCGCGGCGAGCGTCTCCGGCCGCAGCAACGGGGTGTCGCCGGGCAGGACGACCACCGTCGAGGCGTCGTCGAGGTCGTCGCCGGGGAACGCTCCGAGGCCGACCATCGCCGCGTCGCCAGTGCCGCGCTGGACGGTCTGCTCGACGAAGGCGACCTGCGCCCAGGCGGGCGCCTGCTCCTGCACCTTCTTGGTCACCCGCTCCGCCCCGTGACCGACGACGACCACCGTGCGCTCGACGTCGAGGTCGACGAGGGCGTGGATCACATGCATCACGATCGGGCGCCCACAGATCATGTGCAGCGGCTTGGGACGGGCGGACCGCATCCGCGAGCCTTCTCCCGCAGCGAGCACGATGACGGAGACACCCATGCCACCGTTCTATCGCGACATCTGCCCAACCATGCGGCATGACCTCGCAGGAGGTGCGCGGCGCTCCGGGGAGAGGATTCGAACCCCTATACGCGGCACCAAAAACCGCTGTCCTACCATTGAACGACCCCGGACGGTCGCCGCACGAGGTTAGTGCCGTGATGACCACGACGAGTGTGGATCCACCCGCGGCGCAGGCCGGATGCGACGACGGTAGAGCCAGCCGGGTTGGCCGGCGCACGGCCGTCCCGGTAGCGTCTCCCGGGCCATGGGCTCACTGATCAAGAAGCGCCGCAAGCGGATGCGCAAGAAGAAGCACAAGAAGATGTTGCGACGGACGCGCCACCAGCGTCAGCGCGGCAAGTGATCTGACCCGCTTTCCGGCTCGTCGACGGTGTTCGGCGCTCATCCGTGATCGCGCACCGTCGCAGTCAGCACGACCGTGGCGTCCGGCAGCGCATCAGCGAGTTGCGGGTGATGGCCGCGCAGGAACCACGTGGCGCCGCTTCCGGCCAACGTCGGTCGCTCGCCTGATGCGTCCGTGATCCGGTCGCGCCACAACGCGAGCGCAGGCACGACGTCGATCGCAGCGGGCTCGAGATCGTTGTCGCCGGCGGCGTGCGGCCCGCCCAGCGCGTCCCAGGCGCGGTACGCGGCCGGCGTGGCGACCCGCAACGGCGGGATCACGAGGGTGACATCGATCGCCACGAACGGCAGCCGTTCGATCAACTCACCGATGCCGCGGACGCGCGCTCGCCCGCCGGCGAGGCAGAACGGCACGTCGGCGCCGAGTTGCGCCGCGCCGGCGAGGTCGTGCCATCGCGCCCAACGCAGCACGGCTGCCGCGTTCGCAGAACCGCCGCCGAGCCCGCCGCCGTGTGGGATCGCCTTGTGGATGTGCACCGCGGCGCGTCGGCCGGTGAGCGCGAGCGCCTTGGCGACGAGGTTCGACGCGTCGAGCGGCACGCCGTCGGCATGGTCGCCGTCGACGGAGATGCCCGCCGCGTCGGGGGTGATCGTCAGCGTGTCGTGCAGCGCGAGCGTGACCATCTCTGCGTCGATGAGGTGGAAGCCGTCGTCGCGCAGACCCGTGATCCGCAGAACCAGTGTCAGCTTCGCCGGTGCGTCGATCGTCACCGCCGTCGCCGTCGCCGTCACGGCACGACTGTAGGGAATGTTGGGCTCGGCGGCGCGGACCTGGATGATGGGCGTCATGGCAGCTGCGCTGGTCACCCCGGACGACGTCGAGCTGGCGTACGCACGGATCCGCGACCGGGTCCGCCGTACTCCGGTGATCGACGTCGGCGCCGCGGAACTGGGCCTCCCGGTTCCGGTCACGTTGAAGCTCGAGCTGTTGCAGCACGCCGGCTCGTTCAAGACGCGCGGCGCCTTCAACAGGGTGCTCAGTGCCGGGGACGTTCCCGCCGCCGGCCTGATCGCGGCGAGTGGCGGCAACCACGGTTCTGCGGTCGCGTACGTCGCCGGCGCGCTGGGCATGCCGGCAGAGATCTTCGTGCCCTCGACGAGCCCGACCATCAAGCGTCGCAACGTCGAACGCTTCGGCGCGACCTTGCGCGTGGTCGAGGGTTTCTACGACGACGCGCAGCGCGAGGCCGACCTGCGCCGGGCGGCGACCGGCGCGTTGCTCGTGCACCCGTTCGACCACGCGGCGACGGTCGCCGGACAGGCGACGATGGCGCTGGAGATGGACGCGCAGCTGCCGCACGGCTTCGACACGCTCGTCGTCGCGACCGGAGGCGGCGGGTTCGTCGCCGGCCAGGCGGCCTGGCTACGCCACCGGGTGCGCATCGTCAGCGTCGAGCCGGAGACATCCCAATGCCTGCGCGCCGCGCTGGCGAACGGCGGTCCCGTGGAGGTCGACGTGAGCGGCGTCGCTTCCGACTCGCTCGGCGCGCGCCGGCTCGGAGCCGTGCCATGGAGCCTGGTGCGTGAGTACGTCGACGTCGCCGTCGTCGTGCCCGACGGCGAGATCCGCGCCGCGCAGCACGCGTTGTGGTCCGCGCTGCGGCTCGTCGTCGAACCCGGTGGCGCAGCGGCGCTGGCGGCTCTGCGCTGCGGTGCCTACGTGCCGGGTCCGAACGAACGGGTCGTCGTCGTCCTCTGCGGTGCGAACTGCGATCCGGCGACGGTCACCGAGGCGCCGGCCATTCAGCGCGGTTTCACCGAGCCGCCAGCCACGCATCGGTGAGGGCCGCCCACTCGACGATGTCGAGCTCCTCGGGACGGCGTTGCGCGTCGATGCCGGCAGCGGCGAACACCTCGGCGGGGACGATGCCGGCGAGTGACCGGCGGAGCATCTTGCGGCGTTGACCGAACGCAGTGCGCACGAGATGGAACAGCTGCTCCGCCGGCGTGGCGACAGCGGGCTCGGGCCGCCGGCAGATCTCGACGAGCGCCGATTCGACGTTTGGCGTCGGCACGAACACGGTCGCGGGAACCGCGCCGACGATGCGCGCCGTCGCCCAGTACGCGACCTTCACGCTCACCGCGCCGTATGCATCGGAGCCAGCCGTCGCGCACAACCGGTCGGCGGCCTCGCGCTGGACCATCACGAGCATCCGCGCGATCTGCGGGACGCCGTCGAGCAGGTCGAGGATCATCGGCGTGGCGATGTTGTACGGCAGGTTGGCGATCAGCACCCAGCCGACCCGGCCGTCGAGCACGGCGGCCCAGTCGAGGCGCATCGCATCGCCCTCGACCACGCGCACATTGGGGAGCTCGGCGACGACGTCGCGCAGCACCGGGACGAGGCCGCGGTCGATCTCCACGGCGGTGATGTCTGCCCCGGTCTCGGCGAGGGCGAGTGTCAGCGAGCCGACGCCGGCGCCGATCTCGAGCACGGAGTCGCCAGCGCTGACAGCGGCCAGGCGGGCGATGCGGCGCACGGTGTTCGCGTCGGTGACGAAGTTCTGGCCGAGGTCGCGGCGGGGGGCGAGCCCGTTTCGGTGCAGCAGTTCGCCGATCGTGGCGCGGGTGTGCACCGCTACCAGCTGATGCGCACGCTGATCGGCGCGTCGGCCAGGTTGGCGATCTCGGCGAGCAGGTCGGTGTGCAACATGATCCCGTCGCCTGCGGGGACGACGGGACCGAGCACGTTGCGGCACGTGATCGATTGACCGTTGTCGAGGTTGGTGACCTTGATCGTCACACCTCCGGCGGCGTACGGCGTCGTGCACGACTTGTTCGACGTGTACCGGCGGTAGGTCGCGCGCACCTCGACGTGGTTACCTGCGAGGTCCGTGCCGTGCTGCACGGCAACCGTCGGAGGGACGCCTGCGCTCGCCGCGCGCGCGTCGTTGCCGAGGAACACGGGCGCCGCCGGGTGGTATGTGGTCGTGACCGTTGTGCCGTCGGCGCCCGAGGGTGTCGCGAGACCGGCGGCGCCTGCGCTGGGGGCAGCGGTCGTGCGCGCCTGATCCCGGCTGGTGACCCACAACGCCGGGAGTGCGATCACCGTGAACACGGTCGCGAAGACGAGCCGGCGGCGGTCGCTGGCGTTCATCTCGGTGTGGGCGTGCGCTGGGTCATGTTCTGGGCCGCGCGCGTCGGCGACAGCCCGACGCCCGCAGGGAAGTGAAACGCTAGGTACGCAGGGCCGGAAACGCAAGGCGTGCGTTCGCGGCGGTGAGAT
>JBBQTN010000171.1:0-11626 GCA_038213195.1 Acidimicrobiales bacterium | reverse complement strand
GACGACGGATGTGACGGGGACGATCCAGTTGCCGGAGGGGACGGAGATGGTGATGCCGGGTGACAATGTGATGATCTCGGTGGAGTTGGGCAAGCCGATCGCGATGGACGAGGGTCTGCGGTTCGCGATCCGTGAGGGTGGTCGCACCGTGGGCGCCGGCCGCGTCACCAAGATCGTGAAGTGAGCTGACCATGGCCCAGAGCATCCGCATCCGTCTCAAGGCGTTCGACCACGAGATCATCGATCAGTCGACGAAGAAGATCGTCGAGACGGTCACCAGGACCAGCGCCACCGTGCGCGGTCCGATCCCGCTCCCGACCGACAAGCACCGTTACACGGTCATCCGTGGCCCGCACGTCGACAAGGACTCCCGCGAGCACTTCGAGATGCGAGTCCACAAGCGTCTGATCGACATCGTCGATCCGAACGCCAAGACGATCGACAGCCTGCAGCGCATCGAACTGCCGGCCGGCGTCGACATCGAGATCAAGATCCAGAGCTCGTAATCGAACTGTTCACCCTCACCGCATTGCTTGTATCCGGGAGTCCGCGGCTGCATCTGTGTCATATATGAGTAATGTGACGCGCATCCATCGGATGGCAGACGGGGAGGTCAGCCGTGAGTGAGTGGAACGACTACGAGGACGACGAACTGCCGCGTTCGCGCCGTGGGATCATCATCGCCGGCGTGGCGATCCTGGTGCTCTTGCTCGCCGGGGTCATCGCCTATCGGGCGACCCGCAAGGACTCGACGAGCGCAGACACGCCGAACCCGACAGCCGTCACAGCACCGCGCAGCTCGACCGCGACAACGGTCGGCTCCGGTTCGTCGACCTCCGTCGCCGCGTCGACGCCCGCGACCACCACACTGACCTCGTCGACCGGGGTCACCACGACGCTTGCGACGCTTGCGACCACGACCACGTCCTCCTCGGTCGTGCCGACCACAGCCGTCGCGGCTGCACCGACGGCCACCGCGACAACGGTGGCTCCGCCTGACACGGCGACGACGGTCGCGGCACCGCCGCCGACCGACGCGGCGGCAACCACTGCAGCCCCGGTTGCCGGTGCGGGAGCGCCGTCTTACAGCACGTTGCCCGACGGCACGCCGGCGCCGGTGATCGTGGTCTTCGACACGAACCAGATCACGATCACGGGCATCGTTCCCGACCAGGCCACAAAGGACAAGCTGCAGGCGCTGGCGATCGCCAACAGCAAGACGCAGGCGGCGGTCGCCAACTTCCTGACGATCGATCCGACGATCCCGAGCAGCACAGGGGTGCGCATCGTCGAGCTGACCTCGGCGCGCTTCGATACGGGGAGCGCAATCGTCGCCGGTCAGCACGCCAAGGAGATCGACAGGATCACGGCGATCATGAACGCGCTGCCGAACGTCACCGTGCTGATCATCGGCCACGCCGACCAGGTCGGCTCGACCGCCTCGAACTACAAGCTGTCGGCGGCCCGTGCCGCTGCCGTCGTGGACTACCTCGTGGCGTCGGGCATCAACCCGCAGCGGCTGTCGTCGCGGGCCGTCGGAGACACGGACCTGCTGACGCTCAACAACGACGCGGCCTCGCTGGCGCTCAACCGGCGCACCGAGCTGATCATCTACGGCCTGATCTGATCGTGTCCGTTCGGAACGGGACCGCCGCGCCGGCTGACCCGGTCCGGCTCACTCTCCGGGCGACGTCACCGCCACGGCGTCGATGAGCGGGAAGCGCTCCTCGTCGAGTGCCGCGCCGGGCGAGATCGGATCGAACGGCGGGGAGTGCAGCCACGGCCGGCCGGCGAACACCGCGTCGCCACCGACGTAGCGGAAGCTGATCGCGCGGCGCCGGCCCGGGGTCAGCCCTGCCGTGCCGGGTGCACCGTGCACGGTCCGGAAGTGGAACGCGATCACGTCGCCGGGCGCCACGTCGCAGGAGACGATGTCGTGATCGGCTGCGTCGGCGTCGATGTCCGGCACGAGCTCGAAGCCGTGTTCGGCCGCCGCATACGGCGTGTGGTCGACGAACCTGCGCGGCACGAAGCGTCGTCCCCAGCGATGCGAGCCGGCCACGAAACGCACGCCGGCTTGCGCGGGGACCGGATCGAGGGGCACCCACAGGCTGACGTTCTCGACGCCGTCGACGCAGTAGTACGGCTCGTCGTGGTGCCACGGGGTGACCTCGCGGGTCCCCGGCTCCTTGACCAGCGCGTGCTCGTGGAAGAAGCGGACGGGGCCGTCCACCAGTCGCCCGGCGAGCGCAGGAAGGGCGCCGTGCAGCGCGGCCCTGCGGTACCCCTCGACGCGCGGCCAGTTGACGTAGTCGCCGAAGAACCGGCCGTCCGCACCGCCCGGGGTGTACTCGGTGGCCCACGGGCCTGGCGCGGCCATGTTCTCGGCGAGCGCGGCGGTGAGGTCGGCGATTGCCGCAGCGTCGAGCAGATCGCGCACAACCACGACGCCGTCGTCGCGATAACGCCGGCGCAGATCGGTGCTCACACCGGCACCCCGAGCAGCTCGGCGGCGATCTGGTCGCCGATCGCCAGCGATGCGGTTGCAGCGGGAGACGGGGCGTTGAGCACGTGCAGCACGCGGCCGTCGTTGCTGCGGCCGAACTCGAAGTCGTCGGCGAGCCGCCCGTCGGGATGCACGGCCTGGGCGCGCACCCCGCTGGAGGCGGGTTCGAGGTCGTGGCTGCGGACCTCGGGGACGAGCCGCGCCAGCGCGGCGGCGAACCGGCGCCGGCTCAGCGACCGCACCATCTCCGCCAGCCCGTAGCGCCACTGCGCCTTGGCCAGCGTGCGGAAGCCGGCGAAGCGCACGGTCTCGGCGACGTCGCGGCGGTCGACGACGCGCCACGAGTAGCCCTCGCGAGCGAGTGCCAGCACCGCGTTCGGCCCGGCGTGGATTCGCCCGCTGACGCCGCGGGTGAGGTGCACGCCGAGGAAGGGGAACTGCGGATCGGGAACCGGGTAGATCAACGCGCGCACGAGGTGGCTGCGCGACGGGGCGAGCTCGAAGTACTCGCCGCGGAACGGCACGATCATCATCCCCTTCGCAGCCTCGTCGCCGCCGAACAGGCGGGCGATCCGGTCGGCCTGCAGACCGGCGCAGTTGACCGCACGATCGGCGCGGATCGGGCCCGCCGAGGTCTCGATGACGAGCGCCGCGCCGTCCCTGCCGACACCGACCACCGATTCGCCGAGGCGCAGCTCGGCGTCGCGCCTGCGCAACCCGGCAACGAGCGCGGCACACACGCCGGGGTAGTCGGCGATCCCGGTGACCTTGACGTGCAACGCCTCGAGGCCGGCAGCGTGCGGTTCGAGCTCGCGCAGCCGCTCCGGTCCGATCAGCTCGACGTCGACGCCGTTGGCGACGCACCGCCGGTGCAGCTCGGCCAGGCGCGGGCGCTCGTCGGGCGCCACGGCGACGACGACCTTGCCGCAGATCTCGTGGGCGACCCCGTTTTCGACGCAGAACTCGACCATCCGCTGACGACCCGCCGTGCACAGCCGGGCCTTCTCCGAACCGGGCTTGTAATAGACGCCGGCGTGGATCACGCCGGAGTTGCGTCCCGTCTGGTGGCCGGCGACCGAGCCCTCCTTGTCGACCACCGCGACCCGCAGCCGAGGCTGCGCAGTGAGCAGAGCATGCGCCGTCGAGAGCCCGACGATGCCGGCCCCGATGACGACGACGTCGAACTGATCCATCCGCCAGACGGTACCGAAGGCGACGCCGTGGCGCGCACGCGCCGCGTTGTTCGAGCCGCGCGCACCGCGTTGTTCGAGCCGCGCGCACCGCGTTGTTCGAGCCGCGCGCGCCGCGTTGTTCGAGCCGCGCGCGCCTCGCCACGCTGTCGCGTCCGCACGCGTCCTAACGTGCGCGCCATGCAGCAGCTCGATGTGCACCTCGGCGGGCAACGCCCGTTCGGCTACAACTACTGGCCGCTCGCCGAGGACGACCCCGGAGTGGAGATCCCGCGCGAATCCGTCCGGCTGGTCTCGCCGGACGGGGCGTTGGTGCGCGGGTTGCTGTGGACGCCGCCGAACGGGGCGCCGTGGAAGACAGCGGTGATCCTCAGCCATCCGCGAGGCGACTTCAGCGTGCACTACGCCTGCCCGTTGCTCGCCGCCGCCGGCTACGCGGTCCTCGGGTTCGGGACGCGGTACCAGAACAACGACACGGACTGCCTGCACGAGAACTGCATCACCGACGTCAAGACCGTGTACGACGAGATGAAGCGCCGCGGCGCCGAAGCGGTCGTCCTGCTCGGCAACTCGGGAGGCGGCAGCCTGATGGCGATGGCCCACGCCGAGCTCGGCATCGGCGAAGGCTGGATCGGGATGGCCGCTCACCCCGGCGAGGGCGTGTTCATGCTGCAGGTGATCGATCCCAGCGTCGCCGACGAGCTGGACCCGTTCGCCACGGTGCCCGAGCTCGACATGTACCACCCCGACAACGGGTGGCGACCGTGGCCGGAGCCGTGCGCGTACGACCCGGCCTGGCTGGTCGGCTACCGCGCCGCGCAAGTGGCGCGAGTGGCGCGCATCGACGCCCTCGCCAAGGCGTCGATCGTCGAAGCCGACGACTCGCTCACACGCCTGCGCGGCGTCGACAAGGCGGGCGACGCCGTGACCTACCGCGAGCACCGGCGGCGGGCCGTGTTCACGAAGTACATGACGATCTATCGCACGCTCGCCGACCCCGCGTACCTCGACCTGTCGATCGACCCCGACGAGCGTCCGATGGGTTCGCTGTTCGCGTTCCCCGATCCGTTCGACGCGAACTACGGCAGGGGCGGGCTGGCGCGCACGATGACCGCGCGAGGCTGGCTGAGCACGTGGTCGGGTTTGTCCAGCCACGCCAAGCTGGCCGACACGATGCCCAACGTCAAGGTGCCGACGATCCTCGTGCACCCGACCGCCGATACCGAGATCCGCGTCTGGCAGGCCAAGGAGATCGTCGACAACGCAGGCGCGCAGGACATCACCTACGTCGAGCTGAAGGGCGCGCCGCACTACCTCGAGGGCCATCGACGCGAGGCAATGGCGATCGTCGCCGAGTGGTTGGCCAAGCGCTACCCCTGACGACAAGGTGGCCGACGGCGGCTCAGCCGGCTCGCCTACGGAAGCGCTGCCAGCGCCACTCACGCCAGACCAGCGGGAAGAAGGCCATGTCGTCGACCAGGTACCGGCGCGCGAGGCGGCGCGGATCACCGGCCAAACGGTGCAGCCACTCGAGGCCGAACCGGCCCATCCACGCCGGCGCGCGTCGGATCGTGCCGACGTGGAACTCAGCGGATGCGCCGAGCAGGAGCACGAACGGCGCGCTGGCGGGGCACGGACGGGACATCAGTTCGGTGGCGAGCCGGTGGTGCTTGGCCATCGCCACGCCGAGCACGACGAACTCGGCCGCGACCTGCTCGATGGCGCCGACGATCTCGTCGGCGATGCCCGCGACGGCCCGATCGTCGGCGGCGTCGAACATCGGCGGCACGACGAAGACCGCGGCGGGATGCTCGGCGCGCAGTGCTGTCGCGATCTCCTCGGTCGCAGGGACGACGACCACCGGGCGGCGCTGCGCGCAGATCCCTGGCCACAACTCCCCGAACAGGCCGCTGCCGGTGAGACGGCGCTCGAGGCGATGACCGAGCAGCCGGCTGGCCCACACGATCGGCGCACCGTCGGGCAACAGCAGCGTCGCCCGTTCTGCGACGCGCCGTTCCGCCGGATGACGCGCGTAGCGCACCAGATGGTCGACGTTCGGCGTGACGATCAGCCGCCAGGCGTGGACGCCGTCGTGGGGCTGGTCGAGCAGCCACTCGGCGACGCCGCGCTCCGTTGTACCCGTGGTGAAATCGAGCCCGAAGAGCCGCTCGGAACGCATCCCGAGCAGGCTACGCCGCGGTCGGACGCGACGTCCTTGACGGTCTCGACGACGCGCCGCCGACGATCGCCGTCTGAAGCAGCTATGTGCCGGCCGTCGCCGTCGCGGCGAGCACGCCGAAGGTCCACAGCGCCGCCGCGTCGCTCTGCTGCACGGTGAACTCGTTCATCATCGGCAGCGTCGACATGTCGTACCACGAGTACAGCACGGGGACCTTCGTCGGATCGGGAACGGTCCCGATCGACGTGAGCAGGGCGGGCGCCCAGTCGTCGTCGGGGGACTGGCCGAAGTCGTGGATGCCGTACTCGACCGTGCCGGGCCACACCTGCGCGCCGCCGTTGACGGCGTCGACGAGCAACGGGTAGCGCGGCGTGTTCGCGCCCAGCCCCGTGACGAACGACTGGTTCAACGGGTTCCCGCCGAGCGTGAACGACGCGGCACGCACCATCGCGGTGCGGTACTTCGCTTCGCCGGTGACTGCGAACGCACGCAGCACGCCGATGCCGTGCGGGTCGGAAGGCCCGAGACCCCACACGATCGGGATGTCGGGGCGCTCCATGATCCATCCGAAGTCGGTGGTCGTCTGCGCCTGGAGCGCCGCGTTGGCGTTGCGGCGCAGGCTCTCCACCGCGTTGGCGCGGATCGCCGGGCGGGTCAGGGGGGTGTCGACGCTGGCGTAGACCCACGCCGAGTCGCAGATCCCGCCCGGGCAGTCGAGCAGGTCGGCCGGTTTGTCGTCGAGGGTCGAGGCGTCGGCGAACACGTCGTTCCAGTGGTCGTCACGAGTCAACATCAACATCGCCGCCGCGGCGGTGGCGCGCTGCGGGTCGACGGAACCTGCCAGCGCGTCGTGCTGGCCGCCGATGTTCGCCCAGTGCGACTCGGCCCAGGTCATCGCCTTCGTCGCCGACACCGCGTACGTCGCCGCCCGCGCCTGGTCGTACGGCTGCAGCACGACGGCCGCCTCGGCGGCGACGCCGGCGTAGATGTACGTCGACCACACGTCGGGGGCGAACACGTACATCTTGAGGTTGTTCCGCCACGACGTCTCGGTGCCGGTTCCGAA
Organism: Acidimicrobiales bacterium; assembly: GCA_038213195.1. Taxonomy (GTDB): domain Bacteria; phylum Actinomycetota; class Acidimicrobiia; order Acidimicrobiales; family Ilumatobacteraceae; genus JAODBQ01. Next base: position 4,685 of record JBBQTN010000171.1, on the reverse strand, counting down.
GCCGCTCTGGTCGATGTTGCCGGGGATCCCGCCGTCGGCCGACTGGATGCGCATGAACTGGTCGAGGTCCCACAACCCCTCGTCGACGAGGTCAGGGATGGCGTCGCCGGATTCCGGGATGTCGTCGTCGGACCACTGCTTGGGGTACAGGCGCACCAGATCGAGCTCGATGCGCAAGTCGTCGAGGTGCTGGATGCGCGAGTTCCAGTCACCGGCGTCGAAGTGGCCGCCCCACGCGCCGGGCACGCCGGCGCCCGTCGTACTCTTGGGGTACTCAGTGAACCGGTCGTCGTGACCGACGTTGTTGGGATCGTCGACGGCGGTCAGCGTGGTCTTGTTGAACACCGTGACGTTCGCACCGAACGCCGCAGGCCGCACGTACGCGGTGTACGGCTCCTCGAGCGCGACCCCGCTGCGCTGGTGGTAGAGCGACTTGGCAACCTCGTACATCGCCCGCTTCCAGGTGCCGTCCGGATCGATCGCGAAGTTCGGCGAGCAGCCGAGCGTGGCGACGCAGAGCCGGTAGGTGCCGGGCTGGCGCACCGCGGAGAAGTCGGCGACGTGCGTCTCGGCGCCGGTCAGATCGCCCTTGCCGTACTCACCGGACCCCGTCACCGTGTGGGTGGTCGTGACGCCGGACGACGCCACCGTCCCCGTCGTCGATTCGAGGACGTCGAACTTCATCTCGCCGCCGTAGCTGATCCCGCCCGCGGCCCCAGTCCAGGTCGACACGAACGCGGTCTTGCCGTCGTCGGCCGGCGCGAAGCCGACCTGGTTGACGTGGATCGCCGTGCTCACGGTGGTCTTCGGGTCGATGGTGAACGTCTGGTCGTCGACGTCGTCGCCGGGGAAGGTCAGCGTGTGCGGTTGCTCGAGCGCGAGCGGCGCACCGAGGGTGAGGTAGAGGTCGTGGATCATCGGCGAGGCTTCCGCCTTGCCCGCCAGCCGAGCTCGTCCGAGAGGCCGGGAGACCCGCGACACGCTCTTGATCGCCTGTCCGTCGAGGTGGTAAGCGGTCGCGTCGTCGAGGGGAGCGGCCTGCAGCGTCCGCCCGATCACCAGATCGTTCGGCGCCGCGCCCTGGAAGACGACGCGTCCCTCCTCGATGCGGACCTGGAGCACGCTCGGCGCGACGAGCGAGGCCCAGCTCGCCTGGTGCCGGCCGCCTTTCTTGGCGGATGCGGTCGCGGCCGACCACGTCAGGTCGACGTCGACCGCCGTCGCGACGGGCTTGCTCGGCGCTCCGCCGCCGCTGCGCACTCGGGCGTACACGAGCTGGTTCCCGCCGTCGGCGAGGTGCAGCGGGGCCAGCGAACCGACCGCCTGCCAGCTGGCGCCGGCGAAGGTCGGATCGACGGAGACCTGCGCGTCGGTGGTGCCCTTCGGCGCGGTGATCGTCGGGGTCACGACCCCTGTCGTGGTGCGGCCGTTGCCGTCGTCGAGATGCAACGTCAGTCCGCTGAACGAGCTCACAGGGGCAAGCGGCTGCACCACCTTGGCGGTGGAGCCGGAGGAGCCGGAGGAGCACGCGGCGACGAGCGTCGTCGCGGCACCTGCGGCGAGGGCCAGGCGCACCAGCCGGCTGGTCGTCGGCAGCGCAGTGCGGGCAGCCCCGCTGCGGTCGATGACTGGGCGCGAGCTGTATCTCACTCTCTGTTCGTACCACCTTCCGCGAGGGGGCGCGCGTCAGGTCTGCGGGCGAACGCGATCGGGCGACATGCGGGGCTATCATCACGAGGTCGTAGCGGCACGGAACGTGGCTGTTGCAGGAACACACCTGGAGAAGAGTGGAACTCTCGTTCATCGCCGGCGCCCTCCGCCGTTACTGGTGGATCGTCGTCATCCTGGCCGTTCTCGGCGGAATACCAGGATTGATCGTGCGCCATGACGCGATCGGCAAGTACGAGGCGACGGCGGTCTTGCTCGTCTCGCCACCCAGCCAGTCAGCAGCCCAGGTCTCGCTGGCCAACGACCCCGACCGGTACGTCATCGGGCAGCTCAGCGTGCTCAAGTCCAGCGCACTCGCGTCTGTGGTGGCGACCGGGGTCGGCAACGGTCAGACCAGCGCGAGCATCGGCGACGCCGTGTCGGTGAGTCACGTTCCGAAGACGGACATCGTCCAGATCAAGGCGTCGACCACCAACCCTGCCCTGTCGCAGGCGATCGCCAACCAGTACGCCAAGAGCTACCTCGACCAGCTGCACACCCAGGTCGACGTCACCCAGCAGACCCAGATCAGCCCGTTGCAGACTCAGCTCGACGCGCTGCTCACGCAGTTGTCGGCGGTCAACGGCCAGATCGCGACGGCGATGGCGCCCTACCTCAACGCCAAGCCGATCTCGGCGACGAGCGGCTACCCGCCGATCCCCGACCCGTCGACGGTGGTGCCGGCACTCGTCACCCAGCGCGACACCCTGATCAGCCAGTACAACCAGTTGCTGCAGTCCAAGACCCAGGTGCAGCTCAACGGGCAGCTGCAGGTCACGAGCCAGGTCGTCCAACCCGCTGCGGCGCCGACCAAGCTGAGCCTGCCGCGCAGCAAGCTGTACGTGATCATCGGTGTGGTCGCCGGTGCCTTCGTCGGCGCGGTGCTGTGTGCGCTCATCGCCAGGATCTCGGCCAGGGTCGTCAACGCCGATCAGCTCGGTGACGTGCTCGGCTATCCCGTCGTCGGGCGGATGCCGAAGATCAGCAGCCTTGCCCGCGATCGACGCAACGCGCTGGAAGCGATCGAACCCCAGGCCGCGCACTTCATCGACACGTTGTGCGTGCGCGCCGAGGCCAACGTCCGCCACGGTCGCGCCGCCACCATCCTGGTGGTCGGAACGCTGCGCTCTGCGGGGGCGACCACGCTCGCCTCGGCGCTCGCGGCGCGGTTCGCAGCCGGTGGGTCGGACGTGCTGCTGATCGACACGAACATGCGCCGGCCCGAGCTGACGGTGCTGTACGCCAAGCCGGGACAGAGCGGCCTCGCGGGTCTGCTCGCGCAGGCCGACGGGCGCAGTCCCGACGGAGCACGGATGGCCGATGCCTTCAGCCAGACCCAGGCCCCAGGTGTGCGCGTGGTCGGTATCGGGCCACGCGGCGACGCTCCGCCGCTGCGCCGCCAGACCGTGCCGCTGCTCGTCGAGGTCGCCTGCACCCAGGCCCAGGTGGTCGTGTTCGACGGCGGTCCGCTGCTCGATGCCGCGTCCAACACGCAGCTCGCCGAGCTCGTCGACGCGGTCGTGCTGGCGATCCCCGCTGACCGCCAGAAGCTGCGCGACCTCGAAGTGATCGCCCGCCAGTTGCAGGGTGTCCGTGGTGAGGTGCTGCCGGTCATCGTGCCCGCCGCCAGGCCTCGCCGTCGTCGCCCTGGGACTCCCCGTCCTGCGCCGAGTGCGGGGTCGGCGACGCCCCCGCGGCCCCCACCGGACAAGGCGGACGCAGTCGCCATGGCGACGAAGCCGCCCGCCGCCGGTGATGTTGTCACCGCGGGTCGGCCGATGGGCAAGGCGGCTCGGCGCTGAGCGAACCGGCATCGGCACTGCCGTCGCCGGCGGTGTCCGTCGTCGTTCCGGTCGGGGTCGTGGACGACGCCCTCGATCAGCAGTTGGTCGCATTGCGCGACCAGCGCGATGCGCCACCGTTCGAGGTGGTGCTGGCACTGAACTCGTCGCAGCCGGGTCAGCGCGACGCGCTCGAACGCGCCGCGGGCAGGATCGAGGGCATCACGGTGCGCATCGTCGACGCCAGCACGCGGCGCAGCGCGTCATTTGCGCGCAACGTCGGGGCGGGCGCGAGCCTCGGGGCGACGCTGGCGTTCTGCGACGCCGACGACGTGGCCCATTCGACGTGGTTGGCCGAGCTGACCAAGGCGCTGACCACCGCCGACGCGGTGGGTGGCCACCTCAACGACTTCGCCGACCCGGGCCCGCTGCCGCGCTGGCGGCCGCCGGCGACGCCGGAAGCACTGCCGGCGTTCCTCGGAGTGCCGTACCTGGTCTCGGCGAACATGGCCATGCCACGGGAGATGTTCGACAGCGTCGGCGGCTTCGACGAGAGCCTCACCCGCTGCGAGGACATCGCCATCTCCTGGCGGCTGATCGAGGCCGGGTTCCGGCTGGGCTACGCGCCCGGCGCGATCATCGACTACCGGGTGCGGCGCTCATTGCGGGCGATGATCCGCCAGCACTTCTACTACGGGATCGGGATGTCCGAGGTCCTGCTGCGCATCGGCCGCCCGACGGGCGACGGGCGCGCTGCGACGGCGCTGTGGAGGCCGAACAACCAGCCCGGTGGCCTGGGTTCGCCGACGGCGCTGCTGCGCAAGGCCGCCATCGCCTCCGGCCGCCTCGTCGGCATCGTCCGCGAGCGTCGGCGTCGCGCGCCGACCTGACGACGACTCCGCCACGCGGCCGAGTGACGGCAGTGTTCGGTGGGTCGCGCGGCCGGGCGAACGAGCCGGGACGGTGCTCGTCGCAACCAGGAGCTGCACACGTCTGCTCCTGGCTGCGACCGGATCGCCCATTCGATCGGCCCAGCACAGGCGCGCCTAGCTCGGGCGTACGGTGAACGCTGCGGAACGCACCTGGCGCGGTGACATCCCGGCGGTGAGGTCGCCGATCTGGGACGCGCACGGGAGCATCTCGTCGTAGCGCTGGAACGGGTGCTTGCTGCAGTACGAGAACGTCATCGAGTAGCGG
>JBBQTN010000170.1:0-11647 GCA_038213195.1 Acidimicrobiales bacterium | reverse complement strand
CTTCGCACCCGCGTCGCGCAACGCGTCGAACGCCGCCTCGAGCCGCTCGACGACGTCGTCGTCCGCGCCGGCGGGGAGGTCGGTGATCCTGCCGACGCGCATGCCCTCGATCCCCTCGCCGAGGGCGTACAGCAACGACGGCTGCAGCTGCGGGATCGACGTCGAATCGAGCGGGTCGTGACCGCCGATCACGTCGAGCACGAGCGCCGCGTCGGCGACGGTGTTCGTGAACGGTCCGATCTGGTCGAGGCTGCTGGCGAACGCGACGAGCCCGTAACGGCTGACATAGCCGTACGTCGGCTTCACCCCGACCACACCGCACAGCGCCGCCGGCTGGCGGATCGATCCACCTGTGTCGCTGCCGAGGCTGATCCGCGAGAAGCCCGCGGCGACCGCGGCGGCGCTCCCGCCGCTCGAACCGCCCGGCACGCGGGACGGATCACGCGGGTTGCGGGTCGGGCCGAACGCCGAGTTCTCGGTGCTCGAGCCCATCGCGAACTCGTCGAGGTTGGTCTTGCCGATGACGATCGCGCCGGCGGCGCGCAGCCGGGTGACGACGGTCGCGTCGTACGGCGGCTTCCACCCGGCGAGGATCTTCGACGAGCACGTGGTCGGCACCCCGTGGGTGCACATGTTGTCCTTCAACGCGACTGTCACGCCCGCCAAGGCGCCGGGATCGGCGCCGGCGGCGACGGCGGCGTCCAGCGCCACTGCATCGCTTCGGGCGCGGTCGGCGAGCACGAGGTTGAAGGCGTGCAGCTCGGGCTCGCGCGCTGCGATCGCGGCGAGGTCGCGCTCGACCAGTGCGACTGCGGTCGTGGTGCCGGCACGCACCGCCGCGGCGACGCCGAGCGCAGTCGTCGTGCCGGTCGGTTCGCCGGGCATTGCTCCGAGCGTCATTCTGCCAACCCGACGACCGGAGGCACCCGGAACCGTCCGTCCTGCGCGGCGGGCGCCGCGGCGAGCACCTCGTCACGGTCCAGGCCGGGGCGGACGATGTCGGGCCGGAACACGTTGACCAGCGGGTACGGCTGGGTCATCGGCTCGACGTCGGCGAGGTCGAGCGCATCGATGTCGGCGAAGTGCTCCAGCATCCCGGCGAGTTGCACGGTGGTCCGCTGCAACTCCTCGTCGGTCAGCTCGAGTCGGGCCAGGCGGGCGACCTTGGCGACGTCGGCGGCGGTGATGCGGTCGGGCACGGGGTTGAGGATAGGGGTCACCGCGCGGCTCGCCCTGCCCCATTCCCGAGCCACGCTGGACGGGGTGGGCGCGCCGTGCGCCAGGAGTCAGCACAACTCGCGCCCACCCGACTCAGCGACGGGCAACGCCGGTGGGCGCGCCGTGCGCCAGGAGTCGGCACAACTCGCGCCCACCCGACTCAGCGACGGGCTCACCGGCAATCGGCCGACGGGCGTCGGCCGCGACCGAAGAGAGCTCAGGCGTCGGGGTTGACCTGCTGAAAGGCCGGCGGGCGCTTGGCCAGGTAGCTGGCGACGCCCTCCTTGAAGTCGGGGCGCTTCAACGAGGCGCGCATCAACTCGATCGCCGCGTCGCTCGCCTCCGGCAGCGTGCGGTGCGCGTCGGCGTAGACCTGGCGCTTGATCACGGCCATCGACGTCGGCGAGGCGTTGGTGGCCATGTCGGCCGCGTAGTCCAGGGTGTGGTTCATCAGCTGATCCGGCGGCAGGACGTCGTTGACCATCCCCATCTTGTGCGCCTCCTCGGCGAGGACCACGCGGCCGGACATCATCAAGTCGAGCGCGTTGCCGGTGCCGACCAGGCGCGGCAGCACCCACGACATCCCGTACTCGGCGATCAGCCCCCTGCGTGAGAACGCAGTGGTGAACTTGGCGCCGGCGGCAGCGAAGCGCAGGTCGCACATCAACGCCTGGACCAGCCCGATTCCGGCACACGCACCGTTGATCGCGGCGATGATCGGCTTGGACAGCTGGGCCGTCGCGTAGACGGGGCGACCACCCGCGGCGTTCTCGCCACCGGCCGCCCCTCCGCTGTTGCCGATGCCCTGCAGGGCGTCCATGTCTGCGCCGGCGCAGTAGCCGCGCCCTGCCCCGGTCACGACGATCACCTTGACGTCGGGGTCGGCCTCGCACTCGTCGAGGAGCGCGAAGTAGCGCGCCGAGAGGTCGCCGTTCCATGCGTTGAGCCGGTCCGGACGGTTCAGCGTGAGGATCGCGATGCCGGGGTCTTTGTGGTCGATCAGGACGACGTCGTCACTCATCCGCGGGAACGTACTCCTCTTCGAGGGCGTCGCTCGACTCGGGATCCGTGCGGTGTCGCCACCAGTCGACGACGAGGAAGGCCGCCGACCCGGCGACGGCGAAGAGCGCAACCCACTGGTTGAGTCGCAGACCCCCGCCCGAGTCGGCGTCGTCGACCCGCAGCCCCTCGATCCAGAATCGTCCGGCGAAGTAGCCGAGCACGTAGACCACCATCAACCGGCCCGGCCGCAGCTTCAGCCGCCGTTCGATCATCAGCAGCACGCCGACGAGGGCGAGGTTCCACAGCGACTCGTACAGGAACGTCGGGTGGAAGGTCGTGCCGGGTGGATAGGTCACGCCGTTCTGGGTGAGGTGGGCGTTGTCGATCCGCAGTGCCCAGGGCAGCGTCGTCGGCTTGCCGAACAGCTCCTGGTTCCACCAGTTGCCCCACCGGCCGATCGCCTGCGCGAGCGGGATCGCGGGGGCGGCCGCCGTGGCGAGGTCGAGCCTCGACACGTGGCGCCGCTTGGCCAGATACAGCCCGACCCCGATCCCGCCGATCAGCCCGCCGGGGATCCCGAGCCCGCCGTTCCAGATCTGGAGGATCTTCGCCGGGTGCTTCCACGGCTGCGACTTGTCCGTCACCCCGTAGTACAGCCGGGCGCCGATGACGCCGGCGAGGACGGCCCACACCGCGATCGAGTTGATGTCCTCGCGCGTCCCCGTCCCGGCCTGCTCGAGGCGGCGACCGCACAGCCAGACCGCGGCGATCACCCCGAGGGCGATCATCAGTCCGTAGGCGTGGATCGAGAGCGGCCCGATGTTGATCGAGCCGCTCGAAGGACTCGGGATCGAGGCGAGCATCAACCGGCGGTGACCTTCTTCGCGAAGCTGACGCTGGCATCGAAGATCAGCTGCTTGTCGAAGTCCTGCGTCGCGACGTGGAAGCTGCGCTCGAGGCTGACCCGCTCGACGGGACCGCCGTAGTGGTCGGCGAGGTAGTCCTGCTGGGCCGGTTCGACGACGTGGTCCTGTGGTGAGGCGAGGATCAGCAGCGGCTGGTGCATCGTCGGGTAGGCCTGCATCAGCGGCTCGAGGCCGTCCTGCAGCAGCGAGCGCAGGGCGCGCACCGGCGTCTGCGGGTACGCGCTCTCCTGGATGTCCGGGTCGGCGATGTCGCTGCCGATGCCGTCCATCAGCTCGGTGCCGTCGTCGGCCATCGTCGTCAGCAGCGCCGCCATCTCCGGCGCCGGTGGCATCGTCGCGGCGTTGATGCAGATCAGACCGGCGATCTCCGGGTGGTTCGCGCCGAGGCGCAGCGTGAGTGCGCCGCCCATGCTCAGTCCGGCGACGACGACCTTGTCGGATCGGGCCGCGATGCGCTGATACGCACCTTCCGCCTCGCCGAACCAGTCCGCCCAGCCGGTGGCGAGCATGTCGTCGACGTGCGTTCCGTGGCCCGGCAGGAGTGGCATCTCGACGTGGAACCCGGCCGCGCCGAACGCCTCGGCCAGCTCACGCATCGACGACGGGTTCCCGGTGAACCCGTGGATGACCAGCGCGCCGTGCGGCCCGGCGCCGTCATGGCTCCAGGGCTCGGCACCGTCCATGATCGGATGGCCCATGATCGGATGCCCCTCGACCGGTTGACCCGTGCTCGGCTGACTCATGCCCGCAGTATCACACGTAGGGGTCGTCGGGCGAGAGGGGCTCCTGCCACCAATCGGCCGGAACCGGCGTGCCCTGCCACTCCGGGAACGGGTAGATGCAGTTCACCGGGCAGGCCGGCAGGCACTTGTCGCAACCGCTGCACAGCTCGGGGATGATCACCACGTCGGGTCCGTGGTTGAAGATCGCTCCGAAGTGCGGCGGACAGTGCCGCAGGCACGCGTCGCAGTTGATGCACTCCGACATCTCGATCCGCACGGGCGCGTTCTGCCACTTCGGGTTGCGGCGGCGCTGCTCGATCCGGTCGACACGGTTGGCCCCCACACGGCCGATTGTACGCGCCCCTGAGGCCCGCGGATTGACCCGCCGGTCAAGTCCTGCTGGACTAGCGCCGTGGTGGACCGAGTGAACGAGGCCGACAGGCACCACACCGACCAGGGCAACGAGCGCAAGCAGCAGCTGCTGCGCACCGCGGAGGAGCTGTTCGCAGCCCGTGGCTACGCGCACACCAGGATCGCCGACATCTGCGCCGCGGCCGGGGTGGCCAAGGGCTTGTTCTACTGGTACTTCCCCACCAAGGAATCCCTGTTCGCCGAGCTCGTGCGGAGCATGCGCCAGCGGCTGCGCAGAGCTCAGGCGGCGGCGATGGACCCGGCGGCGGACCCACTGACGCGCATCCGTCAAGGCACGGAGGCGAGCGTGCGGTTCATGGCCGAGCACCGCTCGTACTTCGCCCTGCTCGACGTCGAGCGCGGCGACCACGCCGTCGCCTCGCTGCTGCGCGAGGGCAGCGACGTCTACGCCGACGACGTGATCCGGCTGGTCCGCGAGGCGCAGGCAGGTGCACTGGTGACCGACGGCGAGCCGCGCCTGCACGCGGTCGGGGTGATGGGAGCCGTCTCCTCGTTCAGCCACGCGTGGCGCAACGGTGTGCTCGACATCGACATCGAGGAGCTCGCCGTCGCGGTCGGCGACTGGGTGATCGGCGGGCTCACTGCTCCGGCGGCGAGGGCTCCTGCGCGGCCCGCGCGATCTGCGCAGCCGATGCCAGCCGGACTTCGAGCGTCGGGTCGCGCCTGACCAGCACGCGCACCAGCGCGGCGACCACCCGCGGTTCGAACCGGGTGCCGCCGGCCTCGATGATGAAGCAGACGGCCGCCTCCGGCGACCACGCCGCCTTGTAGCTGCGCGCGCTGACGAGCGCGTCGAAGACGTCGGCCACCGTGACGATGCGGCCGCTGATCGGGATGTCCGCACCGCGCAAGCCCAGCGGATACCCGCCGCCGCCCCACTGCTCGTGGTGGCTGAGGGCGACCTCGGCGGCGAGTTGCAGCAGCGGGGAGTCGCTGCCGGAGAGGATCTCGTGGCCGATGGTGGTGTGCGTCTTCATCACCTCCATCTCCTCGCGCGACAGGCGGCCCGGCTTGAGCCGGATCGTCTCCGGCACGGCCACCTTGCCGATGTCGTGCAGCCTGGCGGCGAGTGCCAGCCGCCCCGCCCAGATCTCGTCCTCGCCGAGCTCGAGGGCGATCGCGACGGCGAGGTCGCCGACCAGCACGGTGTGGTGGCCGGCGCCCGTCTCGGCATGGTCGGCCAGCTCGGCGAAGCGCTGGAACGCCTCGGCGTGGTGCTGCTCCAGCTCGCCGATCCGCACCTGCACCAGCTCCTCCAGCTCACCGGTGCGCAGGCGGAGGATCTCCGCCTGGTGCCGAGCCGCGTCGGTGTCGTGCACGATCTGCAGCGTTTTGATGCGCAGGTCGGTGCCACGGTTGAACAGCTCCTGGTTCACCGAGAACCGCGCCTCCTGATGGGCGAGCGCCTCTTCGAAGCGACCGAGACCCTTGTACAGCTCGGCGACCTCGTGGTGCGCCTGCAGCACCGCCTCCGGCAACGACGCGGCGTTGGCCAGCACGATCGCCTGCTCGTAGGCCAGCGTCGCGGCCTCCGGCTCGCCCTGGGCGATCAACACCTTGGCCCGCGCCAGCCGCACGGCGATCGCCGACGACGGGGGCAGCTCTGCCTGGCGCGAGGCCCGCTCGGCGAGGATCGCGTCGGCGTCGTCGACGCACATCGTCGCCCTGTCCAGCGCCGACAGCGACGCGTACGCCCCGGCGAGCCTGGCGAGGATGTCGGGCACGTATGCCGGACCGTGCTCGCGGGCCAGTTCGAGCGCCGATTCGCCGAGGCTGACGGCGAGCAGGTGCTCGCTGCGCTCGAAGCGCACCTTGGCCATGTTGGCCAGCGCGATGGCGTCCAGCTCAGGGCGTCCGAGGCCCTTGTTCGCGGTGAGCGCAGCCTCGTAGGTGACGATCGCCCGATCCAGGTCGCCGAGGCTGTGGTAGATGACCGCCAGTGTGTTGAGCACGTTGCCCTCGTCGACCCTGTGGTCCGTGGTGCGGTACAGCTCGAGGGCGCGCAGCGTGCTGGCCAGTGCCTCGCTGAAGTTGCCGGCGTTGTAGTGGATGATCCCGACGAGGTTCAGCGCCCAGACCTCGACGACCACGGCGCCGCACTTGTGGGCGAGGTCGCGTGCTTCGAGCGCGATGCCGAAGGCGACGTGCGCGTCGCCGTCACCGTACGAACCTCCCGCCAGCCGGTACAACGCCTCGGCTTCGCCCGCTTCGTCACTTCGGGCGCGGGCCAGGACCCTCGCCTGCTGGACCAGGGCGCGCGCGTGCATCGGCTCGTCGTCCTCGCGGCGGCGCGCGTCGTCGAGCAGCGCGCGCACCGACGGCCCGTCGCGATCGTCGATCAAAGCTGGCGCGGTCACCGGCACTCGGGCATCTCCTCGCACCAGCAGGCTCAGCCGGTGGACACAGCGTACGTTGCCGCCGGCGGAATGGGTCTCCAGCTCTCACCCGTTCGGATCACGCCGGCGCCCGGAGCGGCGACGGCTCGATCCGCAAGCCGGACGCCGCTCGCGCTCGTAGCCTGCAGGAGATGAGCGGTCGGGCGGTGGCGACGCACCGCCAGCAGCGCCCGCTGACGCGTCGCCGCGTCGAATCGTCGGCGTTCACCGCGTTGCTCCCCACGCTGGCCGTCGCACCGGTGTGGCTCGTCGCGCTGTTCATCGTGTGGCTGCCGCTGCGCTTGCTGTGGCCCGTGCCGTTCGTGCTGTTCGCCGCCGGGTACCTCATCGCCGGGGTGGTGCTGTTCTTGCGCCCTGTCCAGGTGCGGCTCGTGGCTCCACTGCTCGGCGCCCGCCGGCCCAACCGCGACGAGCGCGCCATCCTCGATACCTCATGGCGCTCGGTCCTGCAGGCCAACCGGCTGCCGCGCAGCCGGTACGCCCTCGCCGTCCTCCCCGCCGACGAGCTCAACGCGTTCGCCTGTGGTGGCCACCTCGTGATCGTCACCAGCTACGCCGTCGAGACGCTGCCCCGCGACGAGCTGACGGGCGTGCTCGCCCACGAGCTCAGCCACCACCTCGGGTTCCACACCGTCGCGCTGACGGTCAGCCAGTGGTTGAGCATGCCCGTGCTGCTGCTGGCGCGGATCGGGATCTTCCTGCAGAACGTGGCGACGGCCGCCACCGACACCTTCGCCCGCGACTCGCCGAGCCTCACCGCGCTCGGCAGGCTGCTCAGCGGCGTGCTCACGGCCGTGTCGTGGGTGTTCCTCGCCGGGCTGGGGGCGAGCAACGTCCTCTCCAACCTTGTCGGCCGCAACGCCGAGTTCCAGGCCGACCTCCGGGTCGTGGCGATGGGCTTCGGCAAGCCACTGGCGAGTGCGCTGCGCCGCGTCGCGACGACGACGCCACCGGTGCAGACGTGGCGCGAGCGGGTCTCGACCAGCCATCCCCCGGCGCGCACCCGGGTGGCGCGCATCGAGGCGCTGCTGCGCCAAGCCCGGTCGTAGCGCGTCCGCGCGCTGCGGCCAGGTCGGCGCAGTGACAGCTGCTCACCGGGACGATCGCGACGACGTGCTCGATGTCCTGCCCGATGTCCCGTTCGACGCTGCGGCGAGTGCCACCGACGCGGCCGGACGTGGTCGCGACGAGCGTCTTGAACACGCGATCGGGCTCGACCTGGAGCGCTGCCGCGGCGACGAGCCCGTAGTTGCGCGCGCCCGGCTCGTGCACGAACTCATGGACGAGGAACTCGGCACCGGCTGCGTTCAGCGCGGCGATCGCCGGCGTCGCGCCACGGTGCTCGGGCTTCCCGTTCGAGCGCGATGTTGCGGACCTGCGCCCCACGCCCGTCATCTTGCCCGGCGGAGCGTCGACCCGCGTCGCAAGTCAGCCGAGGGCGATCTCGGCGACCTCGTCGGCAGAGAAGGAGTCGAGACGGACCTGGACCTTGACCGCTTGGGCGTTCTTCGGCAGTTGGAACGTGACGAAGCCGGTTCGCGCGTCGCCGGGCGAGAGGTCGATCTCGCCGTTGAACCCCGGTCCTGCTGTGGTGCCGAAGATCGAGGAGGTGTACTGCTGCCCGTCGGCATCGATCATCACGACGGCGAAGTCCGGATAGTCGGTGTGCGCATCCTGCCCGGCGTTGGTGAAGGTGAGCTGCACGGCGAAGGCGCGTGTGTTCGGGTCCTGCCCGGGCAGCTGGGACTTCGCGCGGTCGACGACGCGCACCGCGGCGACCGTCATCGCCACGCCGTCGCCGCCGTGGAGGGTCACTGGCGTGTTGAACGCCGTCGCCGGAGCGATCACGGCCGGGGCCGCGCTCGGCTGGCCCTGCTGGGTGAGATCCCATTCTGCGCCGTTGTCACCGAAGTTCAGCTTCCATTGCAACTGCGTCGGCACGCTCTCCTTGGGGACCTCCCACGTCAGCCACCCCGAGCGGACATCGCCTGGCAGCATCCTCACCGAGAGCAGCCCCGGCCCGGCGCCCGACGTCTGGAACGACGACGTGAACTGCTGGTTCGACCCGTCGATCAACGTCGCGCCGAGCTCCGGTGCGATGTCCAACGGTTGAGCTCCGGGGTTGACCAGCCGAAGCTGGACGGAGACGAGCTTGTTGCCGGGATTCGGCGGGAGGTACTGCGGCGCGGGGGCGTTGTCGACGACGGAGAGCACGGTCACCTGGACGGTGTCGGCATGGTCGGTCACCGTTGCCTGGCCGCCGACCGGGAGTGCTCCACCCGGGGCCGCTGTCGTCGCGGGAGTGCTGCCTGGGACGGCCGTGACCCGCGGCGCCGCGGTCGACGGCGTGGCGGTGGTGGTGGCGGCGGCGGTTGTCGGCGGATCCGTCAACACCGGCACCGTGAACACAGGTGTTGTTCCGACCTCTGTCGTGCTCGGCGACGTCGTCGTGCGCTGTGTCGTCGTCGTGCGGCGCACCGCCGTCGTGGGCGCGATGGTCTGCGGCGCCCGCGTGTCGGGTCGGGTGGTCGCAGCGACAGAGTCGGTGGGCTTGGTGGCTTTGCTGCCGCCGCCCGACGTGGCGACCAGCACGATCGCAACAACGATCGCCGCGAGCACGGTCAGCCCGACGATGTAACCGGCGGGCCCCTTCCACCACGGCCCCGTGCCCTTCGGTGCGGAGCGAACCGGGACCATCGGGCCTTGTCCGGTCGGCCCGAACTCAGGCTGATCACCGGTCGGCGGGTTCCCGATCCCCGACGGCCCGCCGAGTCCCGGCGGCGATCCCGGCGGCGGCAGCGGCGAAGCAGGCGGCTGCGGCGGCGGGTCGCCCGGGGGCGGGAAGCCGGGAGGCGGGAGATCGGACATCTCGCCGATCCTCTCACACCCCGCCAGACCCGCCGATGGGCGCACTCGCCGCCTGGCGCCGGTCGGTCAGCTTGCGACGTGACGGAGCTTGTCGGGGTTGACCATGATCTGCACCGTGGCGATCCGTTCGCTGCGCACCTCGACAGCGAGCACGATCGCGGCGATCCCCTTGCGCCACACCACCATCCCCGATCCGCCGTTGATCCCGCGCACCTCCGGCGTCAGCCCCTGCGGAAGACGCTTGGCGAGGTTGATGAGCAGACGCGCAGCGCGGTCGAACCCGGCGACGGGATGACGTGCCGCGTGCACGAGGGCACCGCCGTCGCTGACCACGACGACGTCGTCGGCGAGCACACGGCGCAGGCCGTCCAGGTCGCCTTCGACGCACGCCGCGAGGAACGCCGCGACGAGCGGCGCTGTGCCTCCTCTGGTGCCGTTGTCGCCGGACGCGGCCATGGCACCGCGACGTTCCTCGCGCACCCTCCGGCGAGCACGCGACGCCGCCTGGCGACAGGCCTCCTCGCTGCGCCCGACGACCGCCGCGACGGTGGCGTACGGCTCGTTGAACACGTCGGCGAGCAGGAACACGGCGCGCTCGACGGGGCCGAGTCGCTCCAGCACCGTGAGGAAGCCGATCGTCAACGACTCGGCCAACTCGACCGAGTCCGCCGGGTCGGGCGAGGTCAGCACGGGCTCGGGCAACCACGGACCGACGTACTGCTCGCGCTGGCGCTGCGCCGACTTCAGCCGGTCGAGTGCCAGCCGGCCGACGGTCGTCGTCAGCCACGCGGAGGGGTTGTCGACCGCCGAGCGGCCGTCGGCGCCGAGCCGGTGCCAGCGCATCCAGCCCTCCTGCACGGCATCCTCGGCGTCGGTCATCGAGCCCAGCATCCGGTACGCCAGCCCGGTGAGCCGCGCCCGCTCGGCCTCGAACGCGGCGACGTGCGTCGGGTGGACCGCCTCACGAGGGACCTGCGGCCGCGCTGCGCTCACGACGCTCACGCTCGCGCCGTCACCCGCGCCGCCGCCAAACGCGCCGCTTCGGCTGCGCTGGCCATGCTCGCGTCGGCCAGGTGACCCTCGCGTCCGATCCAGTCACCGGCGAGGTACACGCCGTCGATGCCGGCGTCGGTCACCTGCACGCGGCCACCCAATCCGCCGGCCGCGGCCGTCGCGAGTGCGCCGACCACGGTCATCCGGTGCAGGTACCGGCTGCTGACGATGTCATCGCCGGCGATGCCGGTGCGGATCGCGTGGGCCTCCAGCTCGGCGCGCCCGTCCGCCGGGCGGCGGTCCTCGCCCGGTGCGAGGTAGCGGGCGACGGCGAGCACCTGCCGGCCTACCGGGGCGAGGCGTGCCGGCGGCTGGTGGACCGACGCGTACAGCGGCACGTCGAGGCCGAACAGCACCGGGTACCGGGGTGCCGCGGCGAGACCCAGGTCGAGGCACGCGGCTTCGACGGGCGGACCGACGGAGAACGGCGCCCGGCCGAGCAGCGCCGACATCGATGCCGGCGTCCCGCTCGCCAGGACGACAGCGTCGGCGACGATTCGCCCGTCGTCGGCGGTGCCGACCACGATCTCGTCACCGTCGCGGTGGACGGTCACGGCCTGGGCGCGGCGGATGTCGAGCCCCGCGGCGAGCTGATCGACCAGCGACTGCCAGCCGCCGTCGAGGTAACGCACCCCGTGGCGCAACGCGAGTTGGATCTGCGACAGCGCGACCTCGGCGCTCATCACCTCAGGGGCGTTGGCGTAGCTGGCGGTGCGCACGAGCATCTCCATCAGCAGCACGGCTTCGTCGGGCATTTTCATGCCGTCGAGCCACTCGCGCACGGAGACGTGCGCCAGCGCCTGCGCGTCCTGCTTGCCCAGCGTCCCGAGCAGCTTGGCGACAGCCGCCTTGGCCCGCCAGCCGAGCAGGTCCGTGGCGAGCAACGTCCGCGTGTTCGACGGCAGCCGTCCCACCCGGCCGCCGAGCAGGCCGTAGGTGTCGCTGCTCGGCGGCCCACCGGTCGTCCGGACACCGAGCTCGCCGAGGATCCGTTCTGCGGCGCCGCCGCCGTACAGCGCATGCGGGCCGC
>JBBQTN010000169.1:0-11725 GCA_038213195.1 Acidimicrobiales bacterium | reverse complement strand
ATCGCGGCCACACACAACATCTTGAAACTCTGGCGCCACCCCCAACCCACCTACGCGTAACAGCCGCGACACCCACGCCCTGCCAACCCGAGCACCGACACCACGACCGACGGCACCATCAGACATTGGTGCGACAGCCTCAGAGCGGGCAATCTGTGCGCGTCGACGCCGCGGCGTTACGGATATTCACCGGGGCATCGACGCACCCGACGAGAAGCCGCCACCTGCGCCCCGGAGCCCATCCTGTGACAGAGCTAAAGCACATCTACAGCGGCAAGGTCCGCGACATCTACGACGCAGGCGACGCCAACCTGCTGTTCGTCGCATCCGACCGTCTCAGCGTGTTCGACGTCGTGCTAGGTGAGACCGTGCCCGACAAGGGCCGAGCGCTGACCGCCATCTCGGCGTTCTGGTTCGACGAACTCGCCGGTGTACTGCCCAACCACGTGGTCGACCAGTTCCCCGATGTACCCGACGAGTGGAAGGGACGGGCCACACTCGCCCGCCGCGCCGACATGCTCAAGATCGAGTGCATCGTGCGCGGTTACCTGTCGGGCAGCGCGTGGGAGGAGTACAAGAGGAGCGGGACCGTTAACGGCGTGCCGCTGCCACCCGACATGCAGGAGAGCGAGCAGCTCCCTAGGCCCGTGTTCACGCCGTCCACCAAGGCCGAGCAGGGCGAGCACGACGAGAACATCAACTTCGAGGACGCAGCCGCCATCGTCGGCCGGGAGACGTTCGACCTGGCGCGCGAAGTGTCAGTCGAGCTCTACCGCATGGCATCGGAGCTCGCGCTGACCAAGGGCATCGTGATCGCCGACACCAAGTTCGAGCTCGGCTTCATCGACGGCGAGCTGCACGTCTGCGACGAGGCGCTGACGATGGACTCGTCGCGATTCTGGCCTGCCGACAAGGTCACGCTCGGCGCGACCCCGCCGAGCTTCGACAAGCAGCCCGTGCGCGACTACGCCGCCTCACTCGGCTGGGACAAGACAGCGCCCGCGCCGCCGATGCCCGAGGAGGTCATCGCCGCCACCAGCGCCCGCTACATCGAGGCGTACGAGAAGATCACCGGTCTGCACTTGTCTGATTGGCCTGGTTGACGGTCTCACTCGCGTCCCCCCCAACAACCCGCCCATATCTGCCTGATCGGCGCTAACCCCCACTGGCGGGTAGAGGGTAGTTATCGACAGTCGTCGGGTCGGCGAGATCCTCTTTCATCAACTCCAGAGCGGGTCCGGTCCCGAGCACGCGCGCCAACTGAGGAAAGCGCGCGAACGCGACGCGCATAGCGACCGGACCGGTCTCGGCCAAGCTCGTCACTGCTTGCGTCAACGAGTTGCCGGCCGCGATCGACGACACGAGGTCGCGCAGCCCGTCGGGCCACGCGAGTTGCACCTGCCGGAGCCGGTTTCGCCGGCGGCGACCGAAGTACGCGCGAGGAATGAGAGCCACGGCGCCGCCGGGTACCGCGGCGACGAATACCGACCCAGTGAGCGTCGTCACCGCCATGACCGCGAAGAGACCCGCGAACGCACTCCCCGCCCAGAAAGGGATGAGTCCCATGCCGACGCCGGCCTGCTGCAGCCAGAGATCGGCGCGTTCTCGGCGCGCGGCCAGGCGACGAACCGGACCTGAACGCTGACGCGCTCGCGGTATCGTCCCGAGCAACGCGGCGGCGAGGAGCGCACAACACGTTCCGACGGCGAGCGCCGCGAGCAACCTCACGCGATCTTCTCCGACCGGTCGAGGAGTCCGCGCACAGGCGCGCCGTGCGGCAACGCCCGATCGAGGCGCTCCTCGAGCGCGGGCGGGAGCGCTCCGGTCCATTCGAGCGGGCGTCCCAACCCATCTCGCACGAAGATTGGTTCGAAGGTCTGCTCTACCCCCAGGCTCGGCAGAACCGCGGTGATCTCGGTGACCTGCCGGCGCACGGAGCCCGCGCCACGTGACGCATCGTCCCGATCAATATGGACGATGACATCCAGCGCCTGCGAGAAGACGCGGTTCACGATGCGCTCGGTCACGTTCTCGCCGGCCATCAAGGCGGCGTTCACGAGCGCGTTGAAGGCGTCGGGCGCGCTGTTGGCGTGCACCGTGCACATGAAGCCGCAGCCGGCATTGACCGCGCGCGTGAGCTCGAACGCCTCCGCGCCGCGCATCTCGCCGACGACGATTCTGTCCGGCCGCATCGCAAGCACGAACTTCACCAGGTCTCGCAGCGAGATCTCGCCGGTGCCGTCGAGGCCGGCCGGGCGAACCTCGTAGTACGCACCGTGCGTCAACGGAACTGCGAGCTCTCGGACCTCCTCGCAGCAACGAATGCAGTGATTGGCCGGTGACGACGACAAGACGGCAGCCGCGAGTGTGGTCTTGCCCGCGCCCGGTTCACCCGAGATCACGATCCGACTGCGCTGCTGCACGAGCGCCCACAGGAACGCCGCCGCCGGCGCCGAGAGAGCGTCGCGCGCGACCAGCTCGTCGAGGGTGACGTCGCGCACGGTGTAACGCCGTATCGTCGCGGACAAGCAGTCGGCCACGGGAGGAATCGCGGCAGTCAATCGCGCAGTTCCATCGAGCACTCGCGCTTGCACCATCGGATGTTTGGCGTTGAGCTGACGGTCGGTCACGGCGAGCAGGCGGTCGAGGATCTGGCGGTTCTCATCTTCGGCGGTCGGCTCGGCGAGGCCGCGCAACCGCCCGCCACTATCGAGATACGTGACGCGGGCGCCCTCGATGAAGATCTCCTCGACATCCTCGCGAGCGAGGAGGTCGGTGAGCGGACCGAGATCAGTGATCGATCGCAGGACTCGATGCACCATCGTCTGTGCATCGCCGAGCGGAACCTCGTCGCCCAAGCGCGCTTGGCGTTGATAGTCGTCGACGGCCCGTTCGATCTCGGCATGCACCTCGGCCAGCTGTCGATCTGGCTGCAGTCTTCGCCGCTCGATTCCGGCGATCGCGTCGTGACGGATCACGTCGTAGGCGTCCGATCGCGCAGTCATCGGCGAGGTGGGCTCACGGCACGACCATGACTTGCGGGTCCGCGGCTCGTCGAGGCCGGGCCATGACGACCTTCGCGAGGCGTGAGACGGTCCGGGTGAACCGTCCACGCGCGACTGGACGGCCATCCCACGCCGCATCTGCGACACGGGAGTCGACGCCGACGAACGCAACTTCCAACACATCGATGCTCGAACTGATCTCGTCGTACAACTCGCCGCGCCGGAACGACCCCGAGGGGGCGCGGTTTACCGCTACGACTATCGGCGTCGAGGGCGCGAGTCCCCGTGCCTCGACGATCCAGGCGAGCAACCGCGTGACGCCGACTGGACTCGCGTCACACACGGCAACGAGCACGTCGGCTTCGATCGCCAGAGCTCGCGCCGTCGCGAACCGTCCGCGCGGCGGACCACCGAGATCCTGGAGCGAGCCGATGCCGTCGGCGACCACGATCTCGGCCTCTGTGGCAAGGCGGTCGACGACTCGGAGCACTTCACTCGGCCGAACCTGCATCCAACTCGTCGAGTTCGGTATGCCACCGAGGATCGAAAGCTTCGTACCGATCTGCTGCCGCAGGCACAACCCAAGGTCGCCGCGGCCGTGCTCGACGGCATCGATCGCGGTGCGGAGATTCGGCTCGAGCGCCAGGCCGAGGCGCTGTGCGACCGCAGGTGCGACGTCGTCGCAGTCCGCCAGGACAACCGTCGTTACACGGGCGGCCGCGATCGCAAGCTCGATCGCGAGCTCGGTCCGGCCGACGCCCGGCGGTCCACCCACTCCGACGAGCCGGCCCGGCCGCACGGCAAGCGACTCGGGCGCCGCAACTCGGCGAGGCTGTTCGGCACAGAGCGCCACGAGCGCCCGCACGAATGCTTCCGGTCCGGCATCACTGTCGACAACCGCGTCGACATTGACCGCGGCCAGATGCGTACGGCTGGCCGCTTCGGCCCGGTCGACCACGCCGAGCACCCGGCGAGATCGCGCCTGCACGTCGGCGACGAACGCCTGCGTCAACGCCGGCCACCGGTGACTCACGACGAGGACGTCGTACGTCTCTTCGAGCGCGACCCTCTGCTCGACGACCAAGCTCCGAACTCGGGCACCACCGTGATCGCTCAGGTACCGGTGGAGCTCCTCCACCCACGGTTCGGCGGTGAAGACCGCTGAGTCAATAGGTGGGCTGACGGTCTCGGACTCGCCGTAGGCTCCCGTGATCATGCTCTGGGATCAGCGACAGCGACAGCTCGCCGCCAGGGAGGCCGACGGAGAGAGCCTCTGGACTTCGTGGTTCTCTGACGAAGCCGTCAATCGCATCACAGCTCAGTGGGAAGTGGGCTTCGGCTGGAAGCTGTTCGAAGAGGCGGCGCAGGAGGCCTTCCAGCGCGTTCTCGTCGGTCTCGGCAAGGACTTCTCGGGCCGCCACCGCGCCCCGAACAACAGGTCGCTGCTCGCGATGATCATGAAGGACAACGAGTGCACGCCGTCCTTGATCGAGGCCTTCCTGAACGCCGCGGCCGCACTTTCGGGTGACGACCTCCTCATGAAGAACGAGGTGAGCAAGGTCAACCGGGTGCTCGCTGAGGAGCGCATCAGCTTCGAGTACATCGACGGGCAGATCGTCGACTTCGAGTCGAAGGAGCTGCACGACGCTGTCGTTGCGCCGACGCTGCGCCTCCTGTCAGGACGCACTGGATGGGAGGCCGTCGAGCGCGCGTATCAAGACGCCCTCCGGGAGATCGGAGAGAACCCGCCCGACGCGATCACCGACGCAGGGACCGCGCTGCAAGAAGCCCTGAAGGTCGCCGGAGCCGAAGGCAACGCCTTGGGCTCGCTCGTGACCTCGGCTCGCAAGCGCGGTCTGCTGGGCGCACACGATTCACCCCTGACCGAAGGTCTGACCAAGTTGATCCACTGGGTGGAGGCCGACCGGAGCACCAAGGGCGACGCTCACAACGCTGACCCGGCGAACCGCGCCGACGCCTGGCTCGCGGTGCACGTCACCGGTGCGCTCATTCTGCGCTTGGCGGACGCGACGCCCCGCTGACCGACGTTCGGCGAGACTCGTGTTACCCGGCCTCAATGAGAAACAGCGGCGGGGCCCCACCAACCACGCGGAATCTGACCGGCTGCTTCGAGGTGAGCACCTCCTCGTCTGACAGCGCACGGACGGCTGGCTGATCCGTCAACTCGTCTTTGGTGATCTCTACCGGAACCTCAATCATCACAGTGGTCGAAGCAAGAGCAACGTGGTCGTCGTGGAAGCACATGGCTCCGGTGATTGCTCCACCCGAGCTGTGCCGGGTGACGACATCTGCCCGACCGATCTCCGTGGCTCCCGTTTCGTCGTACACCATCGTGTTGGGCACGCTCGCACCGCCAAGCATCCGCACAGACTGCCTGATCGAGCGGGTTCCTGCCACGGTGGCGAGGCTCTCGCCGATCGCCAACGAATGCCGAGTACGGCTCGACTCCAGCATCGCGGACCGTTGGGGGATCATCGGGCCGCATCGTCGTCGCTTCGCAGCGGCTTCGGGCGGCAGCAACGCCGCAGCCGGTGCGGGGATGCACGGGCTTCAACCCCCCACTTCGCGGGACCGTCCGGCGGAGCTGAGACGAGCGCGCGCTTGCGGCTGGGTCGAGCGACGATGGTCGGCCATCCGCGCTGGTCAGAGCGGTGAACGTGCGACCGGGTTCGGGGGCTTGCGGTCTCGACGAGGCGATCCGGCACGGCTGCGGACGTGACCCGATCGGCAGCACATCGAAGCGCAACCGCCCCGATTCCGTGCGGCTCGTGCCGGGTTGCCCGTGGTCCGCCAACGCTGTGGGGGTTGACAACCGTCAAGGCAGCGCGGAGTAACGTCCCGTTCATGGCGGCGAAACTCGATCTCGTGGGCCTCACGGAGATCGCCGAGATGCTCGGCGTGTCCCGCCAGCGGGTGGATCAGATCGTGCAGAGCGACCCGAAGTTCCCCGAGCCGGTGGCGTGGCTTCGGGCCGGACGCATCTGGCGACGCAGCGACGTGACCCGGTGGGCTCGACGAGCGGGGCGGTAGTCGTCGGCGAAGTGGTGCGGGCTCGCGCCATGCGAGCCGTGTGCTGGAGCACCGTTGGACGGTGCCGTTTCTGCTCCGACGCCTGACGGTCGTCGTCGCACTGTTCGGACTGTTGGCCGACGCAGCACTCCAGCACACGCTCGCAGTTCCGAATCGAGTACCGACTCGAACACGCTCGCGCCTTGGCAATTGTCAAGGTGTGCTTGGCGGTTGTCAAGGGCGAATCCGTCACATCCGTCTCAACAACCTTGACATCGCAGGTCAGAGCGCGCACTCTGCGATCGGGCCACGGAAGGACGGACATGAAACTCGTTGCGTATCTGCGCGTCTCCACGGATCGACAAGCTGACGAAGGGCTCGGGCTCGCCGTGCAACTGCAGGGCGTCCGGCGGTGGGCACGAGACAACGGTCACCGCATCGTGCTCGTGACACGAGACGAAGGCGTCAGCGGATCGCACGATGTCGATGCCCGCCTCGGTCTGCACGAGGCGCTCGCCGCTGTGAAGCACGGGCCCGCCGAGGGCGTCGTCGTGTACCGGCTCGATCGCCTCGCACGGAAGCTGACCGTGCAGGAGGCGACGCTGGCCAAGGTGTGGGAGATGCGTGCGACGGTGTTCGCCGTCGACATCGGCGAAGTTCCTCGTGACGATCCAGACGACCCGATGAAGACGGCGCTGCGGCAGATGATCGGCGTGTTCGCACAGCTCGAACGAGGGATGATCGCTGCACGACTGCGAGCTGGGCGGCAGTTGAAAGCCGACCGAGGCGGCTACGCCGGTTTCGGTGCGCCGCCGTTCGGCACTCGTGCCGTGGATGGTGAGCTGATCGACGATCCGGGCGAGCGGCAGGCCGTCGAGCGTGCGCTCGTGCTGCGTGCTTCGGGAGCGTCGTTGCGGACCATTGCCGCCGTGCTGACCGAGGAGGGGTACCGGCCGAAGCGCACCGACCGGTGGCACCCGGAGTCGCTTCGTCGAGTGCTCGCACGAGCGTCGTCGTGAACGCTGCCGCCGAGGACCGGGCACTCGCTCGGCTGGAGTTGCTGCGTGCCGGAGCGATCGTCGCAGCTCGACTCGACAACTCCGTGGCCAGCCTCACCGACGCCGACGGCGTGGAGGAGAAGCAGCTCGGGCACATCGACGGCATGCGTCAGCGCAGCGAGGAACTTGCTGCCGCCCTGCTGCTCTCCCCCGCCCGTGCCGCAACCGCCATCCTGCGTGTGCGTCGCTCGTGTTCCCGCACCATCGAACGGGTCGAGCGGGAGCTGGCCCACGGGGACGACGAGGGACCGACGTACGAGATGGGCCTCGCCGAAGCCGACATGATGGTTCTGCGCATGTGGCCCGCGCCGCTTGGCCCGCCGCCATCGACGTGCCCGGCGTGCGGCAGCGACATCGAGCCCGGCGAGCAGCGCGCTCACACCAGCGCCGACGAGTGGGTGTGCCCGGCGTGCTACCTCGGCTCGTGATCGGGCGACCCCACGGGTACCCCACCCCCACCCCCGGACCTGGCCGGGCAGAAGGGGGGCCGTGCTCGCCGGAGTAGGGGGCCCCACTTTCTCGGACACACCATCCAAATTCGCAACCGTGAGCACAGCGTTGAATCGGCCCGAAAGTGAGCACAGCGTTGAGCGAAGGTAGGACCGTAGGACCCCCCAGTACCCCCTCTGGTAGGACCCCAAAAAGCGAGCGGCCAATAGGTTCTGTTGGTTCTTCTTCTTTTTTCCCTATACGGCGCAACTCCCTATGGGAGTCTCCTGGTCGTCGGGCGCACGCTCCATTCGGGGGCCTGCGCCGGAGGGGGGTGTGGGTGGTCCTACCGGTCCTACCGGTCCTACCCCTCTGACCTGCCCGTTTCCGATCGAGCACAGCGTTCGTTCTGGTCCTACCGGTCCTACCCCTCTGACCAGGGGGTTTGCCTCCGCCGGAAACGCTGAGCACACCGCTGGCCGATTTAGCGGTGTGCTCGAATCGCCATACCCGCAGGTCAGAGGGGTAGGACCACTGCGGTCCTACCCCCGTTGAGCACTGCGCTGAGCGCCCTTCGAGCCGGTAGCACACCGCTGCCAGCGCAGTGCTACCCGAGCAGGCCGCTCCATCGCCGCCGACGTAACCGCAGGTCAGAGGGGTAGGACCGGTAGGACCGGTAGGACCACCCGGTCGAGCACAGCGTTGCGCTCGACGGCACACCGCTCGATTACGGCTCGCCCGCCGACCGCTCAGCCCTCGCCGTTCGCGCGTTGGTACACCCGCCGGGCGTAGAGGTCCATGAGCGCCTGCCGGAACTCGTCGTCGTCGAGGACGCGCTTGAAGATCGCCTCGTTGAGGTCCATCCGGCCGACGATGGTCTGCATGAACTGCTGGTCGAAGACGAGCCGGAAGTTCTCCAACGTGTTGTGCTGCGCTCGGGCGACGACATCGGGATCGGCGAGCCATGTCTCCTCGAACTGCTCGAACAGCAGCCGGTCGCGCTCGTTCAGGTTGAGCCCGAACCGATCGTTGAGCGTGTCGATGATCTCGGAGAGGTGTTCGAGGTCGAGCTGCGCTTGACGGCCCTCGCCGGTCCCGAAGATCGCCTTCACTTCGCCGTCCTCGCCGCTCAGACCCAACGAGCCCTCATGCGTGATCTCGGTGCGCAGGTGGGTCAGCTCAACTTCGGTGCCGAGGTCGAGCCGCTCGATCGTCGTCTCGTCTCGCAGCTTCGCCGCCAGCGCACGGCAGTACATGTAGTCCCGTTCAAGT
The DNA here is from genome assembly GCA_038213195.1 of Acidimicrobiales bacterium. Classification (GTDB taxonomy): domain Bacteria; phylum Actinomycetota; class Acidimicrobiia; order Acidimicrobiales; family Ilumatobacteraceae; genus JAODBQ01. The sequence goes on along the minus strand of JBBQTN010000169.1, from coordinate 2,931 downwards.
TTGGAGTCGGCGAACGACACCACCTGCGACAGGAACGAGTAGATGCGCACGAACTTGTTGAGCGCGTCCTTGAAGCCGAGCCGCTCCTCCTCGTCGAGCAGCCGGAACCGTTCGACTGCAAGATCGAGCAACGCATACACCTGCCCGTGCTGACCGCTGCTCGGTTCGGCCAGCAACACACGCACGACTTCCTCGATCTCCTCCGACCGCATCACGTCGAAGTCATCGAGGCGACGGCGCATGTCATACAGAAGGTTCGGGTCGGTCGGCGGTGCGACCGTGCGCCCGTAGTACGGCTCGAACGCCTTGACGATGTCGTCGGTGTCGTTGCGGAAGTCGAGCACGAACGTGTCGGACTTGCCAGCGAAGATGCGGTTCAGCCGAGAGAGGGTCTGCACGGCGTTGAGTCCGGTGAGCACCTTGTCGACGTACATGGTGTGCAGGAGCGGCTGGTCGAATCCGGTCTGGAACTTCTCGGCGACGATGAGCACCTGGTAGTCGTCCGTGGCAAACCGAGTGGCGGTCTCGGACTCGGGGAAGCCGTTCATGTTCGCCTCGGTGAACGAGAACCCGGTGTCGTCGATGACCTTGCCGGAGAACGCCACGAGCGCGGCGATGTCGCCGTAGCCCTTGTCCAGGACGTAGCGGTCGATGGCCTGCTTGTAGCGGACGGCGTGCAGCCGAGATGACGTGACGACCATCGCCTTCGCTCGGCCGCCGATCTTCGCTGCCGTGTGCGCACGGAAGTGCTCGACGACGATCTCTGCCTTCTGCGAAAGGTTCGACGGGTGCAGCGACACGAACCGTGCGATCGCTCGCTTCGCCTTCGGGGCTTCGTACTCGGGGTCTTCGTTGATCGCCTTCTCGATCCGCCAGTAGGTCTTGTATGTCGTGTAGTTGGCGAGCACGTCGAGGATGAAGCCCTCTTCGATGGCTTGGCGCATCGAGTAGAGGTGGAACGGGTCGAACTTCCCGGCGGCGTTGCGGGTGCCGAAAAGCTCCAGTGTGCGGGCCTTGGGTGTCGCTGTGAAGGCGAAGAACGACAGGTTCGTCTGCGCACCTCGTGCCGCTACCGCTTTGGCGAGCGCCTCCTCGACGGGGTCCTCGGCTGTCGCTACGAAACCGGCGTCCTCCGCCTCGGCGACGGTCAGCTCCTGCTCCGTCGCAGCGCCAAGCGCCAGCTTCAGGTCCTTCGCCGCCTCCCCGGTCTGCGACGAGTGTGCCTCGTCCACGATCACGGCGTAACGGCGTGCCGGTATCTCGGCGATCTTGTCGAGGACAAACGGAAACTTCTGCAGCGTCGTGATGATGATCCGCGCCTGCTCACCAAGTAGCGCTTCAGCGAGTTGCGTCGAGTCCTTGTCGATCTTCTGCACGACGCCTCGTGCGTGCTCGAACTGGAAGATGGTGTCCTGCAACTGCTTGTCGAGCACGACCCGGTCGGTGATGACGATCACCTTGTCGAACACCTTGCGGTCGTCGGCGTCGTGAAGGTTCGACAACCGGTGCGCCGTCCAAGCGATCGAGTTGGACTTCCCCGATCCGGCGCTGTGCTGCACCAGGTAGCTGTGCCCAGCCCCTCGTGTGCGGGCATCGTTCTCGATACGCAACACGGCGTCCCACTGGTGGTACCGAGGGAAGATGACGGTCTCGCCCGCTCGACGTTGTGCGGCCGTGCCCGTGCCTGATCGTTCGACGTGAACGAAACGGCCCAGGAGATCAAGCCAGGCATCTCGCTGCCATACCCGCTCCCACAGATACGCCGTGCGATGCCCTCCCGGGTTCGGCGGGTTCCCTGCACCGAGGTTGTGGCCGAGGTTGAACGGCAGGAACCGAGTCGACTGCCCGGCGAGCCGGGTCGTCATCGCTGCGTGGTCCGGGTCGACTGCGAAGTGGACGACTGCACGGCGGGCGAGCGTCACGTTCGCGGGATCGCGGTCGGTGCGGTACTGGTGGATGGCGTGCTCGATGGTCTGGTTGGTGAGCGGGTTCTTCAGCTCGACCGTCGCCGTCGGGATGCCGTTCACGAGCAGCGCCATGTCGATCGTCTTCGTCGAGCCCGCTTCGTACGGGAACTGCCGAGTCACGGACACTCGGTTGTCGTCGTACAGCTTCATCAGCTCGGGCGTGAGACCGTGCGCAGGCTTGAAGTACGCAAGCCGCACCGTCACACCGAGATCGACGACGCCGTGGCGGAGTACGTCCACCGTGCCCCGCTCGTCGAGCTGCGCTGCGAGTCGACGCACGAAGCCGTCACGGGTTGCCGCTTCGTCGTTGCCATACAGCTCGATCAGCCGCTGCCACTCGGTCGGTTGCGTCTCACCCAGGAACACAAACAGCTCGTGCGGATCGAGCCCGTGGACGGCGTCGAAGTTCGACGGCGACGCCTTCAGGTAGTCGTGTTCGAGCAGCCACCACTCGATTGCCTCCTCGAACGGCCGCTCGCCGACAACGTTCACGCCGCAACCCCCGGCACGCCGATCTGACCCGTGACAGCGGCAGTGATGAGGGCCTGGCGGTGCTCGATGAGCAGTTCGATCTGTCGCTGAAGGACGGCCGAAGCACTGTCAAGGAACTGCCGTCCTTCCGCGAGAACTGCGAGGGAGCGACGACAGGCGTCGGGCTCCGGCATCGGGATTCGATACACGCGCAGTTGCTCGGCTGTTAGATGAGGGATCGTCGCCAAGTTCCCCTCGACGACGAATGCGTTCATCCACTTCGAGATGCGCAGCCACTCCAGCAACCACTCCACGGGCCACAGGCCGCGCGCTCTTACTCGGTGAAGGGACTTCTGGAAGTAGCACTCTTCCAACTCGCCGTTCCATACGGCCGCTCGCCCGACACCCGCGCCGCCTTCACAGATGATGAGATCACCAGGTGCGAGCCGATACTTGAGGCGCTCAGCAGGAGGGAAGTCCATCTCCCCAAGAT
>JBBQTN010000168.1:0-11842 GCA_038213195.1 Acidimicrobiales bacterium | reverse complement strand
ACAACCGACGTTGGTGCCCGTCAAACCAAGCGTCTCGCGCACGTAATGAACGAGCAACACCCGCGGCTCCACCTCATCAGTGTGCGCAATGCCATTGACAGTGACGCTGATCTGCACGCACTCCCCCTTCACCTCGGACTCGGGCTGCTCCGGCCGGGCGCGCCCCTCTGCGCGCCATCATGCCCCATCCAGGTCGCGCCCACCGAACGAGAGCGACCGCGTGGGCCGTCGGTCCCGGCTACGCGACGACGCCGAACGTCGACCGGACCAGGGCGGCGGTGTCGTGGAGGTGCTGGTCGAAGACGGCGGTGGGATCCTCGGCCTGCGCCGACGCGCGCGTCGTGGCGAGCGCGTCGACGATCGCGGCGCGCTGTTGCGACGTGAGCCACGGGGCGTCGCCCAACGCCCGCTGCGCGGTGGCGATCGTCGCGTCGATCGGTACGAGCACCGCCTTGTCGAGCGAATCGGTGCCGGCGACGACCTTCGCGTACTCGACGTCCAGCCGCTCCAGACCGGTGGCGACGCTCCCGGCGTCGGACTGCACGGTCCGGACGCGAGCGGCGACCGACGGGACCTGTTGGCGACCGAGCAGCAGACCCCCCGCGAAGGCGACGACGGCAACGACGATCGCGGCGAGGACGGCGCGGGTCCTGCGCCTCCCGAGGGAGACGTAGAGCGCCATCAGCGCTGCCGGCCGACGAGGTAGATGACGTCGTCGCGACCTGCGAAGGGGTTCGCCGCCGGGTCGATGGACGCGAGCTCGATCAGCCGGCGACCGTCGATGATCCACACCGTCGGGCGCAGCGTCACAGGTCCGCGGTAGCGGATGCTCTGCTCGAACACGTCCGCCAGGTCGGCGGCGTCGGCGCGGCGGCCCTCGACGTCGATCACCTCGTCGCCGTAGCGATCGAGCACCTGCAGCCTCCGGCCGACAGTGACGAGCCAGAACCGGCCGTGCGCCTCGATGTCGGCTCCGGCGGGCGCCGACCCGCGGATCACGGCCTCGTCCAGCTCGTGACGACCGGGCAGCGCGCCGGCCAGCAGGCCGACCGCGCCGGTGGCGACGGCGCGCACGGTGCTGCGCTCCGGGACCTCCTCGAAGCGCACGTCGACGGTGGCAGGACTCGCCCCGGCGGCCACCACCTCGGCCTCGACGTCGGCCATCATCGACTCGATCAATGCCGCGTCCGCGACGGTCGCACTGCGCTCGCGTTCGGCGCGCAGCAGCGACAGGGCATCGCCGATGGAGGAGATCACCTCGGCGTGCTCGGGGATGACCAGCGGCCAGCCGAGCATCGCCGCGACCCGCCTCGCCAACGCGCCGGCGCCGCCGCCGACGCCGACGATCGAGGGTCGCTCGAGCTTGGCGGAGCGGGCGACGGTGAGCGCCAGCTCGCACGCGGCGCCCCCGGCCGCCTCGAGCATCTGCTCGGCGATCTCACGGGCCTCGACCTTCATCTGCCCGGCGAGCAGCTCGAACGCCAACCGCGCCGCCTCGGCGTCCGCCGCGGAGTAGTCGCCCGGCTCGACCACGCCGAGCGCGTTCGCCGCGCACGTGATCGTCAGCGCGCAGCGTTCGCCCGACGCGGTGCGGATCACGACGTAGTCCGCAGGGTCGCCAGGCAGCGCGGGCCCGATCTCGATGCAGGCGTCGCGCAGCAGTGCCGGCTCGGTGAAGCAGGCGTAGCGCAGCCCGGCGATGTGCGCCGACCGCGGTCCGACCCCGTGCACCCGGCCGCGGCGCACGCGCAGCATCGAGCCACCCGCGACGCCGACCACGCGGACGTCGACGCTGCGTAGCGCCGTCGCGTGGGAGGCGACGCGCACGTACGACAGCGCCGGCCGGCCATTGCGGATCGCAGCGATGTTCGTCGACGTCCCGCCGACTTCGATCACGACCGCGTCGGTGACGCCCGTGTAGCGCAGCGCGCCGGCGACGGACGCGGACGGGCCCGAGTACAGCGTGCGCACCGGAGCGGCGCCGAAGCCGGCGAGGTCGGTGGCGCCGCCGTCGCTGCGCATCACCATCACCGGCGCGGCGATCCCTGCGGCGCGGACACCCTCGGCCACGAACGCGGCCGTGCGCACCGCGATCGGCAGGATCGACGCGTTCAGTGCGGCGGTCACCGTGCGCAGCTCGAGCCCGTACAGACCGCTGAGCTCGGTGGACGTGCACGCCGGCAGCCCCGCGGCACGGGCAAGGCCTGCCACGGCCATCTCGTTGCTGTCGTCGTCGGGCGAGAACGCCTCGGCGACGCACACGGCCGCGACCCCGGCGTCGCGGAACCCGTCGATCGCCGCCGCGATCGCGGCAGTGGGCAGACCGTCCGTGACGTCGAAGAACGCGACGCGCACGCGCAGCTGCTTGCCGGGGGCGAGCTCGACGTTGCGCAGCCGGATGCGCTTCTCGACGCGGGCGAGGTCGGGGCGACGGCCCATGCCGATCACGCCCACCTCGGCCGCATCGCCTTCGAGCAGCGCGTTGACCGCCTGCGTGGTCGAATGGGTGACGAGCTCGATGTGCTCGGCGCCGACCTCGGCGGCCAGCTTGGCCACGGCGTCGACCACACCCGCGGCGACGCCGCCGGGAGCGTTGTGGGTGGTCGGGACGACGGCGCTGGCGACGATGTCGCGGGACGCCAGGTCGACGGCGACCGCTTTGGTGAACGTGCCCCCGACGTCGACGCCGACGCGTAGTCCGCTCACGAGGAGGCGGCGGTCAGCCGGCGCGACGGCCGCCTGGCCAGTCGCGGCTTGACGACGAACTGGAGCACGGCGCCGAGCACGTACACAGCGGCCAGCGCGACCTGGGCGATCAGTGACGGTCGGGTCGGCCACACCCCGGTCGCCTCGGCGAGGAAGATCGGCAGCCGCGGACCCGAGGTGCGCCGGAAGGTGATCACGTCCGCCGACTGCAGGGTGTAGATCGCGTTGCCGAGGAACGCCACCGACGTGACCATCACCATGACCACAGCGGTGTTCATGAACGTCCGCACCGGCAGCTTGCGGCCGAGCTTGAAGACCACGTACGCGACGCCGCTGAGCGCGACGCAGGCGAGGCCGACGCCGAGCAGGATGTACCAGCCGAGGCCGGAGCCGAACGACAGCAGCGACTGGTAGAACAGCGCGGTCTCGAAGCCCTCGCGGTAGACAGCGGTGAACCCCACCGCCATCAACGACGCGGTGGAACCGACCGACACTGCGCTCCACAGCCGGGCCCGCACGAACTCCATCCACCGCTTCTGCTCGAGGCGCGCGATCAGCCAGAACGAGACGTAGAACAGCACGGCCACGGCGACCAGCGCGGTGACCGCCTCGAGCACCTCGCGCCCGATCGGGAGCAGCCCGAAGATCACCGGCATCAGCAGCACGGTGATCACGGTGGCCACTGCGGCGAGGCCGACGCCGATCATCACCGGCTTGATGAACTGTGGGCTGCGCGCCGCCTCGAGGTAGCCGAGCAGCACCGACAGCAGCAGCACGATCTCGAACCCCTCGCGGAACAGGATCAGGAACGACTGCCCCGTGACGAGCGCGGGTGCGCCGACGCCGGCGTCGGTCAGCGCTCGCTCGGCTTTGTCGAGCATGTCGCGCAACGTGACGATCTCGTCGCGGATGACGCTCACCGGCCTCCCGTCGCCGATCGCGGTGCGGATCGTCGCGAACTGGAACTCGGTCCTGATCGTCAGGTCGTTGTCGACGACCCGCAGTGGCGTCTCGACCAGCTCGAAGTGGGACAGGTAGCCGTCCTTGGCCTGGGTCAGCGCCTTCTGCGGGTCGCCGCCCTTCAACAGTGACAGCGTCTCGTCGACGGACCGGCGGGTGGTGTCGAGCTGCTTGATCGCGTCACCGCGGGACACGCTGCCGGCCGCGCCCGCACTGCCTGCGCCGCCGAGGATCGACACCGCGACGAGCGTCGCGAGCGCGACGACGCCGAGCAGCAGCAGCCGGCGGACCATCGGCTCAGCCCGGGTGCGCCGCGGTGTAGGCCTGGGACATCGTGCGGAACTTGTCCGCCGCCGACTTCATCGCCGCTGCGTCGTCCTTCGCCGCGGCCTGCGTGAACCGCGCGAGCGCGTCCTCGCCGTCGAGGTACGCCTGCGGGTCGACGGTCCTGATGTTGCCCTCATAGACCTGCCAGGAGTTGTTGACCACCGCGACCGCTCCCGCGTTCGCGCTCGACGGGGCCGCGGCGAGCGCGTCCAGCTGGGCCTGGGTGCCGGCGAGGCGGGAACTGACCTGTGCCGGGGCCACGGTGACGTAGGTCTCCGTCGTCGCCGCGGTCGACGGCTTGCTGTCGCTGCCGCAGGCGCCCAGCACCGTCGCGGCGAGGAGCACCGTGCCGATCAAGCGAACCAGTCGTCGAGTCGTCATGCAAGCGACTGTACAGCCGCGTGTTAGGCGAGCCTAATCACCCCCGACGGTGCACGCACCGAGTCGGCACGGTGCCGAGCGGGTACGTTCGGCACATGGAGCCTCGTTCGTCCGCGTCGCCGGCCGGGTGGGCGCAGCAGAACAGACGCTCAGGAGGTGGCTGATGGCCACGACGACACGGATCTTGACCGGTACGCCGCGCGCTTCGATCGCAGATGCCCATGCCGGCGCCGCGCTCGAGGCCGCCCGGCTCGTCGAGCCGTCGATCCTCATCGATCTGATCGGCGACGCCGGCCTGCGCGGCCGTGGCGGAGCGGGGTTCCCGACCGGCCTGAAGTGGCGCACGGTGTCGTCGTACGCCTCGCCGACGGAGCCGACACCGGTCGTCGTCAACGCCGCAGAGGGCGAGCCGGGCACGTTCAAGGACCGCGCGATCGTCAACGAGAACCCGTACCTCGTGCTGGAGGGCGCGCTCATCGCGGCGCGCGCGATCGGCGCAGTGGAGGTGATCATCGCGATGAAGGCGTCGTTCACCAACGAGCTGGGGCGGATGTCGGCGGCGATCGCCGAGGTGGACGCTGCCGGTTGGCTGGACGGCGTCGCCGTGCGCGTCTCGACCGGGCCGAGCGAGTATCTGTTCGGCGAGGAGACGGCGCTGCTCGAGGTCGTCGAGGGACGGATGCCGTTCCCCCGCGTGGCTCCGCCGTTCCGGCGCGGGCTCGACCCTACGCATCGTCCGACCGGTCACTCCGCGTCCGGAGCGCCGTTCGCCGAGCAGGGCGGCGTCGGCTGGTTCGCCCCCGCGCTCGTCGACAACGTCGAGACGATCGCCAACATCGCCGGGATCGTGCTCAACGGCGCGGCGTGGTACCGCGCCCACGGCACCCAGCAGTCACCGGGCACGATCATCTGCACCGTCACCGGCTCCACCGCCCGCCACGGCGTCGGCGAGTTCGCGATGGGTACGCCATTGCGCGAGGTTGTCGAGACGCTCGGCGGTGGGCTGGCCGAGGGACGCTCGATCTCGGCAGTGCTGTGCGGCGTCTCCGGGCCGCCGGTGCCCGGCGAGCTGCTCGACCTGCGGCTGACCTACGAGGACTTCGCCGCCGCCGGCCTCGGGCTCGGATCGGCGAGCTTCATCGTCGTCGACGACCGCGTCCCGCTGGCCCGGCTGGCCAGGTCGGTCGCCCACTTCCTCGCGGTCGAGTCGTGCGGGCAGTGCGAACCGTGCAAGCGCGACGCACTCGCGATCGACGACCTGCTCGGAGCCGAGCGCATCGACGCGCAGGCCGTCGCATCGCGCCTGTCCACGGTGAACCGCGGGGCGCGCTGCGCGCTCGCCGGCCAGACCGAGCGGGTCGTCGGCGCGCTCGTCGATCTCGCCGCCGCGCGCCGACCCGCCGGTCCGTGGGACGACGAGACGATGGCGATCGTCCCCCTGGTCGAGATCGAGGAGGGCCGCGCGGTGCTCGACCTGGCGTGGCTCGCCAAGCGGCCGGACTGGAGCTATCCCGAAGACGGCGAGGAGAGCGGGGCGTGGCCGGCGCAGCACCTCGCCGACCATCCCGTCGAGGTCCGCGCCCCGCACACCCCCGAGCCCGGCCTCGCCGACGGCGCGGAGCGCCCGACGACGGGCATCGACGCGCTGTTCGCGCCGCTGCTCGAGTCGCACCGGGGGCTGGAGGCGCGGCTTGCGACGCTACGTGGGGCAACCGCAGCGGACCGCCCTGTGGCCGTCGAGCAGGTGCGCGAGGCGCTCGAAGCGCACCGGCGGGTCACCCAACGGTTCCTGTTCCCGATGGTCGACCGGATCCGCGGCGACGAGGGCGACCTGATCACCGGGTTCCCCGAGCACCACGAGCTGAACGCGCTGCGGCTGCTGCAGCGGCTGGGCGTCGATCCCGCGTCGGCGACGTCGCGACTGATCGACGACATCGCCGCCGACGTCCACGCGACCATCATCGAGATCGAGCGCAAGGTCCTGCCGACGCTGGAGCACCAGCTCGACGAGGCGACGACCGAAGAGCTCCAGGCCGGGATCATCAGCGAGCTCGACGCCGAGCAGTCGTTCTGAACGGTCGGGACTAGGCTCTGCTCTGAATGGTCGGGACTGGGCTCCGCTTCGCTTCGCCTGCTCCCTCCGTGCGGCTCGTCGCTCAGCTCGCTTCGTTGATGGCCCGCCAGATCCGCTCGGGCGTGCACGGCATGTCGATGTGGCGCACGCCGAGGTGGCTCACCGCGTCGACCACGGCGGACTGCACCGCTGGTGTGGATCCGATCGTGCCGCTCTCGCCGATGCCCTTGGCACCGAGCGGGTTCATGAACGTCGGCGTCTCCATGTGCACGACCTCGACGCTCGGCAGTTCGGCGGCACTGATGAACGCGTAGTCGGCCAGGTTGGACGTGATCGGGTTGCCGTCGCTGTCGTAGCGGACCTCCTCGAGCAGCGCCTGCGCCGAGCCCTGAGCGACGCCTCCGTGGATCTGGCCTTCGAGCAGCATCGGGTTCAGCACGCGGCCGGCATCGTCGCAGGCGATGTGGCGCAGGTGCTTGACCTGGCCGGTCTCTGTGTCGACCTCGACCACCGCGACGTGCGCGCCGAACGGGAAGGTCGCCCCTCCTGCCTGGAAGAACGACGCGTGGGCCAGCCCTTCCGGCAGGTCGGCGTCGGTCTTGGCCGCGACCGCGAGCTCGGCCCAGGTCTTGGCGACGGCCGGGGTCCCGACGACGTGGAACGCGCCGGCATCGCGGTCGAGCTCGATGTCGGCCTCGCTCGCCTCGAGCAGCTTGGCGGCGAGCTTCTTGGCCTCCTCGACCAGTTCCCCGGCCGTCTGCCAGACGGCGGCGCCGCCCTGCTGGAGGGATCGCGAGCCCATCGTGCCGGCACCGGACGGAACCAAATCGGTGTCGCCCCACACGACGTCGATCATGTCCATCGGGATGCCGGTCTGCTCGTGGGCGAGCATGCTCCACGCCGTGACGTGGCCCTGGCCGTGCGGTGAGGTGCCGGTGTAGACGATCGCCCGGCCGTCCTCGAGCACCTCCATCTTGGCGTGCTCGCCGAACGGCGGCACCCCGCCGGTGATCTCGACGTACACGCTGACGCCGATGCCGAGCTGCTTGGGGCCGCCGGCCTTGCGCCGTTCGGCCTGCTCGGCGCGCAGCGCGGCGTACCCGGCCAGGTCGAGCGCCTTGTCCATCGCCACCTCGTAGTCGCCGACGTCGTAGGTCTGACCGACGACCGTGGTGAACGGCTCGTCGAACTTGGCGATCAGGTTCTTGCGGCGCACGTCGACGGGGTCCATCCCGATCTCGGCGGCGAACATGTCCATGATCCGCTCGGCCGCCGCAGTGGCCTCAGGACGCCCTGCGCCGCGGTAGGCGGTGATCGGGGTGGTGTTGGTGACCACGCTCGTCGTGCGGCACTCGATGTTCGGGATGTCGTAGACCGCCGACGACATCGGCCGGGTCATGAACGGGGCGAGGATCGTCCCCATCTCGGCGAACCCGCCGCAGTCCTGGACGACCTGCAGGCGGTAGTGGGTGACCTTGCCGTCGCGGGCCCCGCCGACGGTCGCGTACTGGATCTGGCCTCGGCCGTGTCCGAGCACCATCATGCTCTCGGTGCGGGTCTCCTGCCAGCGCAGCGGACGCCCGACGCGCTTGGCGAGGATGCCGAGCAGGATCTCCTCGGGGTAGCAGGTGATCTTGGCGCCGAACCCGCCGCCGACGTCGGGTGTGATCACGCGGACGTGCTCGTCGTCGAGCCCGTTGCCGGCCTTGATGGCGTCGCGTGCGCCCTGCGCGCCCTGCGTGCTCAACCACTGGTGGAGCTTGCCGTCGATCCACGCCACGGCCGAGCCGCGCACCTCCAGCGGGCACGGGGCGACGCGCTGGTTGATGAACCGTCCCTTGACGACCACCTCGCAACCGGCGAAGAACTCGTCGCCGGTGACGTCAGGCGCGCCGATCGCCGTCGAATCGAACACGACGTTGCTGCCGGCGGCCTCGTAGATGAGCAGCGAGGAGGTCATCGCCGCCTCGGGATCCACCAGCGCTTCGAGCGCGTCGTAGTCGACCACCACCTGCTCCACAGCGTCCTCACCCTGACGGCGGGTCTCGGTGACCACGGCGGCGATCGGCTCGCCGACGAAGCGCACCTTGTCGATCGCCAGCATCCCGCGGGAGACCATCGGGTTGAACGCCGCAGGCTCCACGGCGAGGCCGAGGTCGGCCGCGGTGAACACCCCGAGGACGCCGGGCATCGCCAGCGCCGCCGACGCGTCGATCGACGTGATCGTGCCGTGGGCGACCGACGAGCGCACGTAGGTGACGAACCCGGCGCCCTCCAGGCGCGGCTCGTCGGCGAGATCGTCGACGTACTTGCCGCCGCTGGTCAAGAACTTCGGGTCTTCCTTGCGAAGGACCCGGTTACCGAGAATGCTGCCAGGCACGCTGAACCCCCGTGAGCAGGTCGTCGCACCCGGTCGGGGCGACGTTCGGGCCGAGAGTAGACGACGTGGACCGGCGGCACCGAGTACGCGTCCGGCCGCCGCGACGATCCCCGGTGACGATCGATGCCGTCAGGGCGCGCCGGTCGTCGACGCCGCGCCGGGGGGAGTGCTCCTCTGCGGTTGCCTGCTGGGCGGGCCGGTCGTCAGCGGTCAGGGCGTTGCGGTCGACGGCGTCACCGTCGTCGCGTCGGCGGGCGGGGTCGTCGCGGTCAGGTCCACCGGTGCGGCAGCGGCCTGCGCCGGTGCAGCCGGCGCAGCCGGTTCGGTCGTCGGCGCCACCGTCGTCGCCGCGGCAGCGGTCGCCGCTGCGGCCTGTGCGGCGCGCACGGCGATGATCTGGCTCACGCCGTCGTACGGCCAACCGGCCGGCAGGGTCAGCGGGGCGTTGGGCGGGGGCAGGACGGTCACCCGCTTCTCGGTGGCACCGCCGTAGCCGACCTCCTCGCGCGCGGCCTCCTTGATCCCGTCGGGCGTCTGCAGGTAGCCGACCTGCTGGACCAGCTGGGCGTTGGCCGCGTTGAGCACGCTGAGCTGGCGCTGCCGTTCGGCGAGGTCGTCGCGCTGGCGGTACCACGACTTGACCGGGAGCACGAACAGCGCGGCCATCAATGCGGCGACCACGATGGCGGCGATGCCGGCAACCAGCAGCCGGTAGCCCGACTTGGTGACGAGCCGTTTCTCGTGCGCGATCGGTCGGGTGAAGTCGGACAACCGGGTCCCGTCGGCGTCCGCGCGGACGACGGCCCGTGTGTGCGGGCGCGGGCGCTGGATCGAGGAGGTTCTGTGCCCGTCGCTCACGACGGCCCATCCTTCCAGCCGTGGGACATCAATCTGCGGCACCCTGCGCTCCCACGGACGCGCGCTCCGGGCGGTGTCAGCGCGGCCGGCGGATCGCGGCCGATTCGCCGAGCGACTCCTCGATGCGCAGCAGCTGGTTGTACTTGGCGACACGGTCGCTGCGCGCCGGCGCACCGGTCTTGATCTGGCCGCAGTTGGTCGCCACGGCGAGGTCGGCGATCGTGGTGTCCTCGGTCTCGCCGCTGCGGTGGCTCATCACGCACGTGTAGCCGGAGCGGCTCGCCAGTTCGACCGTGTCGAGCGTCTCGGTGAGGCTGCCGATCTGGTTGACCTTGATGAGCACGCTGTTGGCCACGCCGCGCTCGACGCCCATCTTCAGCCGCGCCGTGTTGGTGACGAACAGGTCGTCGCCGACGAGCTGCACCTTGCTGCCGAGCGCCTTGGTCAACGCGCTCCATCCGTCCCAGTCGTCCTCGGCCATCCCGTCCTCGATGCTGAAGATCGGGTACGTGTCGACGAGGCGCGTCCAGTACGCGACGAGGTCGTCGGCCGACAGCACCTTGCCCTCGCCGTCGAGGTGGTAGTTGCCGTCGCGGTACAGCTCGCTCATCGCCGGGTCGAGGGCGATGCAGATGTCCTCGCCCGGTTGGTAACCGGCACGCTCGATCGCCTCGACGAGGACCTTGATCGCGTCCTCGTTGGTGGCCAGGTTGGGCGCGAAGCCGCCCTCGTCGCCGACCGCGGTGGACAGCCCGCGCTCGTGCAGCAATGCCTTCAGGGTGTGGTAGGTCTCGGTGCCCCAGCGGATCGCCTCGCGCAGGCTCGGCGCGCCGATCGGCATCACCATGAACTCCTGCAGGTCGATCGTGTTGTCGGCGTGCACGCCGCCGTTGACGACGTTCATCATCGGGATCGGCAGGACATGGGCGTTGGCCCCGCCCACGTAGCGGTACAGCGCAACGCCCAGCTCGGCGGCCGCTGCCTTGGCGACCGCCAGGCTCGCCCCGAGGATCGCGTTGGCGCCGAGACGGCCCTTGTTGTCGGTCCCGTCGAGGGCGTTCAGCGTCGTATCGACGAGACGCTGCTCGAACACATCGACGCCGTGCACTGCGCCGGCGATCTCGCCGTTGACGAAGCCGACGGCCTTCTGCACGCCTTTGCCGCCATACCGCTTGCCACCGTCGCGCAGCTCGACCGCCTCGTGCTCACCTGTCGACGCGCCCGACGGCACCGCGGCTCGCCCGAACCCGCCGCCCGCAGAGCGCACCTCGACCTCGACGGTCGGGTTGCCCCGGGAGTCGAGGATCTCGCGGCCGACGATGCTGACGATGTCGCTCATGTGCCGCAACGATAGGAGCTACCGAGCCGCGGCACCTGTGGCGAGACGGCGGCGCGGGTGGCGGCCCGTTCGGGTCAGTCATGCGCCTGCGTCCGCTTGACCTCGTCCCACAGCGCGTCGAGCACACCGAGGTCGGCGCCGTGCAGGTCGATGCGGCGCGCACGAGCCAGCGCCTCGACCGCTTCGAAGCGCGTGCGGAACTTGCGGCTCGCCGCGCGGAGTGCCGCCTCCGGTTCGATCTCGAGGTGGCGGGCGACGTTGACGACGGCGAACAGCAGGTCGCCGAGCTCTTCTTCGATGTGGCCGCGATCCCCGGCCGCGGCGGCCTCGACGAGCTCGCCGGCCTCCTCGGCGATCTTCGGCAGCGCGCCGTGGACGTCGGGCCAGTCGAAGCCGAGCTTTGCCGCCTTGCGCTGCACTGCGAACGCGTACGACAGCGAGGGCTGCGACATCGGCACGCCGTCGAAGACCGAGGTGCGCTGCTTCTCGGCCCGTTTGATCGCATCCCAGTTGCTGACGACCGTCTCCGCGTCGTCGGCGACCACGTCGGCGAACACGTGCGGGTGCCGGCGGACGAGCTTGTCGTGGACGGTCCGGGCGACGTCGGACATCGTGAACCGTCCCTGCTCCTCGGCGATCGTGGCGTGGAACTCGATCTGGTACAGCACGTCGCCCAGCTCCTCGACGAGGTCGTCGTCGGTGGCGGGGTCCTCCGGGTCGAGTGCCTGCAACGCATCGACCACTTCGTACGACTCCTCCACCAGGTATCGCACCAGCGAGGCGTGGGTCTGCTCGCGGTCCCACGGGCACTGCTCGC
>JBBQTN010000167.1:0-11982 GCA_038213195.1 Acidimicrobiales bacterium | reverse complement strand
CCAACTACTGCGACCCCGCCCGCGCCCGCCTGCTCGGCTGCGGCCAGCCGGCGATGCGCGCCCCGGTGGCGGGCATCGCCGACCTCCACGAGATCCGTGCCCTCGGGCTGCGCGGGGTGATGATGCCGGGCAACCCCGGCTACGAGACGGACTACGACTCGCCCGTGTGGGACCCGTTCTGGGCGGCGGCGATCGAGCTCGGCCTGCCGCTCTCGTTCCACATCCTCACCACCCAGAGCGAGGTCACGCGCGGGCCGAAGATGAACGGGTTCCTGTCGATCGTGCGCGGCTGCCAGGACATCATGGGGATGCTCGTGCTCGGCGGCGTGTTCGAGCGCCACCCCGACCTGCGCGTCGTCTGCGTCGAAGCCGACGCCGGCTGGGTGCCGCACTTCATGTACCGGATGGACCACGCCTACAACCGCCACCGCTACTGGTTGCCGGCCGGCCAGCAGCTGTCGAAGCTGCCCTCGGAGTACTTCGCCGAGAACATCTACGTCACCTTCCAGGACGACTGGACCGCGTTCAAGTTCGCCAACGAGATGAACTGGCGGCGGCTGATGTGGGCCAACGACTTCCCGCACAGCGACTCGACGTGGCCGTGGAGCCAGGAGATGCTCGCCGAGCACACCGCGTCGCTGACGAGTGAGCAGAAGCAGTCGATCCTCTCGTCGAACGTCGCCGATCTGTACGGGATCGATGTCGCCACACTGCTGCGCTGACTTGTAAGAACGAGAACGATTCTTGTAACCTGGCGTCTCCGCTGAGGAGGCGTCGTGTCGTCGAGGGTCGAGTGCAGATCGGTGGCGGGCAGATGGGCGACGACCTCGTGCGCCCATCGCCCGGCGTCACTCCGGGTCGTGTCGATGGTGGCCGCGCTGGCGCTCATCGCGGCGTGCGGGAGCAGCGCCGCCGGCGACACGCCGGGAGCACCCGGCGCGCCCGACGGCGGCACGGCGATCACCGTGGTCACGACGACGACGGTCCTCACCGACTTCGTCCGCGACATCGGCGGGGCAGACGTGCGCATCTACCCGGTGCTCAAGGCCAACGTCGATCCCCACGACTACGAGCCGACGGCCGCCGATCTGCAGGCGATCGCCACAGCGGCGGTGATCGTCAAGAACGGCGTCGGGCTCGAGCGCTGGTTCGACTCGACGATCAAGAGCGCCGGTCCGCGCGGCACGATCGTCGACGCCAGCGCCGGGGTGACGATCCGCGAGGGCCAGGGCACCGACGAGTCCGAGGGTGACCCGCACATCTGGCACGATCCGCAGAACGCCAAGATCATGGTCGCCAACATCGCCACGGCGCTGATCGCCGCCGACCCGGCGGGCGCGGCGACGTTCCGTGCCGATCTCGCCGCGTACACCGCCCGGCTCGACACCCTCGACGCCGACGTGCGCGCCCAACTGGGCACGTTGGCGAACAAGGAGCTGGTCACCAACCACGACGCGTTCGGCTACTACGCCGCCCACTTCGGGCTGCAGGTCGTCGGTTCGGTGATCCCCAGCTTCGACACCCAGGCCGAGCTGTCGCCGTCGGACGTCCACGACCTCGTCGCGAAGATCAAGGCGACGGGTGTGAAGGCCGTGTTCGCCGAGACCTCGCTACCGGCGAAGACGGCCGCGGCGATCGCCGCCGAAGCTGGTGTCAAGGTCGTCGAAGGGAGTGATGCGTTGTACGGCGACTCGCTCGGGCCGCCCGGCAGCGACGGCGACACCTACCTGAGGATGATCGAGCACAACACCCGTGAGATCGTCGTCAATCTGCGATGAGGGATGAATCGGCAGACTGGCTCGCCTCTCTCCTCGCGCAGGGGCTCATCGCCCGGGGCGGGGGCCGGGTGGCGTTGGGGGATCGGCAGGCGAGTGCGGCAGACTGGGCGAAGTGAAACCGGCTCTTGTTCTCGATCGGGTCTCGGCGGCCTACGACCGCGACCCGGTGCTGCGCGGCGTGACGGGGACGGTGCGCGAAGGTGGCTCGTTGGCGTTGATCGGCCCGAACGGGGCGGGCAAGAGCACGCTGATCAAGGTCATCCTCGGCCTCGTCCCATTGGCCGGTGGTTCGGTGGAGGTGCTGGGGACCACGCCAGAGAAGGCGCGGGCGCAGGTCGCGTACGTGCCGCAGGCCGATCAGCTCGACCCGAACTTCCCGGTCAGCGTGCTGCAGGTGGTGCTGATGGGCCGCTACCGGATGATCGGCTGGGTGCGGCGACCGAACGCCGCCCACCGCCGCGCGGCGATGGCGGCGCTGGCGGAGGTCGGTCTCGCAGATCGGGCGGGCGCGCGCTTCGGGGTGCTCTCCGGCGGTCAGCGCCAGCGGGTGCTGCTCGCCCGCGCGGTCGCCCAGGAGGCCCGGTTGCTGCTCCTCGACGAGCCGTTCAACGGGGTGGACACGACCACGACCGAGGCACTCCTGGCCGTGCTGTCGCGGCTTCGCGCCGAGGGCGTCGCCGTGGTGATGAGCACCCACGACCTGGCGGTCGCGCACCTCGCCTGCGACGTGGCCTGCCTGCTGAACGGCGACCAGTTCGCGTTCGCGGCGATCGCGGAGGCGTTGACCAGCGAGCGGCTGAAGGCCACGTACGGCTCGTCGGCGCTGCTGCTCGACGACGGTGCCACGCTGCTGGCGCGCTGAGCGCGGTTGCGATGCGCGCCCTGCTGATCGAACCGTTCCAGGCCGGGTACATGCGCAGGGCGATCGTCGAGGTCGTCCTGCTCGGCCTGCTCGGCGGGGTGATCGGCGTCCACGTCCTGCTGCGACGGTTGTCGTTCCTGACCGAGGTCGTCCAGCACACGGTGTTCCCGGGGATCGCGATCGCGTTCGCCTTCGGCCAGTCGCTGATGGTCGGTGCACTGACCACAGGCCTCGCCTCGGTCGTGTTGTTGACGATGCTCGGCCGCACCCGACGGGTCGATGCCGACGCGGCGATGGCGGTGCTGTTCGCGGTGTTCCTCGCGGTCGGCGTGGTGATCGTCTCCCGCCGCCGCGGGTTCCAGACCGACCTCACCGCGCTGCTGTTCGGCAGGATCCTCGCGGTGGACCAGCGTCAGCTCGTCGACACCCTGCTGATCACCGCCCTGTGCCTCGCCGTGCTGGCGACGTTGCACAAGGAGCTGGTGATGCGGGCCTTCGACGCGCCCGGCGCCGAGGCGCTCGGCTACCCGGTGGACGTGCTCGACCTCGTGCTCGACGCGGCGATCGCCGTCGCCGTCGTCGCCGGGATCCGGGCGATGGGCACCGTGCTCGTCATCGCCTTGGTGATCACTCCCGCGGCGACGGCGAGGCTGCTGTGCAGGGGCGTGGGCACCTCGATGGCCGCCGCCGCCGCGATCGGCGCAGTGGGCGGCTGGGCCGGATTGGTGATCAGCTACGACGCATCCGTCCACCACGGCTGGCGGCTCGCTCCCGGAGCGACGCTGGTGATGGTGCTGACCCTCGGGTTCGTCCTCGTCGCGGCGGGCAGCGGACTGGCCCGCCGCTCCCGCGCCCAACGCAGCCGTCTGCCGATGGTGGCGGCGTGAGCCGGCTGGTCGACAGCTTCCAGTCGCCGCTGTTCCGCAGGGCGATGCTCGAGGCGATCTGCGTCGGGCTGTTCGCCGGCGTGGTCGGTGCGCACGTGATCATGCGCAGGCTGCCGTTCTTCGTCACCGCGATGTCGCACGCGACGTTCCCCGGCGTCGTGCTCGCCTCGACCGCCGGCGTCAGCCTGTTCGTCGGGGGAACGACGTTCGGACTGGTCGTCGTCGCCGCGGTGCTGCTGCTCGGCGCCGGTCGGGTGCTCGACAACACGGCGGTGATCGCCGTCGTCCTCGCCGGCAGCTTCGCTCTCGGGATGATGATCCTCTCGACCCGGGCGTCGTCGTCGAAGGACCTCTCGGCGTTCCTGGTCGGGTCGGTGCTGACCGTCACCACCGCCGACATCGCCACGACGATCGGGGTCGGCGCGGCCGTGCTCGTGCTACTGGCGGTGCTGCACAAGGAGCTCGTGTTCGGCGCGTTCGACCGGGACGGCGCCGGCGCGCTCGGCTACCGCACGGCTGTCCTCGACGCGATCGCGCTCACTGCGATCACCGTCACGCTCGTGGCCGCGATCCCGGCTGTCGGCACGCTGCTCGCCGTCGCCCTGCTCACCGTCCCGGCGCTGACCGCACGATTGTGGACGGACCGGCTCGGCACGTCGATGGTGGTGGCGGCGCTCGTCGGCGCGGCGAGCGGGGCGCTCGGGCTGTGCGCGGCGGCGATCTGGAACGTCGCCGCCGGCGGAGCGATCGCGCTGACGACCGGCGCTTGCTTCGCCGTCTCGCTCGCGGCGACGAGCCTCGGGCGCCGCCCGGTGCGCGTTCGCCGGTGGGTGCTCGCCCGGCACTGAGCGGATCGCCGCGGTGACGCCAGCCACGGCGCAGTTGCGTCACTGACGATTCACGAGTGACCGCGACCGGGAGCCACGGCGTGGTTGCGTCACTGACGATTCACGAGGGACGGCGACCGGGAGCCACGGCGTGGTTGCGTCACTGACGATTCACGAGCGACCGCGACCGGGAGCCGCGGCGTGGTTGCGTCACTGACGATTCACGAGCGACCGCGATCTGCGAGCCCTCGTCGTGGTCGGACGCGCCGTCCTCGGGCCCGCGCGGTGCAGGGACGCCCTACGCGGAGCAGGACTCGCAGACACCGACCAAGTCGAGGCGATGGTGCTGCAAGGTGAACCCGTTCGCCGTGGCCACCGAGGTCAGGCAGTCATCGAGCGTGGACTCGAGGTGGTTCGGCAGCGTGAAGTCGCGGACCTCCCCGCAACGCGTGCAGATCTGGTGGTGGTGGTGCCCTGTCAGGTCCTCTGCGAGCTCGAACCGGGCCCAGTCGTCGCTGGACGCGACCCGCTGCACGAGCCCGGCCTCCTCCAGCACCGTCAGGTTGCGGTACACGGAGCTCTGCGGCATGCCGGCACGCGCGGTGAGGATCTCCGGGATCGTCAACGGCCGGTCCGATGCCGACAGCAGGTGCACGAGCTGCGACCTGCTGTTGGTGTACCGCTGCCCGGCTTGGCGGAGCCGGGCCGTCGCCGTCAGGTCGAGTTCTTCCACCCCGCCGACGCTACCCCACGAACTGAGAACGGCTGAGAACGGCTGAGAACGAGGGGCGAACCGCGGCGGGACGGGGCGGGGGGCACGAGGTGAACGGCGGTGATGGCAGGTCGAGCGGCGGGACCGATCTGGTAGAACGGGGGCATGCTGCAACTGCCCGACACCGTCACCTCGCTGGCCCACGATGTGAGCGACACCGTCGCGACACTGGCGCACGAGGTTGCCAGCAAAGCTCAGGACGCCGCTCAGGTCGCCGGGGAACGGGGCAAGGAGTGGAGCCAGGTCGCCACCAAGCGGGGCAAGAAGGCCGTCAAGGCCGGCCGCCGGTCATTGCAGTCGGCCGGCGCCCTGCCGAAGCCGAGCCACAAGGGGCGCAACCTGCTCGTGCTCGCGCTCCTCGCCGTGATCGCCGTCATCGCCTGGAAGGCGACGTCGGGGAGCAAGGACGCAGGCGGCGCCGGTGGCTCGCCGCAGGAGTCGAACCGCGCCGCCGACAAGCGCCAAATGCCCGTCGCCTGATCCCCGCCGGCAACGGTGCGGCTCAGCAACCGAACGCCGACGTCAGCCGGGTCAGCAGCTCGTCGTACCGCGTGCACGCGGGGAACTGGTCGAACTGAGCGGCGATGTGCGCGGGGGCGCGGAACCAGAACCCGGCGTCGGCGGCGGCCAGCATCGACGCGTCGTTGTACGAGTCGCCTGCCGCGATCGTCCGATAGTTGAGTGACTGCATCGCCCGCACGGCGTGCTGCTTGTGGTCGGCCATCCGCAGCCTGTAATCGACGATCCGCTCCCCGTCGACCACCAAGCGGTGGCAGAGCAGCGTCGGCATCCCCAGCTGACGCATCAGCGGCGCCCCGAACTGCTCGAACGTGTCCGACAGGATCAGCACCTGCGTCCGCCGGCGCAGCTCGTCGAGGAACGCAGACGCGCCGGGCAGCGGTTGCAGGGTGGCGATCACGCCGGCGATCATCGGCATCGTCAGCCCGTGCCGGTCGAGCAACGCCAGCCGGCCGCGCATCAGCACGTCGTAGTCCGGCTCGTCGCGCGTCGTCCGCCGCAACTCGTCGATCCCGGTGTGCTCGGCCACCGCGATCCAGATCTCGGGCACCAGCACACCTTCGAGATCGAGTGCGACGATCGTCTGGCGGGCGGCTGGCGTCGCGATCACGGGCGCCTATTCTTCACGATTCGAGGGCGCGTCCCGCAATGGCGGGTCAACGCGGGCGCCGACGAGCAGGGGGACCGATGCCGATCAGCACGATGCAGGACCAGCCACTGGTGATCCGCACCATCCTCCGCCACGGCCGGCGTGTGCACGCCGGCAAGAAGGTCATCACCTTCACCGGTGACGGCTACACGCAGGCCACGTTCGCGGAGATCGCCGATCGCGCCGATCAGCTCGCCGCCGCGTTGACCAGGCTCGGCATCGGCGAGGGCGACCGCGTCGGCACGTTCATGTGGAACAACCAGACCCACCTCGAGGCCTACCTCGCGATCCCGTGCATGGGTGCCGTGCTGCACACGCTGAACATCCGGCTGTTCCCCGAGCAGCTCGCGTACGTGATCAACCACGCCGAGGACAAGGTGATCATCGTCGACGCGTCGATCGCTGCGCTGCTCGCCAAGGTGCGCGACCAGCTGACCACCGTCGAGCACATCATCGTCAAGGGCCCTGGCGACGCGTCCGTCCTCGGCGAGACGCTCGACTACGACACCCTGCTCGCGGCCGAGCAGCCCGGGTTCGACTACCCGGATGTGGACGAACGGGCGGGGATGGCGATGTGCTACACGAGCGGCACGACCGGCAACCCGAAGGGGGTGATGTACAGCCACCGCAGCACCTACCTGCACTCGGTGATGGTCACCTCGACGACGAACATCGCGCTCAGCGAGCACGACCGGATGCTGGTGATCGTGCCGATGTTCCATGCCAACGCGTGGGGCACGCCGTACGCGGCGTTCATGGTCGGCGCGGAGCTGGTCTTCCCACAGCAGCACCTCCAGGCGGCGCCGCTGGCGCGGATCATCGCCGACACCAGGCCGACGCTCACCGGCGCCGTGCCGACGGTGCTCAACGACCTGCTCAACAACGCCCGCGACATCGACATGTCCTCGTTCCGGCTGGTGATGGGCGGCGGCTCCGCACTGCCGCGCGCCCTGTTCGAGGGCTACCAGGATGTGTTCGGGGTGCCGCTGGTGCAGGGCTGGGGGATGACCGAGACGAGTCCTGTGTGCACGATCGGCCACCCGCCGAACGACACGGGCGGCCGCAGCGAGATCGACTGGCGGGTCTACGCAGGGCGGATCCTGCCGGGCGTCGAGCTGCGCCTGTGTGACGATGCCGGCGACGAGGTGCCGTGGGACGGCGAGTCGCTCGGCGAGATCGAGGTGCGCGGACCATGGATCACCGGCTCCTACTACGGCGTCGACGATCCGAAGAAGTTCCACGACGGCTGGTTGCGCACCGGCGACGTGGCCTCGGTGACGCCCAACGGGTACGTCGCGATCAGCGACCGTTCCAAGGACGTGATCAAGTCGGGCGGGGAGTGGGTGTCCTCGGTCGACCTCGAGAACACGATCATGGGACATCCGGCCGTGCTCGAAGCTGCGGTGATCGGCGTGCCGGACCCGCGTTGGGACGAGCGGCCGTTGGCGTGCATCGTCCTCAAGCCGGGTGCCGCCGTGTCGGCGGTCGAGATGCGTGAGTGGCTCGCCCCGCGGACGCCGAAGATGTGGCTGCCCGAGCGGTGGGCGTTCATCAACGAGGTCCCCAAGACCAGCGTCGGCAAGTTCGACAAGAAGGTGCTCCGCGCCCGCCACGCCGCCGGCGACCTCGAGGTGCTCACCCCCGGCTGAACGCCGTACGCGGAGCGCGGTGGCAGCCGTAAGGCCGCTGCGGCATCGCCGGACGTGCGCCGTGCGGCCGCTGCGGCGTCCCCGGCCGGGCGACGGCCGGCGGGTACGTTGGCGAGCGATGCCCATGCTCCGTCGTGTCCTGGTCACGGTGCTGGTCACCGCGACGTGTGCCCTCGTCGCGCCGGTGGCGACCGCCCGACCGGCTGCGGCGGCGGATGCGACGTCGCGCTTCCAGCCGATCGCGCCGGTCCGCCTCGCCGACACCCGCGAGGCGGACTGCGGCTGCACCCGTCCCGACGGCGACACGCTCCGCGTCGTCGTCGCAGGACGCGCCGGGATCCCCGCCGACATCGTCGCAGCCGCGTTGACGGTGACCGTGGCCGAACCGTCGGCTCCTGGGTTCGCGTCCGTGTACCCAGCCGGAACCCCGCGGCCGGTGACGTCTACCGTCAACATCGTCGACGGCAACCCGGTGGCGAACTCGACGATCGTGCGCGTCGGTGCCGCCGGAGCCGTCGACGTGTTCACGCTCCATCCGACACAGGTCATCGTCGACGTCACCGGCGTGTTCGTCGCAGCCGCGTCATCGGCTGCCGGGCGGTTCGTGCCGCTCCCGCCGGCGCGACTGCTCGACACCCGCGAGACCGGTGCGCCGCTGGCGCCGGGGGCGAGCGTGGTCGTGCCCCTGCCGGCATCGGTCAGCGCCGATGCGACCGCCCTCGCGGTCAACGTCACGAGCGTCGACGAGCACGCCGCCGGGTTCGTCACCGGCTCGGCCGCAGGTGCCGCGGCGCCGGCGACCTCGTTCCTCAACCCCGACGGATCGGGCGGGGCGCGCAGCTCGTCGGTGATCCTGCCCGTCTCGGCCGGCGGGCTGGCGTTGACCACGACCGCCGGTGGCCAGCTCGTCGTCGACATCGTCGGCTGGTTCACGGGACCATCGGCGCCGCTGTCGAGCGCCGGCCTGTTCGTGCCGATCGACCCGCGGCGGTTGCTCGACACTCGTGCCGCGGGTCCACGGCTGTGGCCGGGCGGGACCCGCGAGCTGGCCTCACCCGTTGCCGCCGCCGCGCTGGTCACCAACGTCACGCTGGACCGCACCGACGGACCAGGGTTCGTCACCGCCTACCCGGCCGGCACCGGCTTGCCCGGCACCTCCTCGGTCAACGCGCCGACGCGCGAGACGATCGTCGCCAACATGGCGATCACCCCGCTGTCGGACCGGGGGATCGCCTACTACGCGAACCGCGGCACTGACGTGATCATCGACATGACCGGTTCGTTCACCGGCGCGCCAGTCGCATCGTCGTCACCGGTCCTCGCGGACGACCCGCCGAACTCGCGGGTGCTGCTCGTCGGCGACTCGACGCTCGCCGCGCTCGACGTGGTCCCGCAGGCGCAGCGCGCCCTGACGGGGTTCACCCCTGTCGTCGACGCGCAACCGTGCCGGCGGTTGGTGCAGCCATCGTGCCAGAGCAGGTTCACGCTGCGCGTGCCGAACACCGCCGTGCAGGCGATCTCCTCGACGCCGGGTGCGCTCGACGGCGTGGTGGTCAAGAGCGGGTACAACGACGGCGCGCCCGGCTTCGCCGACGCGGTCACGAGGGTGGTTGCGGCGTCAAGGGCGAAGGGCGCGAAGTGGGTGATCTGGCTGACCTACAGCGAGGGCCCGAACACGCCCAACGGCTCGTACGTGCAGAACAACGCGACGCTGCGGCGGCTCGCGGCTTCGGGCGCGTACGACGACCTGGTCGTCGCCGACTGGCGCACGTACGCCGACGGGTCACACGGCTGGTACGCCGACGACCGGGTCCACCTCCTCGGCGCAGGCGCGTGGGCCACCGCCGACTACATCGCCCGCTGGGTCGCCGCCGTCCAGCACATGCCGTGCCCGCGCCCGTGGACCGTGGCCGGCACCCTCGACGATCCCTGCCCTTCGCCGGATTCGTTCGCCGCAGCGACCGGCACGCTGCCCGACCTGCGCGGCCTGTACGGGTTCTGAGCGACGCCGGTCGTCGATGCGTCGGTGACGGTTCGGTCAGCTCAACGCTGCTGCGAGGCGGTCGGCCTCGCGCTCGCGCAGCGCGGCGTTGACCCGCTGGCGTTCGAGGATCTGGTCGAGGGTCTTCGCGCCCTGCGGGATCGGGTGTTCGGCGAAGAAACCCTGCACGTCGACGACGACGTCGGGCGCGGTGAGCATCTTCACCGGGTCGACCATCCGCACGATGGTGTTGTCGGGGAACCTCTCGTTGGCCTCCTCCCAGCGCTGACGGACCGCCGCCCAGGCCATCACCCCGTTGGACCGGTTGGCGATGCACCTGTTCAGCAGGAACGGCGCGTTCTGGGTCTTCACCTCGCCTGACCACGCGAGGTCGATCGTGCGGCGGATCTGCGCGGCCTCGGGGAACTCGGCCAGCGAGTACATGTAGCGCAGCTGCTCCTGCGGGGTGACGGCTGCGCGGAAGTTGGCGAGGAACCGGTCGTACTCGGCGTCGGTGCCGACTGCGGCCACGGCGTTGGTGGCCGCGGCGACCAGCTCGGGATCGGCGCTCGCGCCGTCGATGATCGCCCGGCAGCGAGCCTGGGCCTCGGCGTCGTCACCGACCACGGCGAGCAAGCCGGCGAGCAACCCGCGACGCTTGGCGACGAGGTCGCCCTCCCCGGGAATCGGGTCCCAGCCGAGCCTGGCGAGCGCCGGCGCGACCAGCGCGGCGACCCTGCGCTGGAACGCGGCGTAGGCATCGCCATCGACGAGACGCCCGACCCCGCGCAACCCGACCGCGATCGCCTGCCAGACGGCGAGGTCCTCATCCCCGGCGAACCCCTCGACGAACGTGAGGAACTCCGCCGCGGCGAGGCGCCCGGCGACCACGGCGTTCCACGCATCGTCGACCAGGTTGTAGCGGTCGACGACGGTGAGGTCGGCCAGCGCGGCGCCGACGAGCCGCGAGCGCAGCGTGTCGTCGTAGGCCACGCGCATGAACCCGTGACCGCCGGCGTTGACGACCACCGTGGCGTCGGGACCGGGCAGTGGCACGCGCAGCTCGTCGCCCTCGATCAGCAGCTTCGATTCGACGCCGTCGACGCGCAGGTGCAGTGGGACGACAAACAGGGTCGCGTCGTCGATGTCGGTGTAGCCGAAGCGCTGCTGGCCGAGCACGAGGGTGGAGCCGTCCAGCCGGGCGGAGATCAGCGGGTAGCCCGGCTGCCAGATCCAGCTGTCCATCAACTTGCGCACCGGCGCGGACTCGCCGTACCCGGTCGCCACGGCCTCCTCGATGCCGTCCCACAGGTCGCTGGTCTCGGTGTTGCCGTACTCGTGCTTGGTCAGGTAGTGGCTGACCCCGGAGCGGAACTGCTCCTCACCGAGGTACTGCTGCAGCATCCGCAGCAGCGAACCGCCCTTCTGGTAGGTGAGGACGTCGAACATCCCGTCGCACTCGTGCGGCGCCTCGACGGGGAACTCCACAGAGCGGGTGCTGGCCAACGAGTCCACCTCGAAGGCGACGCTGCGCTCCAGGCTGAACGTCGTCCAGCGCTGCCAGTCGGGACGGAAGGCGGCGCAGCAGGCGATCTCCATGAACGTCGCGAACGCCTCGTTCAACCAGATCCCGTTCCACCAGCGCATCGTGACGAGATCGCCGAACCACATGTGCGCCATCTCGTGGGTGATCACGTCCGCGAGCGTCTGCAGCTCGATCTGCGTGGCGGTCGCCGGATCGGCGAGCAGCAGGTTCTCGCGATACGTGATGCAGCCGAGGTTCTCCATCGCGCCGGCGGCGAAGTCGGGCAGGGCGAGCATGTCGCACTTGTCGGTCGGGTAGGCGATCCCGTAGTACTGCTGGTACCAACGCAGCGCGTGCGCGCCGGCCTCGAGGCCGAACGCGGTGAGGTGCGCCTTGCCGGGCACGTGCACGACCCGCAGCGGGATCGTCCCGCCGTTGAGGCCCTCGACCAGCACCGGTTCCGTGGCCTCCAGCGGGCCGACGACGAACGCGACGAGGTACGTGCTCATCGGCATCGTCTCCTTGAAGCGCAC
>JBBQTN010000166.1:0-12050 GCA_038213195.1 Acidimicrobiales bacterium | reverse complement strand
GGCAGGATCGCAGTTGACGACGATCACGTCCGGCTTGGCGAGGTCCGCCACGCCGGTGATCCCCTTCGGGTTGCCGGGGGCGACGATGATCTCCAGCGAGTTCTTGGCGAACACGACGGGGTCGCCGCCGTTCTCGTTGGCGTTCGTCACCTTCGTCATGTTCGCCTGGTCGGCGGAGGCGAACACGTCAGCGGGAGCACCCTGCCCGATCTGGGTGACGAGATCCGACGAGGCGCCGAAGTTCACCGTCACCTTGGCGTTGGGGTACTCGGTCATGAACGCGGTGGCGATCTGGTTGAACGAGTCGGTCAGCGACGACGCCGCGAAGACCGTGATCGCACCGGACACGTGCGTGGCGCCGGAACCGGCGGTCGTCACCGCCGACGTCGTGGCCGGAGCTGCGGTCGTTGCCGCCGCCGTCGTCGGCGCAGCGGTCGTTGCCGCCGCAGCGGTGGTCGCCGGCGCTGCGGTGGTCACCGGGGTCGTCGTGGCGGCGGAGGTGGCGGTCGTTGCAGCCGGAGCGGTGGTGGTGACGGCGGCGGTTGCCGGAGTGGTGGACTTGCTCGACGAGCTGGAGCCGCACGAGGCTCCGACGAAACCGAGCACTGCCATCGCGGCGATGGCCAACCGGGGTGTTCTACGCATGCGCGTCACCATAGTCAGACAGCTACTAAACGGCCCTCATTCGTAGGTCGGACGCGCTCGCCGGCATCCTCCGTCCCGGGCCTCGCCGCGTCGGTGCTGGTTACAGTGCCGGTGCGCCGCCAAGGCGCCGGCCATGCCGATCCTCGAGGAGCAACGGACAATGCGACTGAGTGCCCGCAACCAACTCAAGGCCACCGTCGATCAGGTCAAGCACGGCGAGGTGATGTCGACCGTCAAGGTCAGCCTGTCCGACGGCCAGCAGCTCACTGCGGCGATCACCCGCGAATCCGCCGAAGAGCTGACCATCGCCCCCGGCGACGAGGTGCTGGTGGTGATCAAATCGACCGAGGTGATGATCGCCAAGCCTGATTGAACGACGTCGGCGGTCGTCGTCGATCGGCCGGGCGGTCTTCGAATCGTGGCGGCACCCGCGCTGGACGTATGGTCAGCGATCGACCATTGACCAAGCCGGAGGATCATCATGCGGGTTGCCCGACGTCTCACCGTCACCTCGATCGCCACGCTCGCGCTGCTCGCGGGAACGGGCGTCGTCACCAGCCAGGCGTTCGCCCACGGCTCCAGGACGAGGCCGGACCACATCGTCGTGCGCGGCGACGTCGAACAGCGTTTGCACCTCACCGCGGACGATCTCGGCAAGCTGCAACAGCACACAGTCGACGTGACGTTCGAGACGTCGACCAGTTCCGAGCGGCACACGTTCACCGGGCCGCTGCTGCTCGACGTGCTCGACGCGGCCGTGCCGGAGTTCGACACGTCGGTCAAGAACGACAAGCTGCGCCACGTCGTCGACGTCACCGGCTCGGACGGCTACGAGGTAGCGGTGGCCTGGGGCGAGGTCGATCCGTTCTTCGAGAACAAGCAGGTGCTCGTCGCGCTCGCCCAGGACGGCGTGGCACTCGGCGACGCAGGACCGCGCCTGGTCGTCCAGGGCGACGGGCACGGCGGCCGCTACGTCAGCGACGTCACGACGATCCGGCTGAGCGTTCCCTGACGGCGCCGTTCACAACGCGACGCAGGTCGACCCGGCGCCGCGCAGCCCGGCGAGGCGGTGCAGGATGCCGCTCGTGACGACGATCGAGACCTCGGTGAGACCGTCGATTGGCGCCTGCGCCGCCAGCTCGGCGACCCCGTCGACGATCAGCTGGTAGTTGCCGCCGTCGACTGCCGGCCACAGCAGCGAGACGCCGGGACGGGCCGACAGGTTGGCCAGCGAGCGCGAGCCGACGGCGGCGACCAATCGGCCGTCACCGATGCCGACCAGCACCGAGACGGTGTGTGGCGTGCCGCCATCCGTCACCGTGATCAACGCGGCGCGTTCACCGAACTCCTCGATGCGCCGGCGCACGTCCTCGAACACGACTTCGCGACCCATGACGCAACTGTACGCCGAGGGCTCGCGACTCGACTCGCGTTGTTCCCTGCTGCGCAGCGAGTGCGGATGCCCCGTCGCTGTCACGTCCCCGGCCCCGGCGTCGGGGCCGCCGCCTACTGCTGGATGCTCTTGACCACGAGGAAGGTCATGCGAACAGGATAGTCATGTTATGACCATCCGGCCAGGGCTGAGGTTGGCGGCGAAGGCGAGGCAGGACAGGCCCGCTGCGGCGATCCACGGGACGATTGTCACGTTCGATCAGCAGTCCGGCGATCGCAAGGCAGCTCACGATGAGGCCCATGTAGGCCCACCCGAGATACCGGGTTTCGTGGAACGTACCTGTCGCGTCGACGACGTGGACGAGCGCGATCCCGGCGAGACCGATCACAACCACCGTCCGCAACAGCGGGTCCACGTGATCTCGATGGTCGGCGAGATCGATCCCGTTCATCGAGCGATCAACCGGCATCCACTGGCGGCAGCGCCTGGCGATCGCGATGGTGGGCGCCCACCCATGCACCGTTCCAGCCCAATGACGCCGCGCCGAGCCCGAGCCCGACGATCAGGCTCAGCAGAACGATGCTGTGCCTGGTCCGGGCGCGAGGGACGCTCCTCGACGAGGCTGCGCGCAGGTCGTCGACGTTGAGCCGCCACGTTTCGACGATGTGCCCGAGCACATGGACGGTGGTCACCGAGACCCAGACGATGAAGCTTGCCTGATGCAGCGTGACGATCGTGTCCGAGCCGCTGGGACCGACGGCAAGGAGGAGTGCTCCGGTGCCCAGCAGCGCGATCGTCGAGAGCACGACGAACGGCGCGATGATCCGCAGGACAGGATGCGGCGGACCCTTGCGGACGTACGCCGGCACCCGCCGGTAGTAGTTCACGAACCGATATCCGGTCGTGCACATCTTCAGCAGCGCGATCGGGATCAGCAACATCCCGACGAACGCATGCAGCGCGAACATCGAGCGGACGTCGAACACAGTGAATGCCTCCACCGCCGTCGCGACGAGGATCACCGCACCGACCGCCGCCGTCAGCCGCGAGTTGGCGATGACGCCGACATCGGTTGGTCTCTCCGCGCTCATCGTTCAGGTCGTGACGAGAAAGCCGAGGATCACTGACCGTGCGGTGTTGTTTGATCGGGGACGTCTTGTTTGCGTGGCCGATCCTCGATCCGCTCGAGCGCGTCGGGGCTCATGCGGAACGCGGCCGTCATGCGAGCGCACGCGCGGTTCGGCGGCCATCGCATGATTCGATCAGCGCGTCCTGAGCGGGGCCTGAGCGCGACGTTGGAGCAACCTGAGACCTCATCAGTTGACTTTCCCATCCGGAAAGCGTATCGTTCCTTTCCTACTAGGAAAGTGGGCGTGGCGATCCACGCCGCCGTTTCCAGCACGGTGTCAGGTGGGCGCCGGCGAGCTCGGCGACTGCGCGTTCACCAGGGGCTCGTCGCGACGCGAGTCCAGCTCGCGGTGATCGCCGGCCTCGTCGGCCTGGCGGGCGTCACCGTGGCCGGTGCGCTGCTCGCTCGCGCCGACCACGCCCATCATCCTGTGACCATCGCCAGCGTCGTCGTCGCCGTCGCCATCGTTGTCGGCGGCCCGGCGATGATGACCAACGCCCGGCTCGTCGCAGCCCGATCACAACCGGCCGCGTGAGTGCTGCCGCGAAGTTCGACGAGCTCATCCACCTCCGTCGGCGCATCGCCGAGCGTCACCACTCCGTCGTGCGCCGGGCGGTCTTCTTCTGACTGTCGCGGCGCTTGCCGGCGAGCCGCCGCTCGACGGAACCTCGCGTCGGTCGCGACCGCCGCCGCGCCGGAAGTGGCGGCCGTGCCCCGGCGTCGAGCAGTTCGGCGGCCCGCTGCAGGCAGTCCTGGCGGTTGCGCCACTGGCTGCGCGTTGTCTGGCTCGTCACCCGCAGGCCGTCGGCGAGCGCCGCGCGGAGCCGTTCGACAGCAGCCGGCGGCCCGGTCACCTGGTCGACGTCGACCTCGAGGGTGACCTTCGACGACGTCTTGTTGACGTGCTGACCGCCCGCGCCGCTCGACCGGGTGAACGACCACGCGAACGCGATCTCGGGCACGACGAGACCGCCGGCCGTGCGCAGGTCGCCGTCGCCGTCCATGCGATCGAGTGTGGCGCCTCAACGGCCAGAACACGCCCCGCATGATCGACCGCAGCGGGCCGGCGTGGGCGCGTGGTGTCGGCAGAGCACACCGTCCGGCCTGTGAGATCGATCCTTTCGGCCGGTCTACGATCCGGGGCGTGCTCCGAGATGAGGGGGTTGAGCATGGCTGAGGACAGCGCGCTCGAGGTAGCGAAGAAGGCGTGGGACTGCTGGGTGGCCGAGGATCTGGAGGGCTTCCTCGCCCTCTGGGAGCCTGGCGGTGTGTGGACGAACTCCGGTCAGTCCCAGGTGTCCGGCGCCCACAAGGGGGTCGATGCGATCGGAGGTGTCGCCAGAACGGTGTTCGAGGTCAGCGGCGGGACGTTCAAAGCCGTTCCGCTGGAGCTCGCCGCGAGCGGCGATGATGCGGTGCTCGGCTACTTCCACATGGAGGCCGAACGACCAGGCGCGTCCATCAACCAGAACGGCCTGCAGCGCATCGTCATCCGCAACGGCAAGCTGGTGACGTTGGACAACGTGTACTGCGACGGGGCGGAGTTCGACGCGTTCTTCGCGTGATCCCGAGCCCGTCCACTGCCCACTGCGTCGACGAGCCGGTGGTGCGCGGTGCCGGCGGCAGGAGAGTGCCCCTCTCACCTCGTCGCCGACCAGGCGGTCAGGCGGCGGGGACGGCCGCGTCGGTGGGGGCGTCGGTCGGGGCGATCTCCTTCGCGGCCGCAGCCTGACGTTCCTGGGCCCGCACGAGCTTGGTCAGCAGGTAGCCGACCAACGCGCCGGCACCGAGGCCGGCGAGCGCGGTGTGCTTGCCGGGCAGCCGTCGCCCGACGGCGAGCCGGCCCGGTCCGGCCACGGCCAGCAACCCCGCCAGCGCGAGGTTGGTCAGCGGCAGCTCGAACCCGCCCTTCGCACTCAACGGGCCACCCTTGCGGTGCACTGCGCTGGCGACCGTCATCGCGCCCGCGATGGCCATCGGGCCGAGCGGGTCCAACGCACCGGCAGCCGTCAGCACGCCGCCGGCGAGCTCCGAGACGCCGGCGAGCGCCGCGTTCGGCTTGCCCGGCGTGAGGCCCATCGCGGCGAAGCCCTTGCCCGCCGTGTCGAGGCCCGGCCCGCCGAACGCGCCGAACAGCTTCTGAGCGCCGTGGACGGCCATGTAGGACCCGAGGACGAGACGAGTGGCGAGCAGGGTGACGTTGCGCATGTTGTTCTCCTTGACAGACATCGGGAGCCTACGGACGCGCGCTGCGCCGGACGCAGCCGCCGCGAAGCGTCACGACAGCTCGCTGACCGCCTGGATCTCGATCCCACCGCGGGGCCGCTGGGTGACGGTGACGCGCACGTGCGTCGGGCGGGCCGTCGCCATCACCTCGGCGGCGATCTCGGCGCCGAGCGCCTCCGCGAAGACCTGCCGGTTGCGGAAGCTCCACAGGTACAGCTTGAGGCTCTTCGACTCCACGCACCACAGGTCGGGCTCGTACTCGATGACCACTCGGGAGAGGTCGGGCTGCCCCGTCACCGGGCACAGCGACGAGACCTCGTCGGTGGTCAACCGCACAGCAGTGACGTTGTTCGGTGCTTCGAACACCTCGACGTGTTGGATCGGTTCGCGCACGGTGTGACCGAGCACCGTGAGCTGTCCAGGCGTGGCCATCAGGACAGGGTAGGGACCGCCTGCGCCGCCGCCTACCATCTCCCCGATGGGCGCCACCCTCTCCGCAGCGCAGATCGAGCGCTACAACCGCGACGGGTTCGTCAGCGTCGAGGGCTTCGTCGATCCGGCACGCTGCGCCGACCTGCGCGTCGCGGCGGAAGCGATCGTCCACGGCTTCCAGCCGAGCGCGCGCCGCACCGTGTTCACGACGAACCAGCAGGAGCGGGTCAGCAACGCCGAGTTCCTCGGGTCCGGTGCCGGGATCTGGTGCTTCTTCGAGGAGGAGGCGTTCGACGAGGCCGGAGAACTGCGCCGGACCAAGGCGCTGAGCATCAACAAGATCGGCCATGCGATGCACGACCTCGACCCGACGTTCGAGTCGTTCAGCTCCACGCCTGAGCTGGCAGGGGTCGCTGCCGACGTCGGCCTCGCCGACGCGCTCGCACTGCAGAGCATGTACATCTTCAAGCAGCCGTTCATCGGCGGCGAGGTGGGCTGCCACCAGGACGCCACGTTCCTGTACACCGACCCGATCACCGTCACCGGGTTCTGGTTCGCGATCGAGGACGCGACGTTGGACAACGGCTGCATGTGGGCCGCCCCGGGCGGCCATCGCACTGCCCTGCGGTCGCTGTTCAAGCGCGCAGGTGCGACCGACGAGGACGGCACGTCGTTCGAGACGCTCGATGACGCACCGCTGCCCGAGCGACGTGACCTGGTGCCGCTGGAAGCGCCGGCCGGCACGCTGATCGTGCTTCACGGCCTGCTCCCGCACTGGAGCGACGTCAACCGGTCGGGCGTCAGCCGCCACGCGTACTCGCTGCACTGCATCTCCGCCGCGGCCGACTACCCGTCGTGGAACTGGTTGCAGCGTCCGGCCGGGATGCCGTTGCGCCGGCTCGACGGCCGGCTGAACCCGCGACACGATCGGGCGGTGGTGGCGTGAACGAGGAGCTGATCAGGTCGCTGCCGAAGGTCCTCCTCCACGATCACCTCGACGGCGGTCTGCGCCCGGCCACCGTGATCGAGCTCGCGGAGGAGTTCGGCTACCGCGGCCTGCCGACCCACGACGTGGCCGACCTGGCCCACTGGTTCAACCGCGGCGCCAAGCGCAACGACCTCGTGCTCTACTTGGAGACGTTCGCCCACACCGTCGGGGTGATGCAGCACCGCGACGCGATCGAGCGGGTCTCGTTCGAGTGCGCGCGCGACCTCGCCGCCGACGGCGTCGTCTACGCCGAGGTGCGCATGGCGCCCGAGCTGTGCACCGAGGCGGGCCTGACGCTCGACGAGGTGATGGCGGCGATGATGGACGGGTTCCGGCGCGGTGCGGCGGGCACCGAGCTGACGGTCTACGCGATCCTCTCGGCGATGCGCACGGCGGCGCGCAGCCTGGAGATCGCCGAGCTCGCGGTGCGCTGGCGGGAGGCCGGCGTCGTCGGCTTCGACATCGCCGGTGCGGAAGCGGGCTATCCGCCGACCCGCCACCTCGACGCGTTCCAGTACGTCCAGCACGAGAACTTCCACACGACGATCCACGCCGGCGAGGCGTTCGGGTTGCCGAGCATCTGGGAAGCCGTGCAGTTCTGTGGCGCGGAGCGGCTCGGTCACGGGGTCAGGCTCGTCGACGACATCGTCGGGCCGCCCGGCGACGAGCAGCTCGGCCGGCTCGCCGCGTACGTCCGCGACCGGCGCATCCCGCTCGAGCTGTGCCCGACCTCCAATGTCAACACGGGCGTGTGCGCGACGATCGCCGACCATCCGATCGGGATGCTCCGCCGGCTGCGCTTCCGCGTCACCGTCAACACCGACAACCGGTTGATGAGCGACACGTCGATGACCGACGAGCTCGTCCGCCTGCACGCCGCGTTCGGCTGGGGCCTCGACGACTTCGAGTGGCTCACGGTCAACGCGATGAAGAGCGCGTTCGCCCCGTTCCCGGAGCGGTTGAAGCTGATCAACGGGCAGATCAAGCCGCGCTACGCCCTCGCCCGCGCCGAGCAGACCGTCGGCCGCTTCTGACACGCCCGCACGGCGTCGAACGGACACGACGCACGGCATCGATCTGCCACACTCGCTGACATGCCCGTCGTCGTCCACGTCGTCGACCATCCGCTGATCGCCGACTCGCTGACCCGCGTCCGCGACCGGGACACGCCGAACGCGCTGTTCCGCCAGGAGCTGGAGCGGATCGGCATCCTGCTGATCGGCGAGGCGACGCGCACCCTGGCCACCCACGACGTGCGCGTGCAGACGCCGCTCACCGAGACGGCCGGTCGGGCGCTGTCCACCCAGCCCGTCGTCGTCCCGGTGCTGCGCGCTGGGCTCGGCTTCGTCCACGCCGCACAGGAGCTGCTCCCCAACGCAGACGTCGGGTTCATCGGCGTGTCCCGCGACGAGGAGACGTTCCAGCCCAAGCCGTACGTCAACAAGCTGCCAGAGGCGCTCGCCGGCCGGCAGGTGATCGTGCTCGACCCGATGCTGGCGACCGGCGGCTCGCTCGCCCACACCTGCAACCTGCTGATCGAGCGCGGTGCGACCGGCACGATCATCGTCGTCTGCGTGCTCGCCGCACCGGAGGGGATCGCGCTGCTCACCGATGCCGGCCTCGACCTGGCGATCTTCACCGCCGCCGTCGACGAGCGGCTGAACGAGACGGCGTTCATCGTCCCCGGGCTCGGTGATGCAGGCGACCGGCAGTTCGGCTCGCCGGCGAGCGTCTGACCTCGGCGACGCGGCTGATCGCCGCCGTTCGGTTCAGCCGAGCAGCGCCGTCAGCGCGTTCAGCGCAGGCTGGGGATCGACGTCGATCCCCTCGGCATACAGCTTGACCTTCGGCTCCGTGCCGCTCGGGCGGATCTGGACGCGCAACGACGCGCCGAGCTGCAGGCGCAGCAGGCCGGCCTCCGCGAACCACTCGACCGCTGTCACGGGGCTGCCGTCGAGCTCGGCCGGCGGGTCGGCCCTCAGCGCTTCGACCAGCGCCGCCGCGTCTGCCGGCTCCATCCGTACCGACCGCTCGGCCATCGTGTGGTGGCCGTAGGTCTCCTCGATCGCGTCGAGGCGCTGCTGCAGGGTGACGCCCTCGGCCGCCGACAGCGCGGCCACCTCGGTGAGCATCACCGCCGCGGTGATCCCGTCCTTGTCGAGCGGGCGGCGGCAGACGAGGTAACCGAGGGCCTGCTCGTAGCCGAGCACGAGTCGCAGGTCGGGGTACTGCAGGGCGACGTGCCCGATCCACTTGAAGCCGGTGAAGGTCTCCGCGTAGTGCACGCCGTGGGCCGCCGCCATCCGGCCGAGCAGCGACGACGAGACCAGCGTGGTGACCACCAGGCGGTCATCCCCCGACGTGTGATGGAGGATGTGGTCGGCGAGCAGCCAGCCGATCTCGTCACCGTTGAGGCGGCGCCAGCTCCCGTCCGGCTGCGGGATGGCCGCACCGAGTCGGTCCGCGTCCGGGTCGTTGGCGATAGCGATCTCGGCGGCGTTGTCGCGTGCGGTGTCGAGCAGCAGGTCCATCGCGCCCGGCTCCTCCGGGTTGGGGAACGACACCGTCGGGAACGAGCCGTTCGGCTCCTGCTGCGTGGCGACGACGTACGGGGGCGCCCACCCGGCCCTCTCGAACGCGGCGAGCAGCGTGGCCCCGCCGACGCCGTGCATCGCGGTGTACGCCACCGGCACGCTCGGCAGCCCCGGCACCAGCCGGACGGCCGGAACCGCGTCGAGGTACGCGTCGACGAGGTCACGGCCGACCTGCCCGATCAGCGGGTCGCCGGGCGGGGCGAGCACCACGGCGCACGGCTCGACCGCGTCGATGCACCCCGCGATCTCGATGTCGGCAGGGGGGACGATCTGCGCGCCGGTGCCGAGGTAGACCTTGTAGCCGTTGTCGGCCGGCGGGTTGTGCGACGCGGTGACCATCACGCCGGCGGCGGCGCCGACCTCGGTGATGCCCCACGCCAGCACCGGCGTCGGCACGACCGAGTCGAAGACAATCGCGCGCACGCCCCGCGCCGCGCAGACCCGTGCGGTGTCCAACGCGAACTCGGCGCTCTTGCGCCGCGCGTCGTAGCCGATCAGCACGCCGCGCGTGGCGGCGTCTGGCGTCGTACGCAGGAGGTGCTCGACGAGCCCGGCCGCCGCCTGGCGAACCACCAGACGGTTCATCCGCTGCGGCCCCGCTCCGACTGCGGCACGCAGGCCGGCGGTGCCGAACTGGAGCCGCCCGGTGAACCGCCCGGCGAGCACGTCGGCGGGCCCGCCGAGCAGGTCACGCAGCTCCTCGCGCATGTCCCCGTCGGGTTCTGCGGCGAGCCAGCGCTGCGCCTCGGTGCGCACGTCAGTCATGCTCGCCAGCGTAGGCAGGCGTTGCTCCGGCGCCGCCGACGCCCCGTCGTTTTGCCCGACTGGGCGGTCGGGCGGTCCGACGGCGGTTGTGCGGCCGGCGATGCGGCCCGGCGCCGTGACCCCGGGATCAGGAGACGAGGGTGCGCAGCTCGACCAGCGGGCGCGGGCCGACGTGGGAGATCACCTCGGCGGCGGCGATCGCCCCGAGATGGGCGCACTCCTCCAACCCGCGACCGTGGGTGTGCCCGAACAGGAACCCGGCGGCGAAGAGATCGCCCGCACCTGTGGTGTCGAGCACCTGCGCCACGGCGACGGCGGGCTCGGCGCGGACCTCGTCGGCGGTGACCACCATGCAGCCGGCTGCGCCCGTGGTGACGACCGTCAGCGCGCACTCGGACTGGACCGCGCCGATCGCCTCGGCGAGCGATCCGACCTCGTACAGCGAGCAGATCTCGTCGGTGTTGCCGAACAGGATGTCGACCTCGTCGGCGACGAGCGAGCGGAAGTCGGCGCGGTGGCGGTCGACGCAGAACGAGTCGCTGAGCGTCAGCGAGACCTCCCTCCCGTGCTCGTGGGCGATCTGCGCGGCCCGGCGGAATGCCTGCTTGGCCTCGGGCCGGTCGTACAGGTAGCCCTCCATGTACAGCACCCGGCCGGCAGCGATGACGGCCTCGTCGACGTCGCCGGGGTGGAGCAGCGAGGAGATGCCGAGGTAGGTGTGCATCGTGCGCTCGGCGTCGGGGGTGACGACGATGATGCACCGTCCCGTCGGCAGTTCCGCGTCCGCCGCGCCGGGCCGGAAGATCACCCCGACGGCGCGCAGGTCGTGCCCGAACACCCGCCCGAGATCGTCGTCGCCGACCTTGCCGATGTACGCGGCCCGACCGCCGAGCGACGCGACGCCGCACACCGTGTTCGCCGCCGAGCCGCCGCTCATCTCGATCGCCCCGCCCAGCGCCTGGTACAGCGCGAGCGCGCGCTCCGTCTCGACGAGCGTCATCGAGCCCTTGACCAGACCGTGATCGACGAGGAACTGCTCGCCGGCGTGGGCCAGCACGTCGACGAGTGCGTTGCCCACACCGACGACGTCGAACTCGGGCGCAGGCACGGTGAGTGACGTTACCCTGCGCGCCGATCGGCGGCGGGAGCCATCGGCACGGCGTTCGCGAGCCTGGCGTTACGCTCGGCCAGGTGAGCTCGCCCGCACCTACCTCCGGCAATCCGTACCGCCTGCCCCGCTCGGTCACCCCGTCGCGCTACACGCTGACGCTGACCCCCGATCTGGACGCTGCCACGTTCACCGGCACGGTCGACGTCGGCGTCGTCGTCAACGAGCACGTCGACGACGTCGTGCTCAACGCGATCGAGCTCGAGATCAGCCGGGTGACGGTCGATGGCACGCCCGTCGAGTTCCGGCTCGACGAGTCGACGGAGCGCCTCGTCCTGCACGCGCCGCTCGACATCGGCACCTCGCTGATCTCGATCGACTTCAGCGGCACGCTCAACGACAAGCTGCGCGGCTGGTACCGCAGCACCTACCGCGACGCCGATGGCAACGAGCGGGTGATCGCAACCACGCAGATGCAGGCGACGGACTGCCGCCGCGCGTTCCCGTGCTTCGACGAGCCGGACTTCAAGGCCGTCTTCGACGTCACGCTGATCGTCGAGCCGGAACTGCTCGCCGTCTCGAACGGCCCCGAGGTCGAGCGGATCGCGCAGGACAGCGGCAAGGTGGCGGTGCGCTTCAAGGAGACGATGCCGATGAGCACGTACCTCGTCGCGTTCGTCGTCGGCCCGCTGGAGGCCACGGAACCGGTGCTGGTCGAGGGCCTCAACGGCGGGACGATCCCGCTGCGGGTCGTGCACGTGCCCGGCAAG
>JBBQTN010000165.1:0-12053 GCA_038213195.1 Acidimicrobiales bacterium | reverse complement strand
GACACCGGGGTACCGGGCCGGATTCGCGGGCTGTACGCCGCGACGACGGTGGCTCCACCGGAGCGGGTCGAGTCGAGGAAGACCTTGCCTTCGCGGTCGTCGCGGATGTACGCCGTCGTCGCCAGCTCCGGGTCGAGGCGTTCCGCCCGCGCCGCGATTGCACGCGTCGCCGCAGCGGCCTCCTCACCCGTCGTACCCGCGGCGAGAGGTACGAACACGTGCACGCCCTTGGCCCCACTCGTCTTCAGGGCACCCTCGAGCCCCAGATCTGACAGCGCTTGGCGGACGAGGTGGGCTGCTCGCACTGCCATCGTGAACGCGTCGTTGTCGGGCGGGTCGAGGTCGAGCACGAGGTACGTCATATGGTCAGGACGGTCGACGCGCATCAGAGTCGGGTGGTATTCCACGGCGCGCTGATTGGCGAACCACAGCAACGTGCGGCGGTCGTCGCACAGTGCATAGGAGACCTCGCGCTTCGAGGCCTCTGCCCACCAGCGCACCGTGCGCACCCACTCCGGCGTGTACTTGGGGACGTTCTTCTGCATGAACGCCTCCTGCCCCCGATGCACGCGGATCACCGAGAGCGGTCGGCCCTCCAACACACCGATGATCCGCTCGGCGACGCCGTCCAGGTAGTCGACGAGGTCGCGTTTGGTGGCGTCCGCTCCGTCGAACAGCGGCTGGTCGAGGTTGGTCAGCGCCACACCGTCGCGTGACTCGTCGCCGCCCGCTGTCACGCCGGCCGCCATTCGATCCCGTTGCCGACGCGTCGTGTGTCGAGGCTGACGCCCGGCGGCGGCCCGTGCAGCGCGGCGAGGCCCTCCCACAGCCCGTTCCACGCCACGAACGCCTCCGGCGCCCACCGCTCGCCCTGGGCGAGGTGCCAACCCGCCGTGCGCACGACGCCATCGCCCATCGTGACCTCCTCTCCCATCGCCATCGCCAGCCTGGCCAGCACCTCTGCCAGCGGGGCGTCGAGCATGTCCAGGCCGCCGACGACGACGTCGTGGTACTGCATCCCGATCTGACGCCCTGCGAGCCGACCGACGTGCTCCGCGTCGGCGGGTCCGAGCACCGCGCACAGCTCCGGCAGCAGCGAGCGCACGTAGTCCATCGCGTAGTTGCGCTCGACCTTGGCGAGCCGCTCCGCGTCCCAGCTGACGGTCGGGAGGTCACTGGCCGGCCCGGGAGGCGTCTCCCCCGGCGAGAACCGCAGGCGCTCCTCTGGGTCGAGCGGGCGGTCCTCCTCGACGTAGTAGCCGACGAGGCCGGCACCACCGTCGGTGGTCAGCGAGGTGGCGACGAAGCCGAGGCGGTCGTTGCCGAGGGTGACACCGTTGTGGGCGTGCCAGCCCCACAACATCGCCCTGTTGACCTCCGTCGGGATCGCGCACACGGCCACTCCGTCGAAGATCCAGCGCGGCGGCAGGTAGCGGACCCACGACTTGGTGTCGGACTCGGCGATCCACTCGACCTTGACACCACCGAGCGCGTTCGAGAGGTAGTGGTACTGGGCGCAGGCCACCGCGTCGGGCAGACCGCGCAGGCCGAGCTTCTCCAGCCCCGGGAGGAACTTCTCGAGGTGCTGGCGGCGGAACGTGCGGCGCAGAACCTCCGCTGTGCGCGCCGTGCCCTG
Organism: Acidimicrobiales bacterium; assembly: GCA_038213195.1. Lineage (GTDB taxonomy): Bacteria > Actinomycetota > Acidimicrobiia > Acidimicrobiales > Ilumatobacteraceae > JAODBQ01. The sequence goes on along the minus strand of JBBQTN010000165.1, from coordinate 10,417 downwards.
GCGATGGACGAGCGCCAGGATCGTGCCCGTCAGGTAGCGGTGGTGGAGCTCGGCGACGGCACGCATCGCCGGCTGATCGACGGTCATCGCCGCACCCTACGTTCGTCACGGGGAACGCCGAGCACCGCCGGCGACGTCACGGCGCGAACCCCGCGACGGGGTTTCCACTACGGCGGTAGGGGAAATACACTGGTGGGCGTGAGCGAGCTGTTCCGGATCGACGACCTCCACGCCCGCCCCGCGGATCCGACCGCAGAAGGGCCGGCCGAGATCCTTAAGGGCGTGTCGCTCGTCGTGCGCGCCGGCGAGGTGCACGCGATCATGGGCCCCAACGGCTCGGGCAAGAGCACCCTGGCCAGCGCCCTGCTCGGCAGCCCGGAGTACGAGGTCACCGGCGGCTCGATCACGTTCAACGGCGACGACATCACCGACTGGCCGACCGACGTGCGCGCCAAGGCCGGGATCTTCCTCGCCTTCCAGTACCCGCAGGAGATCCCCGGCGTCTCGGTGATCCAGTTCCTGCGCCAGGCGCTGTCGGCGCGCAAGGGTCTCGACCTCAGCGTGCTCGAGCTGCGGCTGTCGTCGATGGAGTGGATGAAGCGGCTGGGGATGGACAGCTCGTTCGTCGACCGCTACCTCAACGAGGGCTTCAGCGGCGGGGAGAAGAAGCGCAACGAGATCATGCAGATGGCGATCCTCGAACCCGAGATCGCGATCCTCGACGAGACGGATTCCGGCCTCGACATCGACGCGCTGCGCACCGTGGCCAAGGGCATCCGCGAGATCCGCGTCGACCGCCCGGAGATGGGTGTCGTGTTGATCACCCACTACCAGCGCCTGCTCGACGAGCTGCAGCCGGACAAGGTGCACATCATGGTCAACGGTCAGATCGTCGCCAGCGGTGGGATGGAGCTCGCCGCCGAGCTGGAACGAGACGGCTACGAGGCGTTCAAGGTCGCACCATGACCCTCGACGTCACGGCGATCCGCAAGCAGTTCCCGATCCTCGAGCGGGAGATCGACGGTGCGCCGATCGTCTACCTCGATTCGGCCAACTCGTCGCAGAAGCCGCAGTGCGTGATCGACGCGATGAGCCGCTTCGCCGAGACGAGCTACGCGCCGATCAGCCGCAGCGCGTACCGGCTCGCGGTCGAGGCCACGGAGATGTTCGAGGGCTCCCGGTCGGCCGTGCGGCGGTTCATCAACGCCCCGAAGGCCCACGAGGTGATCTTCACGAAGAACGCGACGGAGTCGCTGAACCTCGTCGCTTACAGCTGGGGCCGCGCCAACCTGCAACGTGGCGACGCCGTCCTGCTGACCCACATGGAGCACCACGCCAACATCGTGCCGTGGCACATCCTCGCCGCAGAGCGGGGCATCGAGCTGCGCTGGGTGCCGCTGACAGCGGACGGCCAGCTCGATCTGACCGACCTCGACAGGCTGCTCGACGGCGCCAAGGCGTTCGCGTTCACCGCGATGAGCAACGTGCTCGGCACGATCACCCCTGCGCACAGGCTCAGTGCCGCCGCGCACGCCGCCGGCGCGCTGGCGATCGTCGACGGCTGCCAGTACACCCCGCACAACGTCACCGACGTGCAGGCGATGGGCGCCGACTTCTACGCGTTCAGCAGCCACAAGATGTGCGGGCCGTCCGGCGTCGGCGTGCTGTGGGGACGGGAGGAGCTGCTCGAGGCGATGCCCCCGTTCCTCGGCGGTGGGAACATGATCGCCGACGTCCGACTCGACGGGTTCCTGCCTGCCGAGCTGCCCGCCAAGTTCGAGGCCGGCACCCCGGCGATCATCGAGGTCATCGGGCTCGGCGCGGCGATCGAATTCCTCGAAGGCATCGGGATGGACGCCGTTCGCCGCCACGAGATGGACGTCGCCACCTACGCATTGTCGTCGCTCACCGAGCGGTTCGGCGCCGACATCACCATCCACGGCCCGACCAACGTCGAGGTCCGCGGCGCGACGCTGAGCTTCGCGTTCAGGGGCATCCACCCTCACGACCTGTCGCAGGTGCTCGACCAGAAGAACGTGTGCATCCGCGCAGGACACCACTGCGCCAAGCCGTTGATGCGCCTGCTCGGCGCGAACGCCACCGCCAGAGCCAGCTTCTACCTCTACAACGACGAGCACGATGTCGACGCGCTCGGCGACGCGCTCGACGGCGCCAGCGACATCTTCGCCCTCTAGGAGAACCCCCATGCCAGGACTCGACGACCTCTACCGCGAGATCATCCTCGATCACTACCGCAGCCCGCGCAACCGCGGCGAGCTCGAGCCACCCGCGGCGCACGCCGTCGGGCACAACCCGCTGTGCGGCGACGAGATCGACGTGTACCTCACGGTCGACAGCGGCATCGTCACCGACATCAAGGTCGGTGGCCAGGGCTGCTCGATCTCGCAGAGCTCGGCGTCGATGATGAGTCAGGCGGTGAAGGGCAAGCCGGTCGACCAGGTGCGCGCCCTCGTCAGGCGCTTCAAGGGGATGATGTCGATCGAGGAGCTGGACGGCAGCGACGACGAACCGGACACGACGGTGCCGCTCGGCGACCTCGAAGCACTGCAGGGTGTTGTCAAGTTCCCGGTGCGGATCAAGTGCGCCACGCTCGCCTGGAACACGCTCACCCAGGCCCTCGCCACCGCCTGAACGAATCGCGGGCCGTCACGGCGTTGTGCACGAATCGGCAGCGCTGCGTACGATCCCCCAACCCCCGAGCTCAAGGACATGCGGTGACGCCCTTCTTCGACGACATCATCCCCCATCCACCCGGCTTCGACGACGGTGAGCTCGAGCTGCTCCACGAGCGCTCGTACATCGTCCGCGCCTACCGCGACGGGCCGACAGGACTGGTCCTGCGTGGCGCGGTGCGCGACCAGAAGGCGGCCGGGCTGTACGTGCCGGAGGACCCGGATCCGCTGACGATGCACCACATGATCGTCGACCTGCGCATCGAGGTGCCGTCGCTGGAGATCAAGTCGGTCGACGTCAAGCTGGTCACCCATCCCCATCCCGAGTGCCCGTACATCGAGGAGAACTACCAGGCGCTCGTCGGGCTGTCGATCGCCCGCGGTTTCATCAACAAGGTCCGCCAGCTGTTCGGCGGCCCGCGTGGCTGCACGCACACGACCGCGCTGCTGCAGGCGATGGCCCCCGTCGCGATCCAGTCGATGTGGTCGTACCGGATGGCGGCGGCGCTGGCCGACGGCAACTCGACACCGTTCGGCTCGGACGAGTCCCGCGCCGAGAGCCTCGCCGCCAACCTCAACACCTGCCACGTCTGGGCCGAGGACAGCGACCTCGTCGGGCGGATCAACAGCGGCGAACCGATGGCGCAACCGGTGTGGATGCGCAACCGGCTCGAGCAGCTGGGCATCGACCCGGAGACGTTCCGGCGCGACTGACGTGGGCGTCGCCGTGCGGAGCTGTCAGTCGCGCCTCAGATCGGTGACGCTGCCGTTGCTCGCTTCGACGAGGCGGTGCGGCTCGATCGCGAACACGTCGTTCCACGTGCCGGCGGCCGCCCAGACCTCGTCGTAGGTCAGCAGATCGGGATCGATGAACACGCGCAGCGTGGTGGTGTGGCCGAAGGGCGGGACGCCACCGATCGGGAAGCCGGTGGTCTTGCGGACGACATCGGCGTCGACGCGCGAGCACTTCGTGCCGCCGGCGGCCGCGGCGAGCTTGCGTTCGGCGAGCTGGTTCTTGCCGCTGACGTAGGCGAGCACGACCTCGCCGTCGACGGCGAAGATCAGGCTCTTGACGATCTGCCCGACCTGGACGCCGATCGCGTTGGCCGCGTCCTGTGCGGTCTTCGTGCCCTCGGGGAACTGGCGCGGCTCGATCTGCACACCGAGCGCAGCGCCGGCCTCGATCACCCGCACCACGTTGGGGTGCAGCGTGGTCATCGGCTCATCGACCGAGCAGCGCGTCGATCGCCGCGGCGAGGTCCTTGTCCTTCGCCGTCACCGTGCTGCCCGCGTCGTGGGTCGACAGCGCGAGGGTCACCTTGTTCCACGAGATGGCGATGTCGGGGTGGTGCTGGCGTTCCTGGGCGAGCAGCGCGACCCGGGTGACGAAGCCGAACGCCTCCGCGAAGTCGCCGAACGTGATCGTGGTCGTCAGCTGGCTGGCCGACTCCGACCAGGCGGAGGTGTGGTGAGCGGGCATCCCCGAAGGTTGCCACACACGCGGGTCTCCGGGCCGCGCGACGCCGCGGTCGGGTCGTAGGTGAGGCGATTCCGGTCAGGGCAGCCGGAACAGGTCCTCGAGGCCGTCGCCGTGCGAGGCCGCCGGCGCGCCCTCCGGTTCGTCACCGCTGAACGCCGCGTAGCCGTCGCGCTCGAGCACGTCCGCCAGCTCCGGCCCCCCTGACGCGACGATGCGGCCCCTGACCAGGATGTGCACGTGATCGGGGCGCAGCTGCTCGAGCAGCCGGTTGTAGTGGGTGATCGCGAGGACGCCGAGCCCGGTCTCGTTCGTCGCATCCTCCACCCGCCGTGCGCAGTCGCGCAGCGCGTCGATGTCGAGGCCCGAGTCGAGCTCGTCGAGGATCGCGATCTTCGGCTCGAGCACCGCCAGCTGCAGCGTCTCGTTGCGCTTCTTCTCGCCGCCTGACAGGTCGACGTTGAGGGCCCGGTGCAGCAGCCCGGGATCGAACCCGATCCGCGTGCACTCCGCTGCCAGCCGGGCGTCCAGGTCCTGCGTGCTGCGACCGCGGGCGAGCAGCGCCTGGACGAGCACGTCGGCGAGCAGCACGCCCGGCACCTCCGTCGGGTACTGCATCACCAGGTGCAGCCCGGCCTGGGCACGCTGCCAGCCGGCAAGTGCGAGCACGTCGACGCCGTCGAGGGTGACGGTGCCGGCGAGCACCTCGTAACCCGGTTTGCCCATCACGACCGCGGACAACGTGCTCTTGCCCGCCCCGTTCGGCCCCATCACGACGTGAACCTCGCCTGATGACACGGTCAGGTCGATCCCGTTGAGGATCTGCCTGCCGCCCACTGCGGCGCTGAGCCCGCGGATCTCGAGCGTGCTCACGACGGCTCCATCTCGATCTCGACCCACCCGTCGACGACGCGGGTGACGTACACCGGCACCGGTTGGGTGGCGGGCAGGGTGCTCGGGATGCCCGTCTCCAGGTTGAACGAGCTGCCGTGCTTCCAGCACTCGATCTCCTTCACGTCGCACCACACCTCGCCCTCGCTGAGCGAGACGTCGGCATGGCTGCACGTGTCGCCGATCGCGTACACGTCGTCACCACACCGCACGACAGCGACCGGCACCCCGTCGACGTCGAAGCACGTCGCTCCGTTCGGGGCGAGCTCGGCGAACGCGCACAGGCGGCGGTTCATGGCCGGCGCCGTTCGAGCTTCGCCGCGACCTGGGCCCGCAACGCCCCCGCCATCGCGCCGACGGGCAGCTGGCCGAGCACCTCGTCGAAGAAGCCGAGCACGACGAGCCGTTCGGCGACGTCAGGCTCGATGCCGCGGCTCTCGAGGTAGAAGCGCTGCTCGTCGTCGATCGGGCCGACGGTGCTGGCGTGGCTGCACTTGACGTCGTTCGTCTCGATCTCGAGGTTCGGCACGCTCTCGGCCCACGCGCCTTCGCTGAGGGTCAGGTTGCGGTTCGTCTGGAACGCGACGGAACCCTTCGCGTTCTTGCGGATGTGGATCAGGCCGGTGTACACGCTGCGGGCGTGGTCCTGCACCGCGCCCTTGAACAGCAGGTCGCTGTTCGTCTTCGGCGCGGCGTGGTCCTGCTTGGTGCGGAAGTCGTGCATCTGGGTGCCGTCGGCGAAGTACAGCGCGATCTGCTTGGTCGTCGCGCCTTGGCCGGCGACGATCGCCTCGCTGCGGACCCGTGCGTAGTCGCCGCCGAGGGCGACCGTGGCGAGCTGCGTCGTCGAGTCGCGCTCGCCGAGCGCGTACTGGTTGCCGAGCTGCCACGTGCGGACACCGAGCTGCTGGACGGCGAGGTAGCTGACCCGCGCCGCCTGGCGGGCGCGCACGTACAGCCGCGGCACGACCAGCGCGGCGATCCCGTCGGCGGAGCGGAACCGCTCGACGATCGTCACCTCGCTGTTCTCGCCGACGTCGACGATCAACCGCGGGAACACGGCGGTGCCGTCCTCGACGACGGTGTGCGTGACAACGATCGGCATCGGCACGATCGTCCCCTTCGGGATGGTCAGCACGACCGGCGCGTTGAAGGCGACGTTGAGCTCGTCGAACAGGTCGTGGAGCACGCCGGTCTCGACCTCGCCCGCGCCGTCCAGGTACCCGTCCCCGTCCTCGACCGTGGTGGCCGCAGCCGCGGGGCGGTACGCGTCCAGGTCGAGCTCGCCGATGCGGCTGTAGCGCCACACCTCGTCGCCGATGGTCGGCATCGCCATCGCCGCGGCGCGCTCGGCGGCGTCGGCGCGAGCCTGGTGGTCCGGCGCATCGAAGGCGCGCACCGCTTGAGGAGTGAACGCAGGCACGGGACAAGAGCCTACTGAACGGCGGTCCGACTCCCCGGCGACGTGCCGGATGAGCGTGCCGGTTCAGCGCTGTCGACGGTCAGCCGCGGCCGTTGACTGGGCGTGCGTTGGCTGGACGGTCAGCCGCGGCGGCCGTTGACGCGCCGGCCGGTTGAACGGTCAGCCGCGGCGGCGGAAGACGCGCCGCCAGCCACGTGGGCGATTGCGCTCGGCCTCGACCTCGGCCATCACCGACTCGCCGACCGAGTTGATGTAGTCCTCCGCCTCGTCCAGCACGGCCGCTGCCGAGCCGTCCGCCAGACCGGGCGGGTCCGGCGGGGTGGCCGGGTGGACGAGGCTCCCGTAGGTCCAGCCCGCATCGAGCCGCACCTCGAACTTCGGGCACTGATCGGGACAACGCCACGGTGCGTCCGGCGCCAGATCGAGGTTGCACTTGCGAACCGTTTCGCCGTTCGCGTACGTGCGGCTCTCGAAGTTGCGGCACCCCTCGCGCATCGGCATGCCACCAGTATGTCGGCCAGCGGAATCGCTGGCACGGCAGCACCTCAGCCGACGCTGCCTTCCATCTGCAACTCGATCAGGCGGCTCCACTCGACCGCGTACTCCATCGGCAGGGTGCGGGTGATCGGCTCGATGAAGCCGTTGACGACCATCCCCATCGCCTGCTCCTGCGACAGGCCGCGGCTCATCAGGTAGAACAGCTGCTCATCGGCGATCTTCGAGACCGTCGCCTCGTGGCCGATCTGGGCGTCGCGCTCGCCCACCTCCATGTACGGGAAGGTGCGGCTCTCGCTCTGCTCGTCGAGGATCAACGCGTCGCACTGCACGTGGCTCTTGCAGTTGTGCGCACCCTCGTCGACATGCACCAGCCCGCGGTAAGCGGTGATCCCGCCGTCCTTGCTGATGCTCTTCGACACGATCTTGCTGGTCGTCTCCGACGCGGCGTGGATCATCTTCGCCCCTGCGTCCTGGTGCTGGCCGGCGCCGGCGTAGGCCACCGACAGCACCTCGCCCGTCGCCTTCGGGCCGACGAGGTACACCGACGGGTACTTCATCGTCAGCTTCGAGCCGATGTTGCCGTCGATCCACTCCATGTGGCCCTCGGTCTCGACCCTGGCCCGCTTGGTGACCAGGTTGTAGACGTTGGGCGACCAGTTCTGGATCGTGGTGTAGGTGACGCGGGCCGACGGCTTGACGACGATCTCGACGACAGCCGAGTGGAGCGAGTTGTTCGTGTACACCGGGGCAGAGCAGCCCTCGATGTAGTGCACCTGCGAGCCCTCGTCAGCGATGATCAGCGTGCGCTCGAACTGGCCGGCGTTCTCGCTGTTGATCCGGAAGTAGGCCTGCAGCGGCATCTCGCAGTTGACCCCCGGCGGCACGTAGATGAACGAGCCACCGCTCCACACGGCCGTGTTCAGCGCCGCGAACTTGTTGTCGCCGGGCGGGATGATCGTGCCGAAGTACTGCTTGACCAGGTCGGGATACTCGCGCAGGGCGGTGTCCATGTCGCAGAACAGGATCCCCTGCTTGGCCAGGTCCTCGCGGTTGCGGTGGTAGACGACCTCGGAGTCGTACTGGCTGGTGACGCCGGCGAGGTACTTGCGCTCCGCCTCGGGGATGCCGAGCTTCTCGTAGGTCGCCTTCATCTGCTCGGGCAGGTCGTCCCACTCGTCGGTCTGCTCGGCGGTCGGGCGGAGGTAGTAGTAGATGTCCTGGAAGTCGATGTCGGGCATGTTCACCGCGAACCACTCCGCCATCGGCTTGCGCTCGAACAGGCGCAACGCCCGCTGGCGGCGCGTCGCCATCCAGTTCGGCTCGCCCTTCCACCACGAGATCTGGTCGACGACGCCGTCGTCCAGGCCCTTGACGGGCTTGAACGCGTACTCGATGTCCGCGTCGTTCCAGCCGAGGCTGTACTTGCTCAGATCGAGGTCGAAGGTCGACATCCGGAACTCCATTCGTGGCGCTCGTCGTGTGCTGTCCGGGCGGGGCCGGCACGGCGAATTAGCACTACCCACATAGTAACAATCCCTCACGCCGACGGCACCGCCATCCGGTCTCGCTCGCGCCCCCGGCGGCACCAGCCCTGCCGAGGTGGGCGCGAATCGTGCCAACCCGTGGCACACATCGCGCCCATCTCGAGCCCTGCCCACCAAGGTGGGCGCGAATCGTGCCAACCCGTGGCACACACCGCACCCACCTCGGGGTCGCCGCGAGGGGGTGGATCGGGGATCAGGCGAGGAGCTTGACGTCGTCGTAGCGCTTGCCGAGGACCTTCACCGGGTCGGCGCCGATCCAGTCGAGGCAGGCGGTGTAGAGGGTCCGTGGGTCGATCGTCGGGCGGACGTCGCCGTCGAGCAGGTTGCCGAAGTCGACCTCGCCGTACACGCCGCCCTGCACGCCATTGCCGGCCGCGAACGAGACGTTGCCGGCGCCGTGATCCGTGCCGCCGCTGCCGTTCTCCTGCACACGCCGGCCGAACTCGCTGGTGGTGACGAGCAGCACCTCGAGGTTGGCCTTGCCGGCAGCGTCGAAGAACTGGGTGACGCCGGTGGCGAAGTCCTTGAGCAGGTTCGCCTGGGTCGCCAGCTGCCCGCTGTGGGTGTCGAACCCGGAGGCGCTGACGACGACGATCTGGGTGCCGACGTCCGACGCGAGCAACCGTGCGGCGAGCGCCAGCCCACCGGCGATCGTCGCCCCGCCCTCGCGGTCGTTGTCACCGGCATCGTCCTGCGTGGCCTTCATCGCGCTGTCGAAGTCGGTCACCGCGTCGACCGCCCTGGCGAAGGCGTGTTGGGCCGCAGCCACGAGGCCGACTGAGCTCGGCGGGGTCGACAGCGAACGGACCGCATCCGGGGTGAGCGAGTCGAACTGGAACCCCGACGGTGAGCTGACCGACGCGCCCTGGCGGCTCGCGCCGGACAGGACGGGGCTCGCCCCGCCGAACGACGTGCCGTACAGCGCCTTCGGATCCGCGGCGAGGTCGTCGAGGACGCGTCCCAGCCAGCCCGGCGCGTTCACGTCGTCGGCGCGCCACCAGCGGTCCATCGACACGAAGTGCGACCGGTTGGGGTTGTCGAAGCCGATGCCGCGCACGAGCGCGAGGTGGCCGTCCTTCCACATCGGTACCAGCGGTGCGAGGCTCGGGTGCAGGGCGACGTCGGTCGTGCCCGCCAGCGCGACGAGGTCGGACTGGGCGATCGCCAGCGTCGGCCGTGCGTCGCGGTAGCGCCCGTCGCTCGGTACGACCGTGTTCAGCCCGTCGTTGCCGCCGTTGAGCTGCACGACAACCAGTCGCCGGCCACCGACCAGTGCGCCGGACGGCGTGGCGGTCGTCACCGGCGCGGTGCCCGGCAGCGAGCCGGCGGTGGTGGACGTCGAGCCGACCGACCCCGCGGCGGTGGATCCGGTTGCCCCTGTGGTCGAGGGGTTCGTGCCGGCGAGGGGGCCGGTCGTCGACGGTGACGCGCCGCGGGCCGAGCTGCAGGCGCCGAGCCCGACGACCACCACGCCTGCGCCGAGGCGCAGGAAGTGTCGACGGTTGAGGTTGGGGGACTCCATGGGGTGCTCCACTTCGATGGGCGTGCGGGTCAGACGACGAACGTCTCGGGTGAGGCCAGAGCGAGCGCGAGTCGAGCCGCGCCGGCCGGCGCGGCGGCAAGTGCGGCAGCGGTGGCGGCACCGAACCCGGGGGTCGGCAGGGCGAGCGCTGTGGCGAGCGCCGCGGGATCGTTGCCGGACGCGGCTTGCATCGCCGGCGACGTCGCCGGTGTGAACTTGGCGACGAGGGTGGCCAGGTTGGTGCGGGCGACGAGGCTGCCCGACGCGAACCACGAGGCACCGCCGGGCCAGCCGGCGACGTTGGGCGGGTACATCGGGATCTGCCCGGCGTTGCGTAGCAGGGCGAGCTGCTGTTGGAACCCTTTGCCG
>JBBQTN010000164.1:0-12271 GCA_038213195.1 Acidimicrobiales bacterium | reverse complement strand
TGCGGAGAATTCCGGGGCAGGCCGCAGCACCAGCGTTAGCCTCACGGGCCATGAAGATCGGTGTTGTCGGTGCGACAGGTCAGGTGGGTTCCGTGATGCGGGCCATCCTCGCCGAGCGCCAGTTCCCAGTGTCGGAGATCCGCTACTTCGCATCGGCGCGTTCGGCGGGCACCACCCTGTCGTGGAAGGGCGCGGACATCACGGTCGAGGACGCCGAACTGGCCGACCCACGCGGCCTGGACATCGCCCTGTTCTCCGCGGGTGCCTCTTCATCGCGGGTGCTCGCGCCACGGTTCGCAGCCGCCGGTGTGACGGTGATCGACAACTCCTCGGCCTGGCGGATGGATCCCGACGTGCCGCTGATCGTCAGCGAGGTCAACCCCGGCGAGATCGTCAACGCCCGCCGCGGCATCATCTCCAACCCGAACTGCACGACGATGGCTGCGATGCCGGTCCTCAAGCCGCTGCACGACGAGGCGGGCCTGGTCCGTCTCGTCGCGGCGACGTACCAGGCGGTCAGCGGGGCGGGTCTGGCAGGCGTCGACGAGCTCGACAAGCAGGCCCGCGAAGTGGTCGACCGCGCCCGCGAGCTGACGTTCGACGGTGCGTCGGTGGTGATGCCGGCGGCGAGCAAGTTCGTCAAGCCGATTGCCTTCAACGTGCTGCCCTACGCCGGCAAGCTCATCGACGACGGGTTGTGCGAGACCGACGAGGAGCAGAAGCTGCGCAACGAGAGCCGCAAGATCCTCTCCATCCCCGGCCTCCGGGTCAGCGGCACGTGCGTGCGCGTGCCGGTGTTCACCGGGCACTCGTTGAGCCTCAACGTCGAGTTCGCGCGGCCGATCAGCGTCGCCAAGGCGACGGATCTGCTCGCCGCCGCGCCCGGTGTCGAGCTCAATGACATCCCGACGCCGCTCGAGGCCGCTGGCAGGGACCCGAGCTACGTCGGGCGCATCCGCCAGGACCACTCGCTCGAGGATCCAAGTCGCGGACTCGTGCTGTTCGTCGCCAACGACAACCTGCGCAAAGGTGCCGCGCTCAACGCCGTGCAGATCGCCGAGCTGTTCCTCTAGTCCGGGGCCGGTCGGGGTCTCGCCCTTGCCACCCGACTCGCTCGACGGCTACGGGCAGGTGCACGGGAGTGTGTGGCAGCGCGGACAGCCGTGTGCGTAGCGCTGCACTGCGGCCGTCAGGTCGATGCCCATCTGGTTGGCAAGCGTGGCCACCCAGGCGACGACGTCGCCGAACTCGTGGGCCTGCTGCTCGGGCGTGCCCTTGCGCACCGCCTGGGCCAGCTCGCCGACCTCCTCGCACAGCCATGCCACCGTCGACGGCACGCCCCGCGCCCGGTCGCGCGGTCCGTAGGTCCGCTCGATCACTTCCTGCAGCGCAGCGATCTCCATCGACCCGAGCCTATGGTGCGCTCGATGACGCGGCGCGGGAGCGGCCACGGTGGCTGAGCCCGGCCGGCTGATCGGCGAGGGCAGGGCGGCGCTGGTCTACGACATCGGTGGCGGTCGGCAGGCTGTCCGGCGGACTCGTCCTGCGAGCCCGGGCGCAGGTTCCTGCCGCGGCGACCACCTCCGGCTGTCACACTTGTGGCGATGCTCGAGTGGCTGGTGGTCGCCGATGATCGCACGGGTGCGCTCGAGGTCGCCGGTGAGATGGCGGCCTGGCTCGGGCCCATCGAGGTGACCGCCGGATCCCGACCGTGCGGTGTCGACGGGACCGCGGTCGTCGACGTCGGCGGACGCCACTGCGCGCCTTCCGTCGCTGCGCAGATGACGACCCGCGCGTCAACCGCACCTGCGCGCCACCACGGCCACAAGATCGACTCGACGTTGCGCGGCAACTGGGCCGACGAGCTGGTCGCGGTCCAGCGCGCGACCGGCGCGCGGGTGGTCGTGGTCCCCGCGTTCCCAACGCTCGGCCGGACCTGCCGCAACGGAGTGGTGCGCGTCGACGGCGTGCCCGTCGCCTCGGCCGACGCCCGTCGCGGAGCGTCCTCGGCACGCCCCCTCGACCATCTCGTCGCAGCCGGCGCAGGCGATGTGATCGAGACGGCCGACGCAGGCGCGCTGGCCGCGTGGTTGGACTCCGGCGGTTCGTTCGCCGTCTGCGACGCCACGACCGACGACGACCTCGCGGCGATCGCGGCGGTCACCTCGACAGCGGTCGGGGTGCGCGTCGCGGGGACCGCGGCGAGCATCACCGCGGCGGTGGCCGCAACGGTGGGGGCACGCGAGGCGCCGAGCCGGGTGCACCTCGAAGGCCGGATCCTCGTCGTCTGCGGCAGCCTGCACCCGATCGCCCGCGCCCAGGTCGAGGCGCTGACGACGTCCCCGACGGATGACGTGGTGGTGGTCAGCTCGCAGCTCCCCCAAGCAACATCCGTGACGGCCGAAGCGGCCGCATGTGCGGCCGACGAGCTCGCCAGGTCCGCACGCCGCAGGCTGGCCGACGAGCGGTTCGATGTGCTGGTGATCCTCGGCGGCGACACCGCTGCGGCGGTGCTCGGCGACGAGCCGATGCTCGCCGGCGGCACGGTCGCTCCTGGGATGCCGTGGTCGCGGCGCAGCGACGGCAGCGGTCCGCTCGTGGTCACGAAGGCCGGCGGTTTCGGACGGCCGAGCACGCTGGTCGAGCTGCTGCACCGAGGATCGACGAGCGGGACGCGATGAAGCGCGGACAGGTCCCGATGGCGATCACGATGGGCGATCCGTCCGGCGTCGGTCCGGAGATCGTGCTGCGCCGGTTCGCCGCCGGTGGGCTCGGCGACGACGTGGTCGTGTACGGCGATGCGGCGATCCTGCGCCACGGAGCCGGGCTGCTCGGTCTTGCAGGCGATGTCGACGTGCACGTCATCGAGCCGTCCGGCGCCCCATGCGTCGGCGCGCTGAACGTGGTCGATCTGGGGATGCTCGCCGCCGCTGACCACGTCCCTGGCATGCTCGACGCCCGCGCCGGTGCGGCGGCGCGCCAGTACGTCGTGCGCGCCACCGAGGACGCGCTCGCCGGGCTGATCGCCGGCGTGGTGACGATGCCGATGAACAAGGAGGCGACGCAGCTCACCGACCACGGGTTCGTCGGGCACACCGAGATGATCGCCGCACTGTGCGGAGTACAACGGGTGACGATGATGCTCACCGCGGCGCTCGCCGATGGCAGCTCGCTCGCGGTCACCCACGTCAGCACGCACTGCTCGTTGCGCGAGGCGATCGAGCGTGTCCGCCCGGAGCGGGTGCTGGACGTGATCGAGCTCACCGACACGACGCTGCGCCGGTTCCTACCGGCGCCGCGCGTCGCGGTGTGCGGGCTCAACCCGCATGCCGGCGAGCACGGCCTGTTCGGGGTCGAGGACGCCGAACAGATCGCCCCGGCCATCGCGCAGGCGCACGCGGCGGGGATCGACGCCAGCGGGCCACACCCCGCCGACACCGTCTTCCACCAAGCCGTGCACCGTCACCGCTACGACGCGATCGTATGCATGTACCACGACCAGGGTCACGGGCCGATGAAGCTGCTCGCGTTCGACACAGGCGTCAACGTCACCCTCGGTCTGCCGATCATCCGCACGTCCGTGGATCACGGCACGGCGTTCGACATCGCCTGGCAGGGGATCGCGTTCACCGATTCGCTGCGGCACGCGCTCGACTACGCGTGGAAGCTGGCCGGACGAGTGGACGTGCAGGCTGTGGCTCCGTGAGCGACGACGTGCTGTTCTCCCGCATCCGCGTCCGCCTCGACGAGCCCGCGCTGACCGACGTGGCGGTGCAGACGGACCGCACCCTCGCCGACTGCGGAGTCGTCCTCACGCGCGGCGCAGAGGTGGCGATCGCCGTCGGATCGCGGGGCATCGCCAACCTTCCCACTGTGGTCGGGCGGATCGTCGCGTGGGTCCGCTCCCAGGGTGCCACGCCGTTCCTCGTCCCGGCGATGGGCAGCCACGGCGGGGCGACGGGGCAGGGCCAGCGCGAGGTGCTCGAGTCGTACGGGCTGGGCGACGGCTGGGAGGGCTGCACGATCCGCTCGTCGATGGACGTCGTCCCGGTCGGCGGTGCTCACGACCTGCCGGTGCCGGTGGTCACCGATGCTCATGCCGCGGCGGTGTCGGCGACGATCGTCGTCAACCGGGTCAAGCAGCATACCGACTTCCACGGCCGCTACGAGAGCGGGCTGATGAAGATGACGGCGATCGGCCTCGGCAAGCGGGTGCAGGCAGAGGCGTTGCACGCCTACGGCACGCGTGGGCTGCGCGAGCTGATGCCGAGGGTGGCAGAGCACGTGCTCGCCAACTCCAACATCGTGCTCGGCGTCGCGCTCGTCGAGAACGCGCTCGACCAGACGATGGTGGTGCAGGCGGTGCCGGCGGCGAGCATCGCCGCAGTGGAACCTGCGCTGCTGCAGCTCGCGGCAGCGCACGCGCCACGGCTCCCGGTGGAGATGCTCGACGTGCTGCTGATCGACAGGATGGGCAAGGACATCAGCGGCGCCGGCATCGACACCAACGTGATCGGGCGGGTGATGATCGCCGGCGAACCCGATCCGCCGTCACCGTGGATCGGGATGATCGCCTGCCACTCGCTGACGCCTGCGTCGCACGGCAACGCGACCGGGATGGGGCTCGCCGACGTCGTCACCCGACGGCTCGCCGATGCGATCGACCACGGTGTCACCCGCACCAACGTCGTGACGTCCGGGTTCCTGCTGCGCGGCAAGCTGCCCGTCGTGGCCGACGACGACCGCCAGGCGTGGGAGATGTGCCTGCGCGGGGCCGGAGTGGTGGAGCCGCACACGGTCCGCGCAGCGAGGATCGTCGACACGTTGCACTGCGCCGACCTGTGGGTGACCGACGAGGTGCTCGCCGGCCTGATGGCCCGCGGCGACGTCGAGGTCGTCGAGCGGACGGTCGCGCTGCACGATCAGACCGGCGCGCTGCGCCCCTTCGATCGCTGACGCCGGCGACCTCTTGGCCGGCTCCTCGACGCCGGCTACTTCTTGGCCTTGGCCTTCGGGGCCGCAGCGCTGGTCGCCGTCGCGGCCGCCAGTTCGGCGAGCGCGCACTCGATTCGCTCGAGGCGATCCTCGATCGCCGACCCGTTGGACGTGCCGTTCTGCGCCGAGATCGCGTCGTAGCACGAGCGCAGCATCCGGCCCGAGTCGCGCTCCTCGGCGACGTACCGACCCATCAGCTCGCCGGTCTTGACGTCCATGCTGATGTCCTCGAAGAACGTCGAGAAGATGTCCGTGTCGGTCGGGGCGCGGTTGAACCCGAGCCGGTCGAACTTCTCGCAATCGCTGAGGCTGGTCGAGGCGGCGATCTTGCACCGATCCTCGAGCGCAGGATCGTCCTTCGGGACCACGGTGAAGCCGAGCTCGTCGATCCGCTTGGCGAAGCTCTTCGCGTGCTCGCCCTCGCGGAGCGCGATCGTCTGCATCACGGCGCGCACGTTGTCGTCCGGCGTGGCAGCGGCCCACTCCTTGAGGAGCAGCTCGCCGCCGAGCTCACCGACGGCGATCGCGTTCAGCAGACTCAGGTATGACGGCTTGTCGTCCATTTGGTCGTCCCTTTCGTGGTTCTTCCCGTGCAAAGGTACTTATCGCGCGGCGGCGGCGTCGCAGCGGGCGGCGCAGCCGTATGGTCGCGACGATGAGGCCGCGCGAACGGTGTGTCCGGTGACGTCGCTGCCTGCCGGGGCGGCGGAGCTGTACGGGCTCGCCCCGACCGAGTTCGTGGCCGGACGCAACGCGATGGTCAAGGCGCTGAAGCGGGCCAAGCAGGCCGACGACGCGACGATCGTCGCAGCCCTGCGCCGTCCTTCGCTCGCCGACCACGCGGTCAACGCCGCGGCGCGCGCCGACCCCGGGCTGGCGCAGCGCTGGGCTGCGGCCGTCGTCGCCGTGGCCGAGGCACAGAGCTCGGCGATCGGCGGCGGCACAGCGGGCGCGCTGCGCGACACCACGGCGAACTTGCGCGCCGAGACCGGGCACCTCGTCGACGCCGCCGTCGCGGCGATCGGGGACGAGACCAAGCGCAACGACGTCCTCGCCGCCCTACGTGCTGCGACCACCCGGCCGGGGGCGGCGCTGGTCGCGACGGGGATCCTCGGCGCCGCCGACCCGGACGACGAGCTGTTCGCCGGCGCGCCCGAACCGTCCGGGCCAGTGCCCGGCAGGGGGCGGGCGCGGGCGGCGCCGGACACCGACGGACGCGCCGACGCCCAGGACACCGACGGCGGCGCCGACGCGCCGGACACCGACGGCGGCGCCGACGCGCCGGACTCCAGTGGCGGCGCCGACGCTCCGGCGACGCGGCGCGGGTCGCCGGCGCAGGGGTCGCGGACCGACGTCGAGGCGCGCGGCCGCGCCGGGTCGCAGCAGGCGCCCGGCCGTGCGCCATCGCGGCGGCGGCACGGTGCGAGTGGGCCGTCGGCGTCCCGGGGGGGTGAGCGTGGTCTCCGAGCCCAGAGCGTCGATGGCGACGACGCGCCGCAACGGCACGCCGAGCCGGCTGTCGCCATTGCGGAGGCGGTGAGAACGGCCGCGGCCGAACGCTCCTCGGCCGCGCAGCGCGCCGCCGAGCGCCTTGCCGCCGCCGGGGCCGCCGAGGCGGAGACGCGCGCCCGCCTCGACGCAGCACGTCGGGCGGTCGACGCAGCTCGCGATGCGCTGCGCGCGGCCGAAGCCGGGATGCTGGCCGCCCAGCGCGACGTCAGGAGTGCGGCTGCCCAGACGGCCGCAGCGAAGAAGACGGCCGCCCGCGCCGGGCGTCGGTAGTCGACGCGTCGGCGCAGACGGTCGCCGCCCGAGCAGCGCATCAGCGCCCACAGGGCGGGCTCGACGAGCAGGGAGCGGATGGCTGGCGAGGGGCGAAGGCGGGTGTCCTCCGGCCGATGTTACGATTGTTACGGGTCGTCGTGGCATGCGGCGGCGACGCGCGGCGGGTCGGTTGCGGACCGTCCGCCCCCAACCAGAACGACCCGAACGAGAGAGGCGGACAGGGCAGTGTCATTGGCGACGATCACGAAGTGGAGCGCGGCCGCCGTCGCCGTGGGGGTCATCGCGCTGGCGATCGTGCGCACGGCCTCGAGCTCCGACGGAACGAGCGCCGCACCTCCTGTCGTGGTCCAGCAGCCCAGCAGCACGACGACCACGCCCTCCGGTTCCGGCGACTGCGACGCGCACGCCGTGCACATGCAGATGGGGATGTGGAACCCGGACCTCGCCGACGAGATGCTTGCGCTCGGGTGTCCTTGGCCGTACGAGCAGGACTTCCGCAGCCTCGCCGGCGGCAAGGAGGATCCGTCGATCGCCGCACCGTTCGCGCCGATTCCCTACGCCACGGTGTTCGCGATGATCAACGCCGGGAACTTCGGGCTGTGCCAGATGGCGTCGATGGCGCAGGACCACACCGCCGGCGTGGTCGAAGGGTTCACGCTGCGGATGGCTGAACCGCGATGTCCGAATGGCCAGCCGACCGAGCAGGTGGTGCTGCGCGAGTACGCCACGCGGGCGCTCCGCGATGCAGCAGCGCACGCACACGGTGGTTCGCTGGTGCTCGGTCGATGGGTGGTCGAGGTCTCGGGATCGAACGACGCCGGGGTTCAACAGCTGCACAGCGGGCTCGTCCGATTGGGAGCGTTCGACACTCCCGCTTGAGCATCGAGCACGGGGTCTTCCAGGGCCTGCGCGGGGTCCGGGTAGGATTTCAACTCGATCACGTTGCCACTGGGATCACGGAGCTTCGCTTTCAGTTGCTCCTGTGGTGTGCCGGCATGCTCGACGGTCAGCTGGTGCATCCAGTCGACGTCGTGGGCGCTGATCCGCTCGGTCAGGGCGCGCAGTTGCGCCACGTCGAGGGTGACCCCGAAGTGCCGCACGCCGACGTGCTCGGCGTCGAGCACTTCGTCGGGCCGTTCCTGCAGCGTCAGCTGGAGGCCGTAGAACCACACGTCGAGCCATCCGGAGCGAACCCTTCCGGGCCGGCAGCCGAGCACGTCGACGTAGAACGTCGCGGCCTCGCCGACGTCGGTGACGGGGAGGGAGAGGTGCAGGATCGGCTCCACCCGGTCGAATGTACGAGACCACCGACGCCGCACGTTCGGAGATTGCCGCCGACCGCGTTGTCGTGGTCCCGACAATGGCCTACCGGCGTGCGTTGACGCGATGGCAGGGATGGTGTCCAATGGCGGCATGGCTGCACGCGAGAACACCAACGGAGAGTTCGAGCTGAGGGGCTTCAACCACCTCGCCCTCGTGTGTCGTGACATGGCAGAAACGGTCGCCTGGTACGAGGACAAGCTGGGGATGAGGCTCGTCAAGACGCTCGAACTGCCCGGCGGCGGTCAACACTTCTTCCTGGACATGGGCAACGGTGTCGACGGCATCGCGTTCTTCTGGTTCCCGACCGCCACGGAGGGCACGCCCGGCGATGCGATCCATCCGACCTTCGACGACGACATGCGGCGGATCGGTTCGGGTGGCGGCGGGGTGACGGCGATCGGCACCGTGAACCACATCGCCTTCGACGTTGCCGCTGACAAGCTCGACGACTACCTGGTGAAGCTGCGCGGCAAGGGTGTTGCGGTCACCGAGATCACGAACCACTGCAACTCCCTCGACGGCGGCCACAAGGCGGCCTACGACCCTGCGACCGACGATGGGGACGTGTTCGTGCGGTCGCTGTACTTCAAGGACCCGAACGGCACGTTGCTGGAGTTCGCCTGCTGGACGACCACGTTCGACGAATCCGACGTGCGTCATGCGCCGGCGACGGCGGCCGGCACGCGAGTGCCCCTCAGCGTCTGACGTCGCAGACGGAGCAGTCCGAGACAGGATTCACGACAGCAGGAAACCGGTGTAGCCGTGGGCTGCCGTGGCGTCGAGCCTGGCGAGGTAGAGGTCGCTGTTGGGGAAGTTGAGGAGCTGACGCTTCTTGCCGGGGATGTTGGCGCCCATGTACCAGGAGTCGGCCTTGACCAGCAGCGTCGCCGCGCCGACCGCGTCGACCTGGGCCGTCCAGCTGGTGGCCGCTTCGGGCGTCGCCTCGATGCGGGTGAGGTGCTGGTCGCGCAGGTGCGCGAGGAGCTCGACGACCCAGTCGCCCTGGATCTCGGCGCAGGTCGGGCCGTTGCAGAACGCCGTCGGACTCTGTGGCCCGTAGAGGAACAACATGTTCGGGAAGCCGGCGACGGCCAGGCCGAGGTGGGTGTCGACGCCGTGTGACCATCGATCGTGGAGGCTGACGCCGTCGGTGTCGCGGATGTCGATCTGGGTCAGGCCGCCGGTGTTGGCATCGAAGCCCGTCGCCAGCACGATCACGTCGAGCTCGTGCTCGCCCGCCGTCGTGCGCAGGCCGGTCGGAGTGACCTCGACGATCGGGGTCGCGTGGAGGTCCACCAGTTCGACGTTCTCGCGGTTGAACACCTCGTAGTAGTCCTGCTCCAACGATGGGCGCTTGGTGCCGAACGGGTATGGCGGTTCCGCGGGTGCGAGCACATCGGCGACCGCAGGGTCGCGGAGGCGGGCGCGCGTCTTGTCGCGCCAGAAGTCGTACGCAGTTCGGTTCGCCTCCTCGTCGAGCCAGACATCGCGGAACGTGCCGGCCCAGAAGTGGAAGCCGCCCTTCTGCCACGCGGCCTCGTACACCGCTGCGCGCTCCTCGGGCGAGACGTCCATCGCGGCGACGTCGAGACGGTCGATATCGAAGAAGCTGCCCGGCGGAGCGTTGCGGCGGCGGAACAGGTCCGGATATTGCTGCTTGTCCTCTGCCAGATCACGCGGGTCGAGGCGGCGTTGTTGCATCGGCAACGCCGTCACGGGGGTGCGCTGGAACACGGTGAGCTGCGCAGCCACCGCGGCCGCCTCCTGGATCACCTGCACACCGCTCGCCCCGGTCCCGATGACACCGACGCGCCGGCCGGCGAGGCTGAGCCCGTCCTGTGGCCACAGCGCCGTGTGATGACAGTCGCCACTGAACCGGTCGAGGCCAGGCAGGTCGGGGATGTACGGCTTCGACGCGAACCCTGTGCAAAGAACGAGGAAACGAGCGCGTACACGCCGACCGTCATCGGCCTCGATGGTCCACATGCGTTGCTGCTCATCGAAGTTCGCGGCCGTGATGCGCGTGTTCAACTGGATGTCCGGACGGAGCTGCAACACCTCGGCGACGTGGTCGAAGTAGCGGCACAGCTCGTCACGTCCTGGGAAGCGCTCCGTCCACATCCATTCGCGCCACACCTGTTCGATGGACAACTCGTAGTTGGGGACATGCGAATCGACGCGTGCTCCGGGATAGCAGTTCCAATGCCAGACACCACCGAGCCCGGCAGCGGCGTCGAACAAACGCACCCGGAACCCGTGCTCCCGCAGCCGGAACAGCTGGTAGAGCCCATTGAAGCCCGCCCCGACGACCACAGCGTCGAGCTCGTCGACAGCATCGAGCTCGTCGACAGCATCGAGCTCCTCGGCACCGTCGGCTCGGCGCGCGTCGTCACGTTCGGCCAATGCACCCGCGTCCGCGGTCTCGCCCCCCATGTCCGCACCCCCAACAGGTCGACACCGAGTCTGTCACGGTCCACAACACGTGTGCGCCGCCGCGGTGACTTCCCGTGACGCTGGCGAGAGGGTTTCGCAGGTTCCCGGACGAATCGGGCGGCACCCGACGTTCGATTCGATGTCGTCG
The DNA here is from genome assembly GCA_038213195.1 of Acidimicrobiales bacterium. Classification (GTDB taxonomy): domain Bacteria; phylum Actinomycetota; class Acidimicrobiia; order Acidimicrobiales; family Ilumatobacteraceae; genus JAODBQ01. The sequence continues at coordinate 1,587 of JBBQTN010000164.1, read as the reverse complement.
GCCCCGGACGGTGCACGCTGTTGCGGTGCAGCTCGACCTGGTGGCGATCGTCGTGGACGAATACGACTCGGCGATCGAGCACTTCGTTGATCGTTTGGGCTTCGAGCTCGTCGAGGACTCGCCAGCGCAGACCAATGATGGTCGGGCGAAGCGCTGGGTGGTCGTGCGGCCGCCGGGTGCTGCGACCGGGATCTTGCTCGCCCGAGCCGACGGCGCGCAGCAGCGCTCGATCGTGGGCGCGCAGCACGCGGGCCGTGTCGGCTTCTTCCTGCGCGTCGACGACTTCGAAGCGGCGCACCGACGAATGGCGGCGGCCGGCGTGGAGTTCGTCACGGATCCGCGCGATGCGGAGTACGGCCGGGTCGCCGTGTTCCTCGACGTCGCGGGCAACCGCTGGGACCTGCTCGGGCCGATGAACCACACCTCAGGAGGGGCGAATGTCAGAGTTGATTGAGTACGTGGTCGACGGGCGCGTCGCCACAGTGACGTTGAACCGACCGGAGAAGCTCAACGCGATCACGCCCGGTCTGCAGCGTGAGCTGCTCGAGGCGTTGCGTCGCGCCGCTGTTGACGAGGGGGTGCGCGTTGCGATCGTGCGCGGTGCGGGTCGAGGGTTCTGCGCTGGGTACGACGTGACCTCAGGCGAGATGGTGGCTCGGGGCGTCCCGGCGGATCGCCTGCAGCTCGAGGCGATCCTGCGCGGCTGGCTGGAGATCTGGGACCTTCCGCTTCCGGTGATCGCCCAGGTCCACGGTGTCTGCCTGGCGGGCGGCACGCAGCTGGCGGCGATCTGCGACGTCACCTTCGCGGCTGATGATGCCCGTGTCGGCACACCGCAGCTCCCGCTCGGCGCCGGTTACGTTGCGTCGTTCTGGGCGTGGTTCGTCGGACCGAAGAAGGCGAAGGAGGTCTTCTTCGAGACCGGAGCTGTCATCAGCGCGGCCGAGGCCGTGGCGATGGGCCTGTTCAACCGTGTGGTCGCTGCCGCGGAACTCGACGATGAGGTCCAGGCGTACGCGCGTGCCGTCGCCCGACAGCCAAAGGATCTCTTGGCGTTGCAGAAGCTGGCGATCAACCGGACACAGGAGGCCCAGGGTTTCCGCCAGGCCCTCCTCCAAGGCGCCGAGATCGATGCCATCGCCCATGCCTCGCCGGCGGTACGCGCCGTGAACCGCCACATCGCCGAGTTCGGCCTGAAGGAGTCCCTGGCGGCGTTCCGGCGCGGCGATCTGGTGTGAGCCTGGAAATGAGCACGTAGGTCCGCCGTGATCGCGGCGCGGACGTCATCGGCGAGTGAGGCCAGGAGCTGACCGCCTCCTCGGAGCACATCACGGTTCTGCCGCGTGGTGAGCTGAGCCCGTCCCTTTCTCAGGTTGCCCCGGCGCGAGGGGTCGTGTTCATGAGCTCGTCGATCGCCTGCTCGAGGGGGACGGGCCGTCCGACGTGGTAACCCTGTGCGTAGTCCACGCCGCGTGTGGCAAGGAAGTCGAGTGTGGACTGGTCGCCCACGTACTCGGCGACGGTGGTCTTGCCGAGTCCGGTGGCGAGGGTGACGATTGCATCGATGACCAGCCTGTCGGTGGGGTT
>JBBQTN010000163.1:0-12334 GCA_038213195.1 Acidimicrobiales bacterium | reverse complement strand
ACCGCGGCGAGCAACGCAGCCACCGTCGTCGGAGCCGCGGCGAGCACGGCGGCGAACGCAGTCGCCGACGCCGCAAAGCCGGCCCCGGCCGCCGGCATGAACACCTGACCGCCCCGCGCCGGATCGGTGCGCCATCCGCCGAGGGCGTTCGTGAGGCAGTCGCCGACGGCGTCGTCGCTCACCCCCGGAGCCTGCGTCGGCCGACGGTTACCCTCGGCCCATGCACATCGTGGCCGCCCTGTTCGTCGAGAGCTTCGAGATGCGTCAGGCCCCCGGGCCGTCCACACGGATCGATCTCACCGGCGCGATGTTCTCGATGGCAGCGCCGTCGCCCGCGCCCGTGACGATCACCCCGCACCTGGTCGCGCTGATCTACTGCTCGGCGGACGAACCGGGGCAGGGCGTCTTCGAGGTCGTGTTCCGCCAGGGCGTCGGGGAGAACGACGAGCAGGTGGCGCGCAACGTCAGCCCGTTCAACGTCGATCCGGGCAAGTTCACCTACCGGCTGGTCCGTGGCGAGCTCGAGTTCCCCGCCTACGGCCAGATCTTCGCCCACTGCCGCGTCGGTCAGGGGCCCTGGCACCTCGTGCCGTTCACCCTCCTACCGCCCGTCTGACCCGGCAACGTCGGCGGGTACAGTCGGTTGCGTGCCTGCGACGTTGACGAAAGAGCAAGAGCAGCAAGCGATCTCCCTCATCCGCGGCTTCGCGATGGATGCGCCGTTGAAGGCCAAGAGTGGTCACCAGGGGACCGCGATGGCCCTCGCTCCCCTTGCCCACGTGCTGTTCAGCCGGATCATGCGCTACGACCCGGCGGACCCGCTGTGGCCCGATCGCGACCGGTTCGTGCTGTCCAACGGCCATGCCTCGATCCTGCAGTACTCGATGCTGTTCCTCACCGGGTTCGGGCTCACGCTCGACGACATCGAGGCGTTCCGCTCCTGGGAGTCGCGCACCCCGGGGCACCCCGAGATGCACCACACGCCGGGCGTCGAGGTCACCACAGGGCCGCTCGGTCAGGGCTTCGCCAACTCGATCGGGATGGCGATGGCCGAGCGCCACCTGCGCGCCACGTTCGGCGCCGACGTGATGAACCACCACACCTTCGTCATCGCCGGCGACGGGTGCTTCATGGAGGGCGTCAGCCACGAGGCGGCGTCGCTCGCCGGGCACCAAAGGCTCGGCAACCTGGTGTGCTTCTACGACGACAACCACGTCACCATCGACGGCGTCACCGAGCTCGCGCTCAGCGACGACGTCGGCGAGCGCTTCGCCGGCTACGGCTGGCACGTCGAACACCTCGGCGAGATCGGTGACGACTGCGACGCGCTGGAGAGTGCGATCCGCGACGCGATGGCGGTCACCGATCGTCCGAGCCTGCTCGTCCTGCGCAGCCACATCGCCACCCCGAGCCCGGACCTCACCGACAACCCGAAGGCGCACGGCAACCCGTTCACCGCCGAGCAGGTCAGCAGGACGAAGGCGGTGATGGGGGTCCCCGACGAGCCGTTCTGGGCACCGCCCGACCTCGTCCAGGCCTACCGCGACATGGCCGCGGAGCGCGGCGACGTGGTGCACGGCGAGTGGAGCGACCGGTTCGCCGCGTCCGCCGTCGACCATGGCGCGTGGGACGCGTGTTGGGCCCAGGGTGGCACCCCAGGCTGGGACGCCGACCTGCCGACGTACGAGCAGGGCGAGCAGGTGGCCACCCGGGTCGCCATCGAGCAGGCGTTCAACGCCGGCCTCGTCGGGCTCCCCGGTCTGATCTCGGGCGCCGCGGACCTCACCGGGAACACCGGCACCAAGCTGACCGACCAGCAGCCGATGTCGTTCGAGACGCCGGCCGGCCGCCAGGTGCACTTCGGAGTCCGCGAGCACGCGATGGGCTCGACGATGGTCGGGATGTCCGCGCACGGCGGCGTGCTCCCAGCCGGTGGCACGTTCTTCGTGTTCCTCGACTACATGCGGCCACCGGTCCGCCTCGCCTCGATCACTGGGACCAAGGTGTTCTTCGTGTTCACCCACGACTCCGTCGGTGTCGGCGAGGACGGGCCCACCCACCAGCCCATCGAGCAGCTGGCGACGTTGCGGGCGATCCCCCAGCTGCAGGTCATCCGCCCGGCCGACGCCAACGAGACCGTTGCCGCGCTGCGCGTCGCCATCGCCCACCCCGGCCCGACGGCGTTCGTGCTCAGCAGGCAGAACATCCGCGTCTGCACCGACGGCAGCGCCGTCGAGAAGGGTGCCGGCGTTGTGCGCGTCGTGGCGGATCCGCAGATCGTGCTGGTCGGCACCGGCAGCGAGGTCTCGGTGTGCGTCGACGCGGCGGAGAAGCTCGCGGCCGATGGAATCCGCGCCGCGGTCGTCAGCATGCCGTCGTGGAACCGCTTCGAAGCCCAGTCGCAGGCCGATCGCGACGTGGTGCTGCCTCCCGGCGTGCCCGTGCTGTCGGTCGAGGCAGCGACGACGTTCGGCTGGTCACGCTGGGCGGACGCGTCCGTCGGGATCGACCGTTACGGCGTCAGCGCGCCTGGCGCCGAAGTGCTCGACAGGCTCGGGATCAACGTCTCGCACGTGGTGGACACCGCCACCACACTCGTCAACAAGGGGTAGCAATGGAACGTCTCGCCCACCTGTATCACGAGTTCGGACAGAGCCCGTGGCTCGACAACCTCAAGCGCGGCTACATCACCTCCGGTCAGCTGGACCGTCTGATCGGGCATGGGATCCGCGGCCTGACCAGCAACCCGACGATCTTCCAGAAGGCGATCCAAGGCTCGCCGGACTACGACGAGCAGTTCCGCACCCTCGCCGACGACAGCAACCGACCGATCCTCGACGACTACTGGGCGATGGTGCTGCGCGACATCGACTCGGCGCTGGACTCGTTCGCGGCGACGTACCACGACAGCTACGGCGGCGACGGTTTCGTCAGCCTCGAGGTCGCCCCCTCGCTGGCCAACGACTCGGCCGGCACAGAGGCCGCGGCACGTGGTCTGCACGAGCAGATCGCCCGCCCGAACCTGATGGTCAAGATCCCGGGCACCGAGGCGGGCATCGCCCCGATCAAGCAGATGATCTCGGAAGGGCGGAACATCAACGTCACGTTGATCTTCAGCCTCGACCGTTATGAGAAGGTGATGGAGGCCTACATCAGCGGGCTGGAGGCGTACGCCGCGCCGCCAGCGGCCGACCTGACGAAGGTGCCCAGCGTCGCCAGCTTCTTCAAGAGCCGGGTGGACACCGAGATCGACCGCCGCCTGGAGGCGATCGGCTCGCCCGAGGCGCTCGCGCTGCGCGGCAAGGGCGCCGTCGCCCAAGGCAAGCTCGCCTACCAACTGTTCCAGCGGACCTTCAGCGGGCCGCGGTGGCAGGCGCTGGCGACGCGTGGCGCGAAGGTGCAGCGGCCGTTGTGGGCGAGCACGTCGACCAAGAACCCGGCCTACCCGGACACGCTCTACGTCGACGAGCTGATCGGCCCGGACACGGTGAACACGCTTCCCGATGCGACCATCGAGGCGTTCGCCGACCACGGTCACCTGGCCCGGCGCATCGACGCCGACGTCGACGCCGCCGAGGCGGCGTGGCAGGGCCTCGCAGCCGTCGGCGTGGACACCGATGACGTCGGCGCGACGCTCGAGCGCGAAGGGGTCAGCAGCTTCGAGAAGAGCTTCGACGAGCTGCTGACCGCGCTGGAGACCAAGGCCGAAGAGCTGCGCCAGCACTGACGTGGCGAGACACGAGGCGCAACGGGTGCAGGGAAGCCGCCGTCCCTGCACCCGCCGCTGCCGCTCGACCCGTCGACCGAGATCCGGCCGACCGGCCGACGCGCACCGGTCTCCCAGCTGCCTGGGCAATTCCGGCGTTCCCGCGCGACCTCTTCGTGTTGTCATTGGCCCAGAGGCGAGGCGGAGCCAACGATGACGCCACCGGAGGAAAAACTTCCCGGCCCGGCCGCAGGCGTTGCGAACGCCCGTGCGGCTGATCCAAACGGCGCGGTCGAGGCCGCGGCTGATCCAAACGGCGCGGTCGAGGCCGCGGCTGATCCAAACGGCGCGGTTGCGGCCGCGGCTGATCCAAACGGCGCGATCGCGGGCGCGGCTGATCCAGACGGCGCGGCGGTGGCCGCAGCGCACGAGACGGTGCGCCTCCTCGCCGCCGGGCTGGCAGGCGGACGCGACCGGCGCCTCGCCGAGCGCCTGCTGCTCAGCGCGGTCGACATGATCGCGGCGCGCACCGACACGTTGAACCTGAAGATCGCAGCCGCAGCCCTGCAGGAGATGGGCGAGGCGTTCCGGGTGTTCGCCCCGTACACCTCCGTGCCGAAGGTGACGATCTTCGGATCGGCGCGCACCACGCCCGACGACCCGCTCTACGCGAACGCGCGGGCCGTCGCCGCCGATCTTGCTGCGCAGGGCTGGATGATCGTGACCGGCGCAGGTCCCGGGATCATGCAGGCGGCGATGGAGGGAGCGGGGCCGGAGAGCTCGCTCGGGGTGTCGATCCGGCTGCCATTCGAGCAAGGCGCCAACCCGGTCATCGCCGGCGACGAGAAGTACGTCAGCATGAAGTACTTCTTCACCCGCAAGCTGATGCTCGTGAAGGAGAGCCGTGGGTTCATCTCGCTGCCGGGCGGCTACGGCACGATCGACGAGACCTTCGAGTTGCTCACCCTGACCCAGACCGGCAAGGGCGTTCCGGTGCCCATCGTGTTGCTCGACAACCCCGGCGACCCGTACTGGGAGACGCTCGACGCGTTCATCACGGGGCAGCTCGTGCGTCGCGGCCTGGTCTCCGCCAGCGACACATCGCTGTACTTCATCACCGACGATCGCGCCGCGGCCGTGCACGAGATCGTCGCCTTCTACCGCAACTACGACTCGCTGCGCTACGTCGGTGAACTGCTCGTGCTGCGCCTGCACCAGGAGCCCACCGAGGGGCAGCTGGCGCAGCTCAACGAGCAGTTCGGCTACCTGTGCAGGAGCGGCTCGATCGTCGCAACCGTCGCCCTCGATCCGGAGGTGCGCGAGCACGACGCCGTCGACCTGCCGCGCATCGCGTTCGTCTTCGCCAAGCACAGCTACGGTGACCTGCGCGCACTGATCAACGCCGTCAACGCCTTCGTGGAGGCACCGTGACGCCCATCGCTGAGGTCCGGATCAGCACGATCTGACGGTGCAGGCCGCACCCGTCCGGCCCGCCCGGATCGGGTCGACCGGTCGCAGCCAGAACCGCACGTACCGTTCTGGCCGCGACCAGAACGGGCGCCCCTCGCCGGTCCCCGCCGCACTCGGCGGCGCCGGCCGGCGAGATGATCAGCGCCCGCGCAGCAGGTGGGCGGCCTTCTCCAGGGCCCGCCGCGCCTGGGTGAGGCGCTTGTCGTCGATCGGGCGGCCGGCGTTCGCGGCGACGGCCTCGCGCAGTGCGTCGAACTGGCGCTCGTCGAGCTCCTCGACGAGCGCGTCGATGCGCTGCGCCAGCTCTTCGTAGCCGTTCACCTGCACGGGCCTGACGCGCCGATGGCTTCAGCGACGAGATCCATCGGATGACGGACGATGATCCCGGCTGCGGCGAGGTGCATCGCACAGCCGGGGTTGGCGCTGGCCACAACACCGCCGCCGGCACGACCGATCGCCGCCAGCTTGCGGTCGCGGATCTCTCCGGCGAGCTGCGGCTCGAGCGCGGAGTACGCGCCTCCTGCCCCACAGCACAGCCCGTCGTCGTCGAGCTCGACGACGTCGCCGACCTCGGCCAGCACCGTGCGCACGGGCGCGAGGACGCGCTGGACGTGGCGCAGGTGGCACGGATCCTGAACGATGATCGGCCCGAGGCGGCGCGCTGGACGGAGCAGGTCGACCCGCGCCGCGACGTACTCGTGCACGTCGACCACCCGCGCGCTGAACCGTGCCGCCTCGGTCGTGCCGAGGAGGTGGCCGTAGTCCTTCAGCGCCGCACCGCAACCGGCCGAGTTGACGACGATCGGCGCGTCACCCGGCATCGATCCGATCACCCGGCGAGCCAGTGCCGCCGCCTCGTCGTGCAGCCCGGCATGGACGTGCAGCGCCCCGCAGCACGCTGCGCCGGCTCGAGCCGGCGGGACGCGGTAGGTCGTCCCGATCCGGGTCAGCACGGCCGCCGTGGCGCGATGGGTGTCGCGCAGCCACGCGTCCATCACGCACCCGGTGAACAGCCAGACGGCGTCGCCCGTGGACGCGAGGCGCGGACCGCGCCGCAACGGCAGCTGACTCAGGCCGGCGCGCTTGGGCACGAGGTGGAGGCGTTGCGCCGCCGCGAGCAGCGTGCTCCCCGCGAGCAACGCTTGATGATGCCCGAGCAGCCGGTAGGCCAGGCGCTGCCATCGCGGCGTCATCCGGTGCTGCGCGGCAAGGGTGATCCGGGTGCCCTCCATCAGCCGGCCGAACGGCACGCCGCTCGGGCACGCGGGCTCGCACCCACGGCACTGCACGCACGTCTCCATGAACTCGACGAACTGGTCACCGGCCTCGGCCCCGTCGAGGTGGACGGCGCGCATCGCCGAGATCCGGCCGCGCGGCGACAGCCCCTCCTCCCCCGTGACCCGGAACGTCGGGCAGTGGGGCAGGCACAACCCGCAGCTGACGCAGGAGGCGAGCTCGTCGTCGTCGATGTGCAGCTTCACGGGGACCCCACCGTAGCTCCGCTAACGTTCGGCGCCGTGGACGTGATCCGGCGGCACAACGTGTCGGTATCGGGCCTCCCCGACGGTCAGCCGATGATGTTCGCCCACGGCTTCGGCTGCGACCAGAACATGTGGCGGTTCGTCGCGCCGGCCTTCGCCGACCGGTTCAAGGTGGTGCTGTTCGATCACCTCGGCGCCGGCGGATCCGATGTCGCCGCCTACGACGCGGCGCGGTACTCGTCGCTCGACGCCTACGCAGCCGATGTCGTCGAGATCTGCGCGGCGCTCGACCTGCGCGAGGTCGTGTTCATCGGTCACTCGGTGTCGGCGATGATCGGTGCGTTGGCGTCGATCGCCGCGCCCGAGCGGTTCGACAGCCTGGTGATGGTCGGTCCGTCGCCGCGCTACATCGACGACGTCGGCTACGTCGGCGGGTTCACCCGAGCCGACATCGACGAGCTGCTCGAGTCGCTCGGCAGCAACTACCTCGGCTGGTCGACGGCGATGGCACCGGTGATCATGGGTAACCCGGACCGCCCGGAGCTCGGCGCCGAGCTGACCGCGACGTTCTGCAGGACCGACCCGAAGATCGCCCGGCAGTTCGCCGAGGTGACGTTCCTGTCCGACAACCGCAGCGACCTGGCGATGATCAGCGCACCGACGCTCGTGATGCAGTGCCGTGACGACGTGATCGCGCCCGAAGTCGTCGGACAGTTCGTCCACCACGCGCTGGCCCACAGCGAGTACGTGCTGCTGGACGCCACAGGCCATTGCCCGAACCTGAGTGCTCCCGCGGAGACGATCGCAGCGATCGACGGCTTCGTCGGCCGTCGCGTCGCGCGGTGACGGATTGATCGCCGCTGTGGACGACGGCTCCTTCCACGCCCCGCGCGACGACGATGTCGAGGCGCTGTACGAGCGAGCACCGTGCGGGTACCTGTCGACGACGGCCGACGGCACGATCATCAAGGTCAACCAGACGTTCCTGGACTGGACAGGCCACCGCCGCGACGACCTCGTCGAGCGGCGCCGGTTCGTCGATCTGCTCACCACCGGCGGCCGGATCTTCCACGAGACGCACCACGCGCCGATGCTGCGTCTCCAGCGCAGGGCACGCGAGATCGCCGTCGACATCGTCACGGCCGACGGACGCCGGCTCCCGGTTCTGGTCAACTCGGTCGTCGAGCACAACGCAGCAGGGGACGAGATCATCCGCTCGGCGATCTTCGACGCCACGGAGCGACGCGAGTACGAGCGCGAACTGGTGCGCGCCAAGGAGCGCGCCGAGCGATCCGAGCAGCGCGCGACGGTGCTCGCCCGGACCCTGCAACGCACGCTGATCCCGCCGGCGCTGCCGACGATCGAGGGGCTCGACATCGCCGCCGCCTACCGCCCGGCCGGCAGCGGCGAGGAGATCGGCGGCGACTTCTACGACGTGTTCCAGGTCGGTCACGCCGATTGGGCGGTGGTCCTCGGCGACGTGCAGGGCAAGGGGGTCGGCGCCGCCATCGTCACCGCGTTGCTGCGCCACAGCGCCCGCGCCGCCGCCGTCGAGCACCCTGCACCCGCAGAGGTGCTGCGCATCCTCAACACGGTGCTCGTCCACGACGAGACCGATCGCGTGTGCACCGCGGTCGTCGCCCGGCTGCGGCGCGCCGGCCCGTGCTGGACGATCACGCTCAGCTGCGCGGGACACCCGCTCCCCCTGCTCAGCCGGCACGGCGCGGAAGCGGTGGCCATCGGCAGACCGGGCAGCCTGCTCGGCTTCTTCGACGACGTCAGCTACGCGGAAGTCGAGATCACCTGCCTGCCCGGCGACGACATCGTCCTGTACACGGACGGCGTGTCCGAGGCCAGGTGCGGCGCGGAATGGTTCGGCGAACAGCGCATCCGCGCCGCGCTGACGACGTATCGGTCATCGGCAGCCCGGATCGCAGAGGGTTTGCTGCACGACGTGCTCGAGTTCGAGCAGCAGCGGCCGCGCGACGACATCGCCCTGCTGACGATCCACATCCCGTGAGCCGCTGCGCTGCCCGTCTGCGGCGTCCGTTCCAGGGGTACGGTTCCGCCGTGGCGGGCGAGCTGATACCCGGCAGCGTCAGGCTGCTCGTCCAGAGCGAGCACGACCTCAAGACGGTGCGCGACTCGCTGAGGTGGCTCCCGCTGCCCCGGGCACTCGTCGCCGACGTCGTGCTCGCGGCGAGCGAGCTGGTGACCAACGCGTTGCAGTACGCCGACGGGTGGTGTGAGTTCAGCGCGCGGTATCCGACCGAGGAAGGCGCCGTGCGGGTCGAGGTGAGCGACAACGGGCCGCTGCCACCCCCGCTCGCCGCCGGCACTGTGGACGCACGGGCGGCCGCCGGGCGTGGCTTGCACATCGTCGACGCGGTCGTCACGCGCTGGGGCGTCGAGCAGACGTCGCCGGACAGCAAGACCATCTGGTTCGAGATGGACACCGGGGTCGGTGACGGGATGGGTGACGCCACGGCCGACCCCATGGTGATCGACGATGATGCGGGCGCGGGCAGCTTGGGCGGCGAGTGACGCTCACGGCGCGCTCGTAAGCTCCCGCCAATGCCGGAAGGCCACACGATCCACCGCGTCGCCCGTGACCACACCAGGCTGCTGGTCAAGGCCGGTCCGCTCGACGTCTCGTCGCCGCAGGGCAGGTTCTCGGCTGACGCGGCGCTCGTCGACGGCGCGGAGCTGCGTGGCATCGAGGCGTACGGGAAGCACCTCTTCTACAAGTGGTCGAGCGGTCAGATCGGTCACGTCCACCTCGGCCTGTTCGGCAAGTTCCGCGTCCACCTCGGTGCCGACGCACCACCCGTGCTCGGCGAGGTGCGGATGCGGATGCGTTCACCGCGAGCCACCGTCGACCTCGCCGGACCGACTGCCTGCTCGATCGGGACCACCGACGAGCGCAACCGCATCGTGGCCAGGCTCGGCCCCGACCCGCTCCGGCGGGATGCCCTTCCCGACGTCGCGATCGCACGGATGGCGGCCGGTCGTGCCCCGATCGGAGCGTTGCTGCTCGACCAGCGCGTCCTCTGCGGCGTCGGCAACGTGTTCCGCGCCGAAGCACTGTTCGTCAACGGCATCAATCCCCGGCGACCCGGCCGCGACTGCGCACCGGCCGAGCTGCACGGCGTGTGGAACACCGTTGCGGCGATGCTGCGCCAGGGCGTCCGCGACAACCGGATCGTCACCATCGACCGGCGCGAGTTCCCCTTGCCGCGCGGCCGGCTGCGCCGCGGCGAGGCGACCTACGTGTACCACCGCGAGCTGTGCCTGCGCTGCGCGACCCCGGTGCAGACTGTGGAGCTCGGCGGCAGGGCCTGCTACTTCTGCCCCGTCTGCCAGCCGCACTGAGGCAGGACCCCGCGAGACACGCCGCCCGGTGTCCGGTCTGTCGCCCGCACTGACGACGCTGGGACCTCTCCTGCTCAGAACTGGGCAGATCAGGTGCACGCGTCGAGCGGGTCGCGGCGACGGCCCGGTGGCGAGGTCACTGCGCGTGCCACATCGGTGCGTCGGGGTCGCCGCGCCACCAGCGCAGGCGGCGTTGCGCCTCTGTGGCGGCGGCGGCGTCGGTCAGGCCGGCGCGCACGCGCATCAGGGTCGCGGCGACGAGGCGCAGCTCGGCCACCGCCTCACCGAGCGGATCGTCGCGCAGCGACCGCCCGTATCCCTCGGCGAACGCCGCGTAGATCCCCGGCTCGCCGCCCCACCGCTCGGTCCACGTCATCAGCGGGGCATGGTCCCACGCGGCCGGACCGTTGCAGAGCAGGTCCCAGTCGAGCAGCACGGCCCCGGCCGCGGTGGGCACGACGTTGCCGGGATGCACGTCGCCGTGGCACACGGTCGTCGCTGTGGTGCGCGTCGCCAGCAGCAGCGGCAGGTTTCGCTCGACGCTCGCCCGCAACGCGCCGGCAGCGACGTCGTCGATCCGGTCGCCGATGCCGGCGAACAGGGCCGCGAAGTCCCACCACGGGAACGCGCCGCACCACGGCAGCGGGTGCCGGCCGGCGATCATCGCCGGATCGAGCGCGTGGACGACGGCGACCATCGCGCCGACCTCCCGCCAATCGATCGTGCCCGAGGCGTGGATCCGCTCGACAGCGAGCACCGACAGATCGCCGACGCGCACCACCTCTGGCCGCGCCGCAGCGGGCACGCGGACGCCCGCTCGCGCCAGCGCCGCGCCGAGCCACAGGGCTTGCTCGGCAGGTACGGATGGGCGGCAGACGCGCAGCACGACCTCATCACCGGCGGCGAAGATCCCGTTCATCCCCAGGCGGAGCAGTTCCGGCGCCGGCAGTCCCCACTGCCGTGCCGCAACACCGGCGGCTGCGGCAACCGCGGCGGACGGTCCCGGCGGTGCGGCGACGAACGGCAGCTCGGCGTCAGCCGACGTGGACACCGGGGTTGAGCCTGCCAGCCGGGTCGAGCTCGAGCTTCACCCGCCGTGCGACCGCCGCGGCCCCGGGCGCCGGGTCGGACCGGGCGGGCGCGTCGCCGTGGACGATGCCGACGCCGACCTCGGCGACGAACGTGCCGGTCAGCGCGCCGACGCACGACGGGGCGATGCTGGTGCGCCCGGACGGCAATGGCGGCGGTCCCTCGACCTCGCTCAACGCGCACCGCACCGCCTGCTCGGCGATGTCGGCCGGATGTCCTTCGAGCAACACCCAGACGGCGGTCCCGTCCCACAGCACCGAGGTCGGCCGGTGCAGAGCGGCGAACAGCGCGAACGGTTCGCCGGCCGCTGCGGCGAACCACTGCGACGCGGCCGGCAGGGGCCGGGTGCGCAGGATCACCTCACCGAGCAAGCCGAGCGTGCCGCGCGAGCCGACCAGCAGCCGGCACACGTCGAACCCGCTGACGTTCTTCACCGTCGGACCTCCGGCCTTGACCACCTCGCCGGCGGCGGACACGTAGCGGGTCTGCAGCAGCGTGTTGCGGACGGGCCCGTCGCCGAGCCTGCGGACGCCGGCCTGACCGACGGCGAGCGCGCCACCGACGGTGCCGTGCGCCGCCAGCGCGACCCGCTGGCCGACCTGGCCGAGCGCGGCTTCGAGCTCGACGACCGGCGTGCCCGCCCCGCAGCTGACGATCATCTCGTCCGCCTGGATCGACTCGACACCGCTCGGGGCGCGCACGCAGCGCACGCCCTCGACCGGTCCGCCGCGAGTGCACAACCCGCTGATCGTCACCGGGCCGGTGGTCCCGACCTCGTCGGCGAACCCGGCGAGGTCCATCTCAGATCCAGGCGCCGGCGGGCACGTGCTGCACGTCGCCACACGCGGCCGCGCTGGGCAGCACCTTGTGCGGGTTGGCCAGGCCGATCGGATCGAACGCGCGGCGCACCGCAGCCTGCGCGGCGAGGTCGGGTGGGGCGAACATCAGCGGCATCAGATCGCGCTTCTCCATCCCGATCCCGTGCTCACCGCTGAGCACACCGCCGACGGAGACCGAGAAGCGGACGATCTCCTCACCGGCGGCGTGCACCCGCGCCATCACGCCCGGCTCGCGCTTGTCGAACACGAGGAGCGGATGGAGGTTGCCGTCGCCGGCGTGGAACACGTTCATCACCAGCAGGTCGTAGCGCGCCGCGATCGCGTACACCTCGCGCAGCACCTCGGGTAGCCGCCGCCGCGGCACGACGGTGTCGTGG
>JBBQTN010000162.1:0-12352 GCA_038213195.1 Acidimicrobiales bacterium | reverse complement strand
AACTTCACCGCAGGTCAGACCATCTCGAACAGCGTGACCGCCACCGTCGGTGTCGATGGCAAGGTCTGCCTGTTCACCTACGCCGCGACCCATCTGGTCGTCGACCTGAACGGTGCCTACAGCCCGACCCAAGGCAGTGCGCGTTTCGTCGCCACCGCCCCCCACCGGCTGCTGGACACCCGTGACACCGGGGTAAAGACCGGAGTCGGATCCGTGCAGGTGTTGCAGGTGACGGGCTCGAACGGGGTCCCGGCGAACGCGACCGCGGTCGTGCTCAACGTCACGTCGACAGAGTCGAACGGTCCTGGGTTCGTGACCGTGTTCCCATGCGGAACGGCGATCCCGACGGCGTCCAACGTCAACTACGACGCAGGTCAGACCATCCCGATCAGCGCCACGGCGACCCTCGCCGCCAACGGCACCGTGTGCCTGTTCACCTACTCGGCGACACACCTCGTCGTCGACCTCGACGGGATCTACGCCCCGCCAACCTGACCACATCGAGCTCGCCCCGACCAGTTCCTGCCAGGGGTGATTCGTCGTACCGGTGACGACGATGTCGCCGCGACATGGCGCCTGGCTCTACCTGCTCTGAAGTTTCACCCGGATGTGTGCTTGCGCGCGTGAAGCCGTGCGCCGATCGCGCACAGTGCTTGGCTCATCACGTGTGGTGGTACGTTCGTTGGCGTCGCAGCGGTGTTGCGAACAACAGCTTGAGACGGCTGCTTGCACGCGTCGGGTCCAGTGCCGGACACGTTCGTCGACGCCTCCCGAATCGAGAGAGGTGCGAGGTGGGATCGAGGTCGGGCGTGCGGTCGGGCGGGCTGAGGCTGGTGTGCACGACATGTCGACGGCCGCCGAGCGGACATCGACGACCCGCAGGGCGACCAGCAGCAACGCTCACGACGGGGCGCTCCACCGCGCCATGCCACCCGCACCGATCGGTGCGGCGATGGCGTCGCGGGACCGGAGAGGATTCCGAACAGCCGCACGAGATCGACATCGGCCAACCATGAGTGGCGCCGATGGCCCGGACCCCGCCATCGAAGCTGCCAATCTGCCCGACTCCGACTCGGGCAAGATCGACGCCTCCGCGATCTCCGCCTCCTCATTCGCCGGCGGCCCGAGCCCGCCGGTCCCCGCCCGACCGGCTGGGGACCGGCCGTACCGGATGTTCGTCGAGAACATGCGCGACGGCGCGGCGACCATGTCGCCGAGCGGGCTGATCCTGTACGCCAACCGGCGTCTCGCCGAACTGCTGGTGCGGTCGCGGGACACGATCGTCGGGTCACCGTTCTCCCTGTTCGTTGCCGGTGACGTCGCGGTCGGCACCGACGAGCTGGGCGGCGCCGACGGACGCGGTCGCACGGTGGAGCTCGACCTCGTCGACTCCGACGGCCTGCCGGTGCGGGTCCTCCTCGGTGCATCGCCCCTCGACATCGACGGCGAACGGCTCACCTGCCTCACCTTCACCGATCTCAGCGCGCAGCGGGCTCAGGATCGCGTGTTCACCGAGCTCGGCGCGGCGCAACGCCAACGGATGGCCGACCTGCAGGAGGCGCAGTCGGCGCTCACCGTTCAGGCGACGCACGACGCGCTGACCGGCTTGGCGAACCGGGCCCTGCTCGTCGAGCGCCTCGACCGGGCCCTCGTGCAGGCCCGGCGCAGCGGTCGCAACACGGCCGTGCTGTTCATCGACCTCGACCGGTTCAAGCAGATCAACGACACCCGTGGGCACGCCGCCGGCGACAGCGTGTTGCGTCGTGTCGGCGAACAACTGGTCGGCACGTTGCGCTCGATGGACACCGTCGCGCGCATCGGCGGCGACGAGTTCGTGGTGCTCGCGCCCGACATCGACAGCGTCGTGCACGCGATCGACGTCGGTTCTCGCGTGCTCGCCGAACTGTGTCGTACTGACATCGCAGAGCACGGCACGTTGGTCGGGGCGAGCATCGGCATCTCGGTCTCGGACGCCGGGCGGGGCACTGCCGAAACGCTGCTCGAGGAGGCGGACCTCGCGATGTACGAGGCCAAGGCGCTGGGTGGCCGCCGCGTCGTGGCGTTCGACGCAGTGCTGCGCCAGCAGGTCCGCCAACGCGCCATCGCGCAGGCGACGCTCGAATCGGCCATCGAGGACCGGCGGATCGTCGCCCACTACCAACCGATCGTCGATCTGGCGCAGAACGCGGTCGTCGGGTTCGAGGCCCTGGCCCGCATCACGATGACCGACGGATCGGTCCTCGCGCCTGCTGCGTTCATCCCGGCCGCCGAGGAGAACGGACTGGTCGTCCCCCTCGGCACGCAGATGCTCGCGATCGCCTGCCGGGCGGCCGGCGGTTGGCCGCCGACCGGTCCGGACGGGAGGAGGTTGACGGTGGCGGTGAACCTCTCGTCGCGCCAGTTCGAGCCGGGCGACCTCCCGACGGTCGTCCGTACCATGCTCGAGGACACGCACCTCGACGCGCGCTGTCTGCAGCTCGAGCTCACCGAGACCACCATCATCGAGCTGCGCCCGGACATCCTCCGACAACTCCGCGAGATTCGCGATCTGGGAGTGGAGCTCGGCCTCGACGACTTCGGGACCGGGTACGCATCGCTCGCCCACCTCCGCCGGCTGCCGCTGACCTTCGTCAAGATCGATCCGTCGTTCGTGCACGGCCTGGACACCGACGACGGGGATCAGCGGATCGTCGCCGCGGTCATCGACCTCGCCGCCAACCTCGGTCTGCGCTCCATCGCCGAGGGCGTCGAGACCACAGAACAGCTGGAGCGTCTCCGCAACCTCAGCTGCGACCAGGCCCAGGGCTACCTGCTCGCCCGCCCGCTCGAGGAACCCGCGATCGTCCCGACGATCCCGAGCGCAGAACGCCGGTGACGGGCCTCCGGGTCGATGCGTCGGGATCACCGTGATCGACGATCCGGCCGAGCTCGCGGCGCGGGCGCGGGTGCTGACACGGACGATCATCGCCAGCCACATCGGCAGCGTGAACGCGATGGCCGAAGTCGACGTGTTGCACGTCATCGACGAGATCTACAACGATCCTGGCCTGCTCTACACGGTGCTGCGGCTGCTCGGGCTGGCCGGTGGCGGATTCGCCGAGGTCATCGCCAGGCGCGAGGGCCAGGGCGCCGTACGAGCCCTCGCGATCGTCGCCCAGTTCGTCGAGGAGCTCGACCTCGACATCTCGCACCCCGAGAACGACTGACCTGGCAGACACCGCACGCAACCGTGACGCGATCATGACGCGACCATGACGTTGTTCGCGGTCGAACATCGCGGCGGTTCGCGCTCCCCGGCCACGCTGGTGTGTAGCCTGGTCGGGCGCGGCGCTTCGCCGCGCGACCGCCCGATTCGGGCGCGATGCTCAGGACCTCGGCAACGCGTGCGCAACGTCGACCGTCGAGGATCGTCATGCTTGATCACCAGCAGTCGGGTTCTGTCGATCGCCGATGCGCGTGGCCGCGCCTGGCCCGATCCGGCGGCAACGCGATCGTCGCGTGGAGCACCGTGCTCTTGGGTCTGGGCGGGGCGGACGGGTGATGGCGGGCGAGCGGCGCGCCCGCATGCTCGGTCGGCTTGCCGCGACGGAGAGCGCGGGGACCATGTCGGCAATGCTGAGCCGGCTCTGCGCAGAACTGACGCAACTCGGCGGCGCCGAGATCATGCTCGGATTCGACGGCGAGCTGCACGGGTCGCTGTGCAGCAGTGACGAGATCAGCGCGCGGCTCGGGGACCTCCAGTTCGACCTCGGTGAAGGCCCTGCGGTGGATGCGATCGAAATCGGACGACCCGTGCTCGAACCCGACCTGGCGAACCCGGTGACGACCCGCTGGATGGCGTTCACCGGTCCTGCGCTGGAGGCGGGGGCGCGAGCCGTGTTCAGCTTTCCGTTGCAAGTCGGAGCAGCCCACCTCGGCGCGCTCGATCTGTACCGCGACCGGCCAGGGCCGCTGACCGTCGTGCAGCACGCAGAAGCGCTGTTCAGCGCGGACATCGCGACCGAGGCCGTCCTCGCAGTCCAAGCGGGCGCGCCGCCCGACACGCTCGCCTCGGAGCTGGAGATCGGCGCCCACTTCCACTACGTCGTCCAGCAGGCCGCCGGGATGGTCGCGGTCCAGCTCGGGATCAGCGTGACCGACGCGCTGATCCGGCTTCGCGCCGACGCGTTCGGCAACAGCCGGCCGCTCGAAGGCGTCGCCCGCGATATCGTCGAACGCGTGGTCAGGTTCGATCGCATCACGGACAGTCACGACGGGTGAGTTTCCGACTACATTGCTCTCAGCCGGCCGTATCGCTCACAGGTGAGCGGACAGCTCGAAAGGCATCGTGATGGAACGAGAGGCACTGCTGTTGGGCACGCTGGTCGAGCTCGCCGACAACCTCGTTGCCGACTTCGACGTCGTCGAACTGCTCACCCTGCTCAGCGACCGCTGCGTCGACGCGCTCGACGTCGACGCCGCCGGGATCATGCTCGCCGCACCCAGCGGTGAGCTGCGCGTGATCGCCTCGTCCAGCGAGACGATGCGGATCCTCGAACTGTTCGAGCTGCAAACCGCCCAGGGCCCATGCCCCGACTGCTACCGCACCGGCACGGCGGTGGTCAGCGTCGACCTCGCCGACACCGCCAGTCGCTGGCCGCAGTTCGCCCCCCGGGCCCTCGTCGCCGGGTACCGGTCGGTGTACGCCCTACCGATGCACTTGCGCGACAGGACCCTCGGCGCGCTGAACCTGTTCCGGTCCAAGGAGGACGCGATGGCGGGCGCGGACATGCGCGCCGCGCAAGCGTTCGCCGACGTCGCCACCATCGCGATCCTGCAGCACCGCGAGACCCTCGCCGCGAACGTGGTCAGCGAGCAGCTCCAGCAAGCCCTGAACAGCCGGCTGACCATCGAACAAGCCAAAGGGATGCTCGCCGCACGCACCGGGCTGGGCATCGACGAGGCGTTCGATCAACTGCGTCGGTACGCCAGGCAGAACAACCGCCGGCTGCTCGATGTCGCCCATTCGGTGATCGACGGAACGCTCAACTCCACCTCGCTCAGCCCGCTCCGCTGAACCCCGCCACCGCGGCACGCAACCGGATCAAGGCACGCAGCGCGCCCGCTTCGCCTGGTACATCGCCCTGTCGGCCTCGACGACGAGGTGGGTGGAGATCCTCTCGCCGGGCCCTGCGTAGGCGACGCCGACGCTGGCGCTGATCATCAGCTCGAAATGCGCCGACTCGAACGGGATCGAGAACGCGCCGGCGATCCGACTGATGATGAGATCGACGTCGTCGGGGCTGCCCAGGTCCTCGCACAGGAACACGAACTCGTCGCCGGAGATCCGCGCCAGCGTGTCGCTGGCGCGCAACAACGTCGACAGCCGTCTCGCGATCGCGACCAGCAGCTCGTCGCCGACGTCGTGCCCGTACGTGTCGTTCACCCGCTTGAACTGATCGAGGTCCGCGAACAGGATCGCCGCGGCCGTGCGGCTGCGCCGGGCGTGCTCCGCGGCATGCTCGATCCGGTCCTCGAGCAGCTGGCGGTTCGGCAACCCGGTCAGCGGGTCGCGCAACGCGATCTGCTTGAGGCTCTCCGCATCGGCGCGTGCCTCGTCACGGGCACGGGCCATCACGAGGTACGCAGCAGTGACGTCGGCCAGCGTCTGGGCGATCGCCAGGTCATGCGGATCGAGGCAGCCGACGGAGCTGCGGTAGAGGTTCATCGTCCCCAGCTGATCGAGGTCGTGGCGGAGCGGAAACGTGAACACTGCGGCGACATCGGGCGTCGCCGCTGCCGCGAACTGGGGAAAGCGCGCATCGACGCGCAGATCGTCCACGCTGACCGCCTCGCCCGTCGCTTCGGCGATCATCGACGGACCTTGCTGGGTCTCGGACTGGATGTGCTCGCACATCAGCGCCGAGTCGTCAGACGCCGTGACGTACCGTGATGTCGTCTCGGTGGGGATCAGCGTGATCGCCGCGCTCGTCACGGGGAGCACGTCGACGACGCACGTGACCAGCCGGTCGGCGATCCGGTGCACCGACGTGTCCCCGACCATCGCCCGGGCGAACTCGGAGAGCACATCGGCCAACTTCCTCTCGTCGACCATCGTCAACTCCTCGATGCCGGCATCCCATGCGCCACTGGACGGCAGACCAGCCACGCCCACGGTAGCACCGAGGGCATCGCCGCCGCGTTCGGTGCTCTCCGCCAGCCTGGGTGGTTCGGTCGGCGACCGGGTCGGGTCGTCGGGCCGGTGGTGGACCGCTACGCGAGCGAGTCGAGCTCGGCGTTGTGGCGATGAACCCGCTGGTAGAGGGCACGCATCGTCAGCAGGTTGCTGACCCGCCGCACGAGCTCGACGTGGTCGAACGGCGTCGTGACGTGGTCGGTGGCCCCCGCGTCGAGCGCTCGCCGGCGGGCCTCACCGGTGGTCACGCGCGTGAGGCCGATCATCGGCAGGAACCCCTCGTCGGGCAGCGTCCGGCGCAGCACGGCGAGCGTGCTGCAGCCGTCGACGCGGGGCATGTCGAGGTCGATCAGGACGAGGTCGGGCCGCAGGTCGCGGCACCGGTCGGCAGCGGTGCGGCCATCGGTGATGGTGTGGACGGTCGCCGCCCCGCCCATGTCGAGGATGAGCTGGAGGAGCCGGACGTCGCGACCGACGGGGTCGACGATCAGCACCGCGACGTGGCAGCACGGCTCGGTGGCGCGCGTCACCGCCTGCAGCCAGTCGGGCCCGGGTCCCCCCTGCTCGAAGGCGACCGCAGGTGATGTGAATGCGCGCTCCTCGTTCATCCGCCCGCGCCCGTCCTCCTCCGTCCCAATGCTGCTGGACGAAACGGAGGAGCGCGCGCGGCGCAGTTTGATACATCGATCTCGAGAAAGTTCGACCGAACCGCGACGCGGTCTGCGAACATGGCGCATGGCGACGCGCCGTTCGGAGGGTCGCCCGGTGCAACGCCGGCGCGACCATCGGCTGCGTCACCAGAAGATGACGGGTGCCCCCAGTGTGAACCATCCGGCTGCCAACGCAGCGACACCCATTGCGATGCGACCCAGGTTGCGAACTGCCATCACGCGTCCTCCTCTTCAGCTCACGGAATCATTCGCCGCTTGCGCCGAGACGGCCCGTCGACTGGAAGAGCACCATTGCGGCCGGCTGATACAACGAGCGACATGATGAACCGTACGGATGCGGTGACGTCGGAGGGGGTGATGGAGGTCGCGGTGTTGGTTGGGGCTGCTGCTGAGGGGGATGAGCGGGCGTGGTGTGAGCTGGTTGCCCGGTTCCATGGGCCCGCCCTGATTTGACCGAAGGAGACCTCCAAACCGTCCTCGACACGCTGCTCGAACTCGCCGCTTCCGACCCGGAACGGGCCAGGAGGGAAGCGATCGGCCGCGCCGGCACCGCGGACAGCGACGCACAGATCGCGTTGTTCAGCATCGCCGCGGAGGCGTCGATCCGGGTCGGCACGATCTCGGACGCGCTGACGCTGTTCCGACGGGCGGCGGAGCTGGCCGAGCGTCGCGCCGATGTCCGCGCCGCGCCGCTCCGGGTGCGGGTCGCGGCGATGCTCGCCGCATCGGGCGAAGGCGAGCTGGCCCTGCGCACACTCGATGCCGTCGAGCCGTTCCTGGGCCCGAGCGCCTGGCTCGCCTGGTACCAGCGCGGGCTGATCCTGCACTGGGCCGGTCGCAGCGAGGAGGGGTTGGCGTGGCTGCGCCGCGCGGAGCCCGCCGCCGAGGCAGCGGGTGACCGTCTCACCGTCGCCAAGCTGGTGATGAATCGCGCCCTGGCGCATGCCCATGTCGGCGACTTCGAGGCTGCGGCGGCTGACGCAGCCGACGCCGAGCGGCGCTGTCGCGAGATCGGCGAGCTGACCCTCGCCGCGCACGCGCGGCACAACCGTGGATGGATCGCAGCGCGGGGCGGCGACCTCGCCGATGGCTGGCGGCTGATGCACGATGCGTCACGCGAACCGTCGTGGACGGCGCCACCGGTCGTGGTCGCCGACCGCGCCGAGCTCGCCCACGCGGCCGGCTTGCTGTCGGAGGCGGCGAGCCTCGCAGACGAGGCGTACGTGGCACAGCAGGCCGTCGGCGACGAACACGGCGCTGCCGCGACGGCACTGCTCAGAGCGCGCATCGCGCTCGACCTCGGCCACAGGGAGACGTCGCTAGACCTCGCTGCCACGTCGGCGGCGACCCTCGCCGCGCAGGGCCGTCTGTCGTTGTGCGGCGCTGCGGCAGGCATCGAGATCGCCGCCCGCCGGGAGCTCCTCGAAGGGCTCGGCGACGGCGAACGGACGCGCGCCGCTGAAGCGGCGATGGCGGGCTTGTCGAGCGCGCTGGCGGCTGTGGAGGCGCATTCGTGGCGCTCGGTCCGCCTCGACGGCAAGATCGACGCCGGCGAGATCGCGCTGCTCGCGCACGACCAGGGGGAGGCCGAGCGACTGTTCGAGTCCGCCGTGCACGACAGGTCCGACGCGACCCGACCCGACGTGCAACACCACGTCGCGGCAGCGCTCGCCCATCGCGCCCGGGTCGGCGGGTTCGACGATCGTCACCTCGACGCGGCGTGGGACGAGCACGAGGCCAGGCGCGCGCTGCGGTCCGTGTACGAGTTGCGCGGCGACTGGGGGGCGTCGACGCGCCTGCTCACACGCGTGGCACTCGCCCCTCTGCTCGACCGTGGTGACGCCGAGGGGGCGATCCGCTGGCTCGAACGACTGCGACGTCTCTCGTCACCGTCGCACGACGAGCAGTTGGTCCACACCGCCGCGGCGCTCCGCGCCGTGTGGTCGCGCCGCCGCGACGCCGAGCGCGACCCCGACGCGGACGACGCCGTCCTCGACGACGAGCAGTCCGCGCTCGAGGCCGAGCTTGTCGACCGCGCCCGCCTGACCTCCTCCGCCGAAGCGCATCGCCGGCCACCCTCCGCTTCAGACCTCGCCGCCCAGCTGGGCACCACGCAACTCGTGTGGATCGTGATCCTCCCCGCCGGCGCGTGGGCCGTCGAGCTCACCAGCACCGCAGCCCGCGTCACCAAGATCGACCACGACCGTCTGCAACACGACTCGACTCGACTCGCCTCCGCGATGCGACTCGGGCGCTCGGACTGGCGCCAGGCGGCCCGCGACCTCGATGCCACGCTCGACCTCGATCCCGCGACGGACCGCGTCGTCGTCATCCCGGTCGGGACCGCCGTGGAGGACGTGTCGTTCGGGGCGCTGCCGTCGTTGCGGGCCCGCCGG
The DNA here is from genome assembly GCA_038213195.1 of Acidimicrobiales bacterium. Lineage (GTDB taxonomy): Bacteria > Actinomycetota > Acidimicrobiia > Acidimicrobiales > Ilumatobacteraceae > JAODBQ01. The sequence continues at coordinate 3,110 of JBBQTN010000162.1, read as the reverse complement.
CTGCGCGTCTGCTGGTCGGGCGCACATTGGATGACCACGCGAGGGGAGCGCGAGGTGCGGCGGGTGACCATCGCCGCGACCGGTGTCGACGGATCGTTGCGAGAGGTCGGGCTGCTCAGCCAGGTCTGGCCGGCGGCGACGACACTGCGCGAATCGGCGGTGACGAGCGCGAACATCCTCGCCGCGCTCGCGTCGGACGATCTCGTGCACATCGGCGCACACGGGCACCTGCGTCGCGACAACCCGATGCTGTCGACGCTCGCGTGCGCTGACGGGCCGCTCTACGGGTACGAGCTGGCGCGGTCGGCCCGCGTCGCGAGCACGGTGCTGCTGTGGTCCTGCGCCCTCGGGGGAGCGCGCATGCCGGCCGATGTCGGCGTGGCCGGATGGCCGACACTGCTCTCGCAGCTCGGCTGCAGGGCGTTGATCGCCGCCCCTGGCGCACTGCCTTCGGCGCCGGCACCCGACCTCGCCGTGGAGGTCCATCGTGGGTTCTCCCGCGGTGATCCGACCGACGTGATCCTGAGGGACGTGCGCCTACTCGCGGCCTCCGACGGCCTCGCCTCCCGGGCGGCTGCGATGCTCGCTGTCCACGGCGCCGGCTGAACGTCGCCCGTCTCGCCACGACCTGACGCTGTCCGCGACCCACAGGGAGATCGCCACTGCGATGACCACGTCGCCGACGCTGACGACGTTGCGCTGGATCGGCACGGGGATGCGGTCCCCGAGCCACGACAGGTGTGAGTGGCTGGTCATCCGCACGTGTTTGTACAGGAAGCCCTGCGTCACGTCGGCGTGGGCGCGTCCCACGCTCGCCAGCGCGCTGGCATCGACCGGCATCCCGCCGTTGGCGGCGATGACGGCAACGTTGAGACCGGCCCCGATGGCGAGCAGCACGCTCGCCAGGTGCCGTCGCTGGAGGGCGATCCAGAGGGCTGCGAGCACGAGGCTGCCCGTCAGCAACACCGTGTGCGCGACCCCGCTCGTCACGACCGACGCACCCTCCGCGATCGCTGCGGCGAACACGACGGCCACGGCCCGCGGCGCGCCGAACCGCGACCGGCCCGGGATGACCAGGCCGGCGAAGACGCCGACGAGCACCAGGACCACCAGCACGCGGCTCGCGCTCCTCTCGACATCGAGCGACCTCACCGAACAGTAAGGGGAGGCATGCCCGAACGACGCATCACCGCCGGATGTGGACCAGTTCGGCAGTCGAGCCCGCGACGCAGCGGGTCCGCCGCCTCACCGGTCACGCTTGCGTCGGCTCTGCCTCTCGGCCGTGCTCGACCGGTTCCATCCGCAGACCCAGGGCGACGATGGTCTCGGCCGACGTCCCCTCGATGGCGTAGTCATCGGCGGTCGGCAGATGGCTGAACCGTCCGTACGCCTCGACGACGGTCGTCCCGGCCGCCGCTGGCATGTGCACCTTGCGGGCCAGCGCGGCCTCGATCGCCGGCGCGAGGCGCTCCGCCTTCGCTGCCTCACGCGCGTCCTCGCCGTCGACGAACTCGGGCATCACGTCGCGGGCGAACAGCTCCAGCGAACGGCAGTTGGCGTCGTGATCGAGACGGCCGGCCTGGTGCATCAGCAGCACCTGATCGACGCCTGCCGCCTGCAACGCGCGCAGGTGCTCGCGGATCTGCTCGGGTGTGCCGATCGCGCTCGTCGGACTGTCGCCCATCTCCGGGAACTGGTCCTTGACCGCGAGGAACTCCTCCCAGGAGCCGCCTTGCCCCGGGCGGACCTTGCCAGTCAGGTAGTACTTGCCGATCGTGTAGCCGAAGAACTTGAGGTGCTCGCCGTTGCGCCGGGCGACGTCCGCGTCGCGGTGGCAGTGCAGCGTCGCCAGGACCGAGATGTTGGCATTCACCGCGTGGCCGATCGGCACGCACTCCTCTGCCAGCGTTCGGTAGTACTGGTCGACCATCACCTTCGCCTGCTTGCCGCCGACGACGTTGAAGCCGAGGCAGCCCATCCCGTGGCGCGCGGCGACGTCCGGCTTGCCCGCGACCCACAACGGCGGGTGCGGCTTCTGCGCCGGCTTCGGCACGACGTTCCTGCACGGCATCGAGACGAACTCCCCGTCGAAGCCCGGGTACGGGGTCATCACCATCATGTTGCAGGTCTGCTCGAGCGCCTCGAGGTACGCGGCGCGCTTGGTCGAGTACTCGACACCGAACCCCTCGAGCTCCATGCGCGAGGAGCTCTCACCCGTGCCGAACTCGACACGACCGCCCGAGACGTGGTCCAGCGTGGCGATCCGCTCAGCGACGCGGGCCGGGTGGGAGAAGCCGGGAGGCGTGCAGACGATGCCGTGCCCGATCCGGATGTTCTTCGTGCGTGCAGCTGCGGCGGCCAGCCACACCTCGGGCGCCGAGGACAGCGCGTGATCTTCCAGGAAGTGGTGCTCGACCCCCCACATGTGGTGGATCCCGAGCCGGTCCGCGAGCTCGACGTGCTCGAGCGCCTCGCGGAACATGCGGCTCTCGTCTCCGTCGCGGTGGGGGGTCGGGAGCTGGACCTCGTAGAACACGCCGAACTTCATCGCGCGACGCTATGTGGGCGGGTTGCCCGTCCTTCCAGCGGGCGTCGCAGGACGCCGCACCGGTCACTGCGCTCGAGTCAGCCGTCTCCGCGGCCGGTCCGGCCAACGCCACGCCCGCCGCTTGATGATACTCGGAAGCGCAATTCTTTCTCGCCTTGCACAATCAACCGAGAACCGGTTTCGCGGTGCCGGCTCGCGCTCGTGGGAGCCCTCGGCGGGTTGAATCGCTTGTGGCAATTGTTCCTTGATCTTTGGATATGAATTGCCGATAGACGGGTGCCGGCAATCTGCGGCGATTGACGGTCACCGGGAGGACTGGATGCCGAGGGGTCTTGACAGCTTCGAGAGAGCGCATCTGAGACCGTCACTCGCTGGGACGCGAGCACAACGCCGCATTCGGATTTGGCCGGTCGCCGCGGGCGCGATGCTGATCGTCGGCCTCGCGAGCAGCTTCATCGCAGCCCAGAACGTGGCGGGCCAGCGTGCCGACCGGGCCACTCGTTCATTCGCGGCGACATCTGTCGAAGTAGCGGGTTCGCTCGGGCTGGCTGTCCAGCACGAG
>JBBQTN010000161.1:0-12432 GCA_038213195.1 Acidimicrobiales bacterium | reverse complement strand
CTGCCGATCGCGATGATCGTCGCAGGTTTGGTCGTCGGCGTGGTCGGTGGCATCGATCGGGCCGACGGTGTGACGAACAGCCAGGTCTTCTCGGCGCTCCCTGACGCGGCGGCACGGGTCGCGGCCGTCACTGCGCTGGCGATCGGATCGGCGATCGTGCTGCGCTACGTCGCCGACCTGGTGCCGGTGCTCGTCACCGGGCGCCGTCGCGCCGTGCCGGGAACCGCGCCGGCCGAACCGGCGACCGGAACGTCATGACCGCCGGACCCACCTGCGCGCGCTGGCTGGAGGCGATCTCGGCGATCGTCGACGGCGAGGACCCCGGCATCGATGTCCGGCTCGTCGCAGCGCATGTCGCAGGCTGCGGTTCGTGCCGGGCGTTCGAGGCCTTCGCGGCGAACGAGCGCCGCCACCAACTGGTCCGCGAGGCAACGCCGATGCCCGACTTCGCGCCGCAGGTCAGCAAGTGGGCGGCGGTGCTCGACCGTGCCAGCCGCTGGACCGTCGTGCGCGGCCTGCTCGCGGTCGTCGCGCTGGAGATCATCGCGTTCTCGTTGCCGGCGCTCGTGCTCGGCGACGAGCACGACACCAGCACCCACGCTGCGCACCACCTCGGCGCGTTCACGATGGCGTACGGCGTCGGTCTGCTCGTCGTCGTCGCCCGACCGGCGCGGGCGCGCACGATGCTGCCCGTCGCAGCGATGCTCGCCGGCGCGCTGGTGATCACCGCCGTCGTCGACCTCGTCGAGGGCCGGGTCCCGCTGCTCGGCGAGACGCAACACCTGCCCGAGGTGCTCAGCGTCGCGTTCGTGTGGCTGCTCGCCGTCCCCGCGCCGCGACGGCGCGGGCAACCCCGCAGGCGACCCGGCCCGGCGACGCTGGCCGTCGTCCCCGACGACCCTGGACACGCCGCCGAACGCGACATCGGCTGACGGCGACGCTGGTACGGGATCTGCTCAGAAATGGGCAGATCCGGTACCAGCGTGGACTGCGCGCGTCCGCGGTCCCGACCGGCTGCGCGGCGCACCATCTGCGCAGCTCCCCGATGCCCCGCCGGCGCGCTCTCCAGAAATTCGGAGGTTGGTACTTGCGGATGTGTAATTACACGGGTGTAGGTTGGCGGGACCACAACATCTGGTCGCTCAGCCGGTGATCGGGACGAGGGGTCTTCCACATCTAGTGGTCTGCCTCTCTGGCGCCGGCTCGAGGATCGCGGCGAACAGGACACAGCCCTATGACACTGATCGAGGATCCGATGGTCCGCCAAGGAGCCGGCGGCGCGGCGTCCGGCACACGGGCCGACGAGACGCCGTGGGGGCTGGAGAGCCCGATGCGGGTCCGCAAGCGCAACGGCGGCCTGGAACCGATCGACCTGAACAAGATCGTGCGCGCTGTCGGCCGAGCGGCCCGCGGCCTCGACGGCGTCGATCCGATGCGCGTCGCGACGCGCACGATCAGCGGCCTGCACGACGGCGCGACGACCATGGAGTTGGACGAGCTGAGCATCCGCACGGCGGCAGCACTCGTCAGCATCGAACCGAGCTACAGCCGGCTCGCGGCCCGGCTGCTGGCCACGTTCGTGCAGAAGGAGGTCACCAACCAGAACATCCACTCGTTCTCGCAGTCGATCGGAGCCGGTCACTCCGCCGGGTTGATCGCTGAGTCCACGGCGCAGCTGGTCAGCCTCAACGCGCGCAAGCTCAACGAGGCCGTCGAAGCCGACCGCGACTGGCTGTTCGAGTACTTCGGGCTGCGCACCGTGTACGACCGCTACCTGCTGCGCGATCCGCAGGGCCGGCTGGTGATCGAGACCCCGCAGTACTTCTTCCTGCGCGTCGCCTGCGGCCTCGCCACGACCGCGGAGGAGGCGATCGAGCTGTACCGGTTGATCTCCTCGCTCGACTACCTGCCGGCCACGCCGACGCTGTTCAACAGCGGCACCACCCATCCGCAGATGTCCAGCTGCTACCTGCTCGACTCGCCCGACGACACGCTGGAGAGCATCTACGACCGGTACAAGGACGTCGCCCGGCTGTCGAAGTTCGCCGGCGGGATCGGCCTGGCGTTCCACCGCGTGCGCAGCCGCGGCTCGCTGATCCGCGGCACCAACGGCCTGTCCAACGGGATCGTGCCGTGGCTGAAGACGCTGGACTCTTCCGTGTCGGCGGTCAACCAGGGCGGCAAGCGCAAGGGCGCGGCGTGCGTCTACCTGGAGACGTGGCACGCCGACATCGAGGAGTTCCTCGACCTCCGCGACAACACCGGCGAGGAAGCGCGGCGCACCCACAACATCAACCTCGCCAACTGGGTGCCGGACCTGTTCATGGAGCGGGTCGAGAAGGACTGGACCTGGTCATTGTTCGACCCCAAGCAGGTGCCGCACCTCACCGATCTGTACGGCGAGGCGTTCGAGCGGGCCTACGTCGAGGCCGAGAGCCAGGGCCTGTACGAGCGCCAGCTGCCGGCGCGCCAGCTGTACTCCAAGATGATGCGCACGCTGGCCCAGACCGGCAACGGCTGGATGACGTTCAAGGACCCGTCCAACCTGCGCTGCAATCAGACCGGCGCGGACGCCGGCAACACGGTCCACCTGTCGAACCTGTGCACCGAGATCGTCGAGGTCACCAGCGCGCAGGAGACCGCGGTGTGCAACCTCGGCTCGATCAACCTCGGGCGGTTCGTCGCGGTCGACGACGACGGCAACACGACCTACGACGTCGCCCGGCTCGGACAGGTCGTGCGGACCGCGGTGCGCTACCTCGACCGCGTCATCGACATCAACTACTACCCGACCGACGAGGCGGAGGCGTCGAACAACCGCTGGCGGCCGGTCGGTCTCGGCGTGATGGGGCTGCAGGACGTGTTCTTCCGGATGCGGCTGCCGTTCGACTCGCCGGACGCCCGCGAGCTGTCCAGGCGGATTCAGGAGGAGATCTACTTCCATGCGCTGTGGACCTCGACAGAGCTGGCCGAGGCCGGCGGCGCGCACGACGCCTTCGCGGAGACCCGAACCGCCGGTGGCAAGCTGCAGTTCGACCTGTGGGGCGCGCAGCCCACGGACCCTGATCGCTGGGAGCCGCTGCGGGCCCGGATCGCGACGCACGGCCTGCGCAACTCGCTGTTGATCGCCATCGCCCCGACGGCGACGATCGCCTCGATCGCCGGCGCCTACGAGTGCATCGAGCCGCAGGTCTCCAACCTGTTCAAGCGCGAGACGCTCTCGGGGGAGTTCATGCAGATCAACACCTACCTCGTGCGTGACCTGCAGGCCCGCGGGCTGTGGGACGACGAGATGCGCGACGCGATCAAGAAGGCGGAGGGCTCCGTGCAGGACATCGACACCGTCCCCGACGACCTCAAACACCTCTACCGCACGTCGTGGGAGCTGCCGATGCGGTCGTTGATCGACATGGCCGCGGAGCGCGGCGCGTTCATCGACCAGAGCCAGTCGCTGAACCTGTTCGTCGAGTCGCCGACGATCGGCAAGCTCTCCTCGATGTACCTGCACGCCTGGAAGCAGGGCCTCAAGACCACGTACTACCTGCGCTCGCGCCCCGCCACGCGGATCCAGCAGACGACGACGTCGAGCGGTCCACCACCGGCCGCCGCCCAGGCCTCGGTCAGCCAGATCGCCCCGCCTGCGGTCACCGACGAGGCCGCGGTCGCCTGTTCGCTGGCCAACCCCGAGTCGTGCGAGGCGTGTCAGTGAGCGCGCTCGAATCTGTCGCCGCCGCGCCGGTCGTCGCGGCCACCCTCGTCGCCACTGCGGTCGCCGCGGTCGCACCGACAGCCGAGCCTGTCGTCAAGGCGATCCTCGATCCCGGCCTCGACCTGACGCTGCGGCCGATGCGCTACCCGGAGTTCTACGAGCGCTACCGCAACGCGATCAAGAACACGTGGACGGTCGAGGAGATCGATTTCTCCGACGACCTGGTCGACCTGCGCAGCGCGCTGCTGCCGTCGGAGCGCCACCTCGTCAGCCGGTTGGTGGCGTTCTTCGCGACCGGCGACTCGATCGTCTCCAACAACCTCGTGCTCAACCTGTACCAACACATCAACGCCCCTGAGGCGCGGATGTACCTGTCGCGCCAGCTGTTCGAGGAAGCGGTGCACGTGCAGTTCTACCTGACCCTGCTGGACACCTACCTCCCCGATCACGACGAGCGCGTCGCCGCCTTCGCCGCCGTCGAGAACATCCCCTCGATCCGCGCCAAAGCGGAGTTCTGCTTCAAGTGGATGGCGTCGATCGGCAGGCTCGACCGGCTCGACAGCGCCGCCGACCGCCGCGAGTTCGTGCTCAACCTGATCTGCTTCGCGGCGTGCATCGAGGGGCTGTTCTTCTTCGGCGCGTTCGCGTACGTCTACTTCCTGCGCTCCAAGGGGCTGCTCAACGGCCTCGCTGCCGGCACCAACTGGGTGTTCCGTGACGAGAGCGGGCACATGGACTTCGCCTTCGCGGTGATCGACACCGTCCGGCGCGAGGAGCCCGAGCTGTTCGACGACGAGCTGTCCCGCCGGGTCGAGCAGATGATGGCGGAGGCGGTCGAGACCGAGATGGCGTTCGTCGCTGACATGCTCAGCGACGGCGTGCCCGGCCTGTCAACTGCGGACACGCGCGAGTACCTGCAGTACGTGGCCGATCAGCGCTTCGCCCGGCTCGGGATGGCCAAGCGTTACGGCAGCCGCAACCCGTTCGGCTTCATGGAGCTGCAGGACGTGCAGGAGCTGTCCAACTTCTTCGAGCGCACCGTGTCGGCGTACCAGGTCGGCGTCACCGGTGACGTCAGCTTCGACGAGGATTTCTGAACGGGCATTTCGCCTGCTCACCCCGGTGGGTGAGCGCCCCGCGGGGAAACACGATGTTCACAGGTGCAACCCCGTTCGCGACACGGAGGCCATGCCATCATGACCGGCATCGAGGTGGAGATTGGCTGCACGTTCGAGTTCGCGACGGGGCGTTCGACGCACGCGATCGTGATGGTCGAGCCACACTTCAGCGAGTCCGGCCACGTCGTCGAGACCCGCTTCCAGATCGAGCCGATGAGTGAATCATCGATGTACCACGACCAGTTCGGCAACACCTGCAGGCGCGTCGACCTCGCTGCCGGGTCGGTCACGCTGACGTTCGACGCGATCGTCCACCTGTCCGACGTGCCCGACCCGGAGGACTGGTCGGCGGCGGAGATCGCACCCGGCGACCTGCCCGCCGAGGCGCTGATGTTCGTGCTGCCGAGCCGGTACTGCGAGTCCGACCTGCTGATCGGCGAGGCGTACAACCGGTTCGGCGGCGTCCCGCCCGGGTGGGGACGGGTGCAGGCGATCTCCGATTGGGTGCACGACTCGATGCGCTTCGAGTACGGGATGTCCTCGCCGACGCTGTCCGCGCGCGGCGTGTTCGAATCACGGGTCGGCGTGTGCCGCGACTTCACCCACCTCGGGATCACGATGTGCCGGGCGTTGAACATCCCCGCCCGGTACGTGTTCGGCTACCTGCCCGACATCGGCGTGCCCGATCCCGGCACCCCGATGGACTTCTGCGCGTGGATGGAGGTCTACCTCGGCGACTCGTGGCACACCTTCGACCCGCGCAACAACCAGCGCCGCGTCGGCCGGACCGTCATCGGTCGCGGCCGCGACGCAGCCGACGTGGCGATGGTCACGAGCTTCGGTGAGGTGCAACTGAGCTCGATGGTGGTGCGCGCCGAGCAGGCCAAGCCATTGTGATGCAGATCGAGCAGCTCCTCCACGAGGACCACCTCGACTCGCTGCCGACCGCCGCCGACGTCAGCCTGAAGACGGCGCGATCGGCGGTGTACGTGCTCCACCAGGAGCTGACCTACGAGTACACCCGGCCGATCCGCGACGTGCGCCAACGGCTGGTGATCGTGCCGCGGGCGGTGCACGGTGATCAGCGGCGTATCGCCCACCACGTCCAGGTCGGGCCGGACGAGGCGGCACACGCCGGGGGCGGCGCGGCGACGGCGGCGCGGCGCGGCGATCGCTCCGGCGTGGTGCAGGAGCACACCGACGAGTTCGGCAACTCCGTCGTCCACGTCGAGTCCCAGGCGGTCGAGCGGTCGATCCACTTCCGGGTGCGGGCCGTGGTGCGCCGTTCGGTGGGCGCACCGGGTTCGCCGGCGGAACGGGCGATGTGGTCCGACCGCGTCCCCACGGCCACCCGGCTGACGACCCCCGATGCCGCGCTGTCGGACGCAGCGGCCGATCTGCGCTGTGGCGACGTCGCCGAGCTCGTCCACCGCGTCTGTGGCTACGTGCATCGTGAGGTCACCTACGGACATGGTGTCACCGGCGTCCGCACGACCGCAGCAGAGGCGTGGGCGGGTCGGGTCGGCGTGTGCCAGGACATGGCCCACGTGATGATCGCGATGTGCTCTGCGCTCGGGGTCCCGGCGCGGTACGTGTCCGGTCATCTGGTCGGCGACGGTGCCAGCCACGCCTGGGTCGAGGTGCTCGACCCGGCGCACGATGACGTGATCTCGATCGATCCGACCCACGATCGCCGGACCGACCTGCGCTACGTCACCACGGCGGTCGGACGCGACTACCGCGATGTGGCCCCGACGTCGGGCACGTTCCGCTCCGCCGACGCGCGCGGCACGCTGAGCGTGCGCAAGCGGATCCGCCTCGCCGACGTCGCCTAAGCTGACCTCGGTCGCGTGGCGGCCCGCCCGAGCCGCACGGGCACGGGCAGGTCCGGGACCGAGCTCGGACGTGGGTCCGACTGCACCGCGGGCGGCTCAGGGCCGTGCGGAGGTCGCCGTCGCCGGCACGACGGCGTCGATCAGCGCGTGACGCGAGGCCGGCTCGGCCAGCGACTCGAGCACCAGGTCCGGCTCGAGCACGGCGAGCACATCGAACGGGGTGGTGCCCGTCGCCACGAGCGCACAGCGGACCGCGTTGGCCTGCGCACAGGCCAGATCGCGCCGCGTGTCGCCGATCACCCACACCCGCTGGCAGTCGACCACCAATCCGGCGGCCGCAGCGCGGTGCAGGGCGAGAGCGACCAGCTCCGCACGGACGTTGCCGTCGCTGCCGTATCCGCCGATCTCGTCGCGCAGGCCGTCGAGCACGCCTGCGGCACGCAGCTTGCGGATCGCCACCGAGCGCATGTTGCCGGTGACGACGCCCTGCACCACCCCGTGCTCGGCGAACGCGGCGATCGTCGCGTGCACGCCGTCGAGGGCGTGGGTGACCTGGGCGAACTCGTCCTCATGGCGTTCGTACTCGGCCTCGACCTCGGCGAGCAGCCGCGGCACCATCGCCTGGTCGTCGACGCCGACCGCGGCCAGGACCATCGCCGCGATCTCCGGATCGGTGCGCCCGCCGAAGTCGAGCCGCGTCGTCGGGAACGCCGTGCCGGCGACCGTGGCCAGTGCCACCGTGAAGCTCGCCATGCCGGCGCGGGCGGCGCGCAGCAGGGTGCCATCGATGTCCCACAGCACAATCGTCGACGCCTGCATCGCTGGTGAACCCTAATGGCCGTGGCGACTCACCGTCCGTGGCGCGGCGTCCCGCGTCGACGACGACGTCTCGATCGCCGGTAACCGTCATGGCCGTGGCGACTCACCGTCCGTGGCGCGCCGTCTCGCGTCGACGACGATCGGCGGCCGACCCGGGCAGGGAGCCACAGGGATATCGTGCGGACCGTGAGCGACAAGTCAGGCCGAACCGGCGGCGACGCCTTGCACATCGGCGTGGCACTCGACGGTGCAGGCTTCCATCCTGCGGGGTGGCGCGATCCCACGGCACGCCCCGCAGATCTGTTCCGTGCCCGCTACTGGGCCGACCTGGCCCGCCGCGCCGAGCACGGCCTGCTCGACTTCCTCACGATCGAGGATTCCTTCGGTCTGCAATCGTCACGGTTCGCACGACCCGACAGCCGCATCGACCAGGTCCGCGGACGACTCGACGCCGTCCTGATCGCATCGTCGATGGCCCCGGTGACCGAGCACATCGGCCTGATCCCGACGATGGTGCCGACGCACACGGAGCCGTTCCACGTCGCCTCGGCGATCGCCACGCTCGACCACATCAGCCGCGGGCGGGCCGGTTGGCGGCCGCAGATCTCGGCCCGACCCGACGAGGCCGCCCACGTCGGGTTGCGCGAGGTGCCGGCGGCCACGGCGTCGCGGCCCGACGAGACCGAGCGGGCCGCGTTCGTCGGCGACCTGTTCGACGAGGCCGCGGATGCTGTCGAGGTCGCGCGCCGGCTGTGGGACAGCTGGGAGGACGACGCGATCATCCGTGACGCCCCGACCGGACGGTTCATCGATCGCAACAAGCTGCACTACATCGACTTCACGGGCAGGTTCTTCGACGTCAAGGGCCCTTCGATCGTGCCCCGCCCGCCGCAGGGCCAGCCCGTGATCGCCGCCCTCGCCCACTCCGAGGTGCCGTTCCGCTTCGCTGCCCGTGCCGCCGACGTCGCGTTCGTCACACCGGCCGACACCGCCGACATCGCCCGCTGGATCAACGACGTGCGTGCCGCCGAGCGTGCGGTCGATCGGCAGGGCAGGCCGTTGTCGGTCTATGGCGAGGTGGTCGTGTTCCTCGGCGACGACGACCGCGACGCGCAGGAGCGCAAGGCCCGTCTCGACGAGCACGACGGCTGGCCGTACCGCTCGGACGCAGCGATCTTCGTGGGCACCCCGGGGGGACTCGCCGACCAGCTCGAGGCCTGGCGCGACGCAGGGCTGGAGGGTTTCCGCCTCCGCCCTGCGGTGATCGGCCACGATCTCGACGCGATCGTCGGCGGCCTCGTCCCCGAGCTGCAGCGACGCGGCGTGTTCCGCACGGCGTACTCGCCGGGCACGTTGCGCGCCCGGCTCGGCCTGCCGGCGGCCCCGAACCGCTACGCCGCGTCCTTCTGACCAGCTCCGGCCCACCGCGTCTCCGGATCGTCAGTGACGGAACTCGGCCGTCGTGTGCTGGCTCAGGGCTGTTCGTGAATCGTCGGTGTCGCAACGTCGCGTGGGCTGTCGGTTCGGTTGCGATGTTGAATCGTCGGTGACGGTATCCCGGTCGTGTGCTGGTCAGGTCGCTCGTGAATCGTCGGTGACGCAACGTCGTGTGGGCCGTCGGTGGGCTGCGTTCGTGAATCGTCGGTGACGCAACTCGCCAGTGGGTGTTTCGTCAGTTCGCCCCGTCCGCGTCGCGTTGGACCTGGCGTGCCGCTCACGTGCGCTTGACGGAACGGCCGACCGCAGGTCCCCGGGGTGCAGTCGGCGGCGGTTCCGTCATGGACGATTCACGAGTTGCTGGGCCGGTGATGGTGCGTTCGGGTGTTTCGTCACGGACGATTCACGAGGTTGCCCGAGCGCCGGTGCTTGGCGCGGTGTTTCGTCACGGACGATTCACGAGGGCGCCTGGCCGGGCCCGTCGAGGTCGGGCGGACGACCGGCACCGATGATTCACGAGGGATCAAATCGACAAGCGCCGGGCGGGCCGTGAACCTCGTGCGACGTGCTCGGCGCGACCTTGTCGGGGCGTCGCGCCCGCCTCGGGCGCGTGGCGTTGCGACCGCTCTGCTCGTCTCTGACCGACCGTTGGCCGCTGCCGAGCGCCTGTCCCTCGGCGCTTGGCGAAGACGCGAACCCAGCCGCCGGGCGTCTGCTGCGACGTGGCGCCGCGCCCCGCTCACGGGATCAAGTAGCAGTCCAGGACGCCGCCGACGGTGCGCCGGGTGATCTTCGTGGTGTTGCCGAGGGTGTCGGTGGCCGTGATCGACACGACGATCGGTGTCGACAGCGTCGGGGCTCGGGCGGTGGCGTCGCCGGTCGCCGCGTCGGGGATCGGCCCGATCGTCGCCGTGATGCTCGTGCCGTTGAACTTGCCGGTGCCGGACGCCGACCCGACCGTCCACGAGAGCGTGGCACTGGCGACGCCGGAGGGATCGGAGACTGCAACGTCGAGCGTCGCCACCGTCGGGAACGGCGCGCCGGTCACTGCCCTGCACTCCGCGCCTCCGCCGATGTCGACCACGGTGATCGGGTTCGGCGACGACGCGGTGTTGCCGACCGCGGGGCCCGTCTTGTCGCGCGGCAGCGTCGTCGTCGGCGCCGCCGTGGTCTGGGGGGCCGTGGTCTGCGGGGCCGTGGTCTGTGGCGCCGTGGTCTGCGGCGCCGTCGTGGGAGGCACGGTGGCAGGCGTCGTCGTGGGTGGAGGGGCGGCCGTCGTCGGTGGCGCTGTCGGGGCAGTGGTGATGGCAGGCGCCGTGTCGGCTGTGGTCTGGGGTGTGGTGGCCGGCACCGTGCCGGGCGGCGTCGTGCGTCGCACTGTCGTGGTGGTGACCCGTGGGGGCGCCGTCGTCGCCGGCGTCGTCGCCGGCGTCGTGGCCGGCGTCGTGGGTGCCGCCGTCGATTCGGGCGCGCTCGGCACAGGGGCTTCGGACTCGAGGCCGATCGCCGCACCCTCCACCAACAGCGGTACCGCGGTCGGCTGCGTGGCCGGTACGGTCGCCGACACGGTCGTCGATGGCAGGTCGGAGCCTGCGACCGACGTCGTGGTGAGGGGCTCCGTCGGCGCGCTGGTGGACGTCGCGATTGCCCCGAGCGTCGTCGGGACCGACGGCTCCGGCGCAGCCGCGAGGCGCAGCCCCCGGTCGCTGTGCGCTGCGACCACGAGCGCAGTGCCGCCGAAGAGCACGAGTGCGGCTGCGGCGACGAGCGCGAGAACTCGCCGCCGGCGCGGATCGACGCCTCGGGGGAAGCCACGTCGGTTCCAGGGCAGGCCGCCGTCGGCGGGTTCCGCGCCGGCGTACCTGTTGGCCAGGGCTTCGTCGACGCGAGCCTCGAAGTCCGGAGTGGCCGCGTACGCCTTCGGGGTGAACAGCACGAGCGGCAGCACGCTGAGCAGCGCCTCGGGCCGGACCTGACGCTCTCGCTGGGACACGCAGACCGCGCACGACTCGATGTGGCGGGTCATCCGCTTGCGCACCAGCGGCGTGAGGGCGCCGTCGTCGGCGAGCATCGCCGCGAACTGCTCGCACTCGGGGCGCTTGGCCAGCACCGTGACCGCCAGTGAGCCGCCGAGTCGTTGCCGCATCCGCTCAGCGGTGACCGATGCGTGCCGGGAGGAAACGCCGAGGGTGGCCGCGAGCTCGCCAATCGACATGTCGTGACGCAGGTGCAGGTCGAGCAGCTCGCGGTTGTCGTCGGTGAGACCGTCGGCGGCGTCATCGATCAGGGCGCGCAGCTCCGCGTCGGTGATCCCGGTCAGCATCGCGTCATCGGTCGTGGTCGCCTCGGGGAGCGGTTCCAGCGCGAACCGGTTGGTACGGCGATAGTGGCGGTGCGCCGTGCTCCGCACGATGGCGTACAGCCATGGGCGGACGAGCTCCGGCTCGCGCAGCTGGTCGATCCGCTCGACGGCGAGGACGAACGCGTCCTGCACGCAATCGGACGCATCGGCCGGGTTGCCGGTGAGCCGGCGGGCGTAGTCGAACAACGGCCCCGAGAATCGTTGGTACAGCTCACTCCAGGCAGCGCGATCCCCTGAACGTGCTCGGAGCACGACGGCGCGATCCACATCTGACGCCGACACTGAGCGCCATCGTAGTGATCTTGGGTGTCGTTCACCGTCAGGCCGCCTCATCGAAGGGTCCGGAGAACATCTGGCGCCGATGACCTGCTGTCCAACGCCGTGGCGTCATGCATCTGCGCTCCTCGATGGTGCTCGTGCTCGTGCTGCTCCGGGACGACCCGGCGTCGTCGGAAGTTGGGAGCCTCGACGGCACGCCCAGGCAACACAAAGTGGCCCTGAGATGTGATGAGTCTGTGCTGTCACGGCGCGCCGTTACGGGCAGTGCCCGATCGAGGCTGTCACGCCGCGGTGGTCGGAGCCGGCGAGGGCGAACGAACGAGAACCGCTGGTGCACCATCGTTCAGGAATGAAGATGTGGTCGATCCGCAGCATGAGCAGCGACCACATCTCCGAGCCGTGGAACGTCGAGCCCGCCCACCCGGCGCGCACCGCATCGACCCGACCGTCGGCCAACCGGCGGTAGCCGTTGGTCCTGTCCGAGAGGTTGAGATCACCGGCGATGACCACAGGACCTCGCTTCGCGTCGGAATCCGCAGCGCGGTCGAGGGCGGTGACAACCTTGCGCTGTCCGGAGAAGCTGATCATCGACTCTTCGCCCGGGTCCGGGGTGAACGTCGGCCGCGGCAGGTGCAGTGCGAAGAGGGTGAACGGCGTGGCGCCGCCCACCGCGACGTGCAGCGCATCCAAGCCGACCCCCGTCGTCGGTCCGAGCAGCGCGAGCGGCACCCTGGCGTAGACGCCCTCGCCGATGCTGCCGTGGGACAGCTCCCCGTTGACGAGGCGATATGGGTACCGGGGCGCGATCAACCGGTCCGTCACCGGTGTCAGCTCGGAGACGACGAGGACGTCAGCGTCGATGGCGAGCGCATC
>JBBQTN010000160.1:0-12557 GCA_038213195.1 Acidimicrobiales bacterium | reverse complement strand
GGCCGGCAGTGGTTCGGAGGACATCGAGCGACACGCTACCGGGGTGTCCGCAGCTGCGCCGGGCACGAGGAGCGCCGCTCATGGCGGCGCCACAGGTCAGAGGGAAGCGATCAGCTTCTCGACGCGTTCGTCGCGGCTCCTGAACGGGTCCTTGCAGAGCACCGTGCGCTGGGCCTGGTCGTTGAGCTTGAGGTGCACCCAATCGACGGTGTAGTCGCGCTTGCGCTCCTTGGCCTTCTTGATGAACTCGCCGCGCAGCCTGGCACGGGTGGTCTGGGGCGGATCGTCGATCGCGGTTTCTATGTCGGCCTCGTTGCACACCCGCTCGATCAGCCCGCGGTCCTGCAGCTTGTAGAACGGGCTGCGCTCGCGGGAGATGTCGTGGTACTGCAGGTCGAGCAACTGCACCCGTGGATGCCCGAGCGGTAGGTCGTGGCGCGCCCTGAACGCATCGAGCAGCCGGTACTTGATCACCCAGTCGACCTCCCGGTCGAGCTTCAGCGGATCGTTCTCGATCGTGTTGATGCAGTGCTCCCACATCTCCAGCGCCTTCTGCTCGAGCGGCGGGAAGCCCTTCGTGTCGGCGTAGCGCAGCGCCCGGTCGAGGTACTCGCGCTGGATGTCGAGCGCGCTGACCTCGCGGCCGTTGGCGAGGCGGACCTTGCGCCGGCACGTTATGTCGTGGCTGATGTCGCGGATCGCCCTGATCGGGTTCTCCAGCGTCATGTCGCGCAGCACGACCGTCGGGTCCTCGAGCATCCGCAGCATGCACGCCGCCGAGCCGACCTTGACGAACGTCGAGTACTCGCTCATGTTCGAGTCGCCGACGATCACGTGCAACCGGCGGTACCGCTCCGCGTCGGCGTGCGGCTCGTCACGGGTGTTGATGATCGGCCTGCTGCGGGTCGTGGCCGAGCTGACCCCTTCCCAGATGTGCTCGGCGCGCTGGGCGATCGAGTACATCGGGCCACGCGCGGTCTGCAGGACCTTGCCGGCGCCCGTGTAGATCTGCCGGCTGACGAGGAACGGGATCAGCACCTCGGCGTAGTGGGCGAGGTCGTCGCGGCGGCTGGTGCAGTAGTTCTCGTGGCACCCGTAGCTGTTGCCGGCCGAATCCGTGTTGTTCTTGAACAAGTAGATCGTGCCGCGGATGCCTTCCTCGCGCAGGCGCTGCTCTGCCGACACGAGCAGGCTCTCGAGGATCCGTTCGCCGGCCTTGTCGTGCACGACGAGGTCGTAGATGCTGTCGCACTCCGGGGTGGCGTACTCGGGGTGGGAGCCGACGTCGAGGTACAGCCGCGCCCCGTTCTGGAGGAACACGTTGGAGCTGCGGCCCCAGCTGACCACGCGACGGAACAGGTACCTGGCAACCTCGTCGGGGCTCAACCGACGCTGGCCGCGCAACGTGCACGTGACCCCGTATTCGTTCTCGAGCCCGAAGATGCGGCGCTCCATGAACGCAACGTATCGCGCCCGGCCTGTTTCCGCGCCGAGTCGAGGACAGGTCGCGCCAACGGGGCGCGATGTTGCGGGACGGATCTGCGGTGTTCACACCGGCGAAACACGTAGGCGCGATGCTGTGACCCGATGCTCGACAACCTCAGCCGCAGCCTGGCCGCGAGCTGGATCGCCGTCGCCCACGCGCAGGAGGTCGCCATCGCACCGGTGCAGGTGCTCGTCCTCGGCGAGCCGTGGGTGGTGGTCCGCCTCGCGGGCGCGCTGCGCGCGTTCGCCGATCGGTGTCCGCACCGGTCCGCGCCGCTGTCGGCGGGCACGATCGTCGACGGCACGCTGCAGTGCGGCTACCACGGCTGGCGGTTCGACGCGGCCGGTGGCGCGGTCGCGATCCCTGCGCTCGGGGCCGATGCCACGCTGCCACCGCGGGCCTGCCTGACCCCAGCCGCAAGGGTCACCGAGCACCTCGGGCTGATCTGGTTGGCGATCGAGGAACCGTTGGCACCGCTGCCGCAGCTGACCGGGTGGGGCGTCGACGGCTTCCGGACAGCCACCTGCGAGACGGTGCGCACGCCGGTCAGCGCCGCCCAGTTGATCGACAACTTCATGGACGCCGCACACTTCCCATTCGTCCACGCTGCGACGTTCGGCGTGGACGGGGCGTTCGCCGTCGCCAACGACGAGATCGTTCGCGACGAGTGGCTGGTTCGCTCGACGTTCTCCGCGCCGTACCAGAACCACGACGACCCGCTGGTCCACGCCGGGGTGCACCCGCTGATCCAGGAGCACAGCGTCACGAAGGTCGGCTACGCGGGCGGCAATGCCTCGCTGGAGCTGCGCTTCGCGCTGACCGGCGGGGTGTTCGGCATCGCCTACGCCTGCCAACCGGAGACCGCGACCTCGACGCGGGTCTACAAGGTGATGGCCCGCAACGATGTGGACGCGGCGGGGATGGAGCGTTCGGTGAAGGATGAGGACGTGATCCTCCAGGAGGACCTGGCGATCCTCGAGCGGTACGACCGGATGGGCATCGACCTCGAGGTGACTGCCGAGCTGCACACCAAGGCCGACCGGTTGAGCGTCGCCTGGAGACGGATGATGGCGGACCTCGACACCCGGTGAGCACGGCTTGGGAATGGCGGACGCACCCAGGGCTGACCCGACCGCGCCCCGTGGCGGTGATCCGGGCGAGTTCTCGCCCTGTTCCCCCGTGCGAAACAGGCCCGAAACCACGTGGACCTAGGTTCGCCACACGTGAATCGCGCAGTGATGCGCACGTCTACCAAGGGGAAGCCCACATGGCGATGATCAACCGGCGCGAATTGTTCCAGCGCGGCCTGCACATCGGCGGAGGTGTCGCCCTGCTGGGTGGCCTGCCCGCCTTGCTGGCGGCCTGCGGCAGCTCCAAGAAATCGTCATCTGCGACCGTGGCCCCGACCACCGCCGGCACGGCGACGACGGCCTCCGCCGGCTCCAGCGCCGCGACCGGATCGACCGCGGCAGCCGCCGATCTCGGTGCCCTCGACTACCGACTGTCGTGGATCAAGAACTCCGAGTTCGCCGGCGCCTACTTCGCCGACAGCAACGGCTACTACAAGCAGGCGGGCTTCAGCAGCGTCAACTTGATCGCCGGCGGCCCTTCGGCCCAGCCCGCCGAGGTCGATGTCAGCAGCGGCAAGGCGCTGGTCGGCATCTCCGCCCCGGACACCGTCGCGCAGGCCATCGCCCAAGGTGCCAAGCTGACGATCATCGGCGCCCAGTACCAGAAGAATCCGTTCGCAGTGATGTCGTTGGCGAGCAGCCCGATCAAGACGCCCCAGGACATGTACGGCAAGAAGTTCGGCCTGCAGTCCGCGAACCAGACGGTGTGGGATGCGTTCGTCAAGGCCAGCGGCATCGACGACACGAAGATCATCAAGTTCCCGGCGCAGTTCGACCCGACGCCGCTCGTGCAGGGCCAGTGCGACTGTTGGTTCAGCTTCATCACCAACGAGCCGAACCTGCTCAAGGTGAAGGAGATCGACACCTACAACTTCCTGCTCGCCGACTACGGGTACCCGCTCGTCAGCGAGGTCCTGGTGGTCGCGACCGACTCGATCACGTCGAAGGCGGCGCAGCTCAAGGCGTTCCTCAGGGGTGAGATCATGGGCTGGCACGACGTCTACAAGGATCCCGCGAAGGCCGCCGACGTGACCGTCAACAACTACGGCAAGGACCAAGGGCTGGAGGCGGCCGAGCAGCAGCTGGAGGTCCGTGCGGAGAACGAGCTGATCTGGACCGACGACACCAAGGCGAACGGCCTGTTCACGATCACCGACGACCTGATCGCCAAGAACATCGACACGCTCGGCAAGGCCGGGTTGAAGATCACCGCCGACGTCCTGTTCGACCTGTCCCTGCTCAAGGCGGTGTACACCGAGAACCCCGAGCTGAAGACCCCGCCTACAGCAGGATGACGGTCATCGACGTCAGGCCCGAACCGATCCGCTCCGGCGACGCGACCGATGGGATCAGCATCGCGGGCTTGACGAAGATCTTCTCGATCGGCCGCAAGCAGGTGGTCGCCCTCGACGAGCTCGACCTGACGACGCCGGCGGGGTCGTTCCTGTCGCTGCTCGGTCCGTCGGGTTGCGGCAAGTCGACGGTGCTGCGGATCATCGCCGCACTCGACACCCCGACCGTCGGCCAGGTGCTCGTGCACGGTGAACCGCCGAAGGTGCTGCGCGACCGGCGTCATCTCGGGATCGCCTTCCAGGACGCGGCGTTGCTGCCGTGGCGCAACGTCTACGACAACATCCGGCTGCCGCTCGAGGTCAGCGGGGTGAAGGTCCCGCCGCGCACGATCCCCGACCTGATCTCGCTCGTCGGGCTGGAGGGGTTCGAGAAGGCTCGGCCGGCGCAGTTGTCCGGCGGGATGCGTCAGCGCGTCGCGATCGCAAGGGCGCTCGTCGTCGAACCGAAGGTGCTCCTCCTCGACGAGCCGTTCGGCGCGCTCGACGAGATGACCCGCCGCCGCTTGAACCTCGAGCTGCTGCGGATCTGGACCGAGCGGATCACGACGACGATGCTCGTCACCCACTCGATCGCCGAGGCCGTGTTCCTCTCCGACACGGTCGCGGTGATGACCCCGCGGCCTGGCAGGATCAAGGCCGTGGTCACGATCGACCTGCCCCGCCCGCGAACGTCGGAGATGCTGCGCAGCCACGAGTTCCACGCGATCGAGGACCACCTCTCAGAGCTGCTGTTCGCGGGCGGCACGCCAACCAGCGGCGACGACGTGTGAGGACGGCGATCGTGCGGACCCGCGAGATGACGAGCCTGACGTGAAGATCATGAGGACCGACGCCGAGCTGGCGGTCGACTCTGGCGCAGTCGAGCCCGTCGAGCCGGTCGGGGTCCCCGGCGTCGCGACGAGGCGGCGGTGGTGGCGTCCCCCGCCGTGGTTCGCGACGGTTGCCGGGGTCGGGCTCGTGTTCCTCGGCTGGATCCTCGCCGCGTCGTTGCTCGGGATCCGCAAGGGGATCCCGCAGCCGTGGGCGGTCGTCCACCAGTTCGGCCACGACCGCCACCTCTACTGGCCGAACGTGTCCAAGACGCTGGACGAGGCGTGGCGCGGGTACCTGGTCGGGAACCTCATCGCTGTCTTGTTCGGGTTGGCGTTCGTGCTGGTGCCGTTCCTCGAGAAGGCGTTGATGCAGATCGCGGTCGCCACGTACTGCCTGCCGATCGTTGCCGTGGGACCGATCCTGCAGAGCACGCTCAAGGGTGACAGCCCGAAGATCGCGCTCGTCGCGCTGAGCGTGTTCTTCACGACGCTGATCGGCGTGCTGGTCGGTTTGCGCTCCGCCGATCACACGAGCCTCGAGGTGGTGCGCGCCTACGGCGGCGGCAGGTGGCGGGAGCTGACGAAGGTACGCGTCCGCGCCGCGCTGCCCAGCGCGTTCGCCGGGTTGCAGATCGCTGCCCCTGCGGCGATCCTCGGGGCGATCATCGGCGAGTACTTCGGCGGCGAGCGCGGACTGGGGATCATGATGATCGCCAGCCTGCAGGGCTTCGATGTCGCCCGCACCTGGGGCATCGCTGCGGTGTCGACGATGCTCGCCGGGGTCGGGTTCGCGCTGACGATGGTGATCGGCCGCAGGCTGACCCGCTGGGCGCCGCGTTCGTGAGCGCCCTCGCCTCGAAGCTCCAGCTCGGCGGTTCGGGAGGGAGCGGCCGTCCTGCCCTGCGTCGCATCTGGCGCACGATCTGGCTGTTCGTCGTCGGCACGATCTCGACGCTGATCCTGTGGCTGCTGTTCGTGCATTTCGTGCACATGGACCAGCTCGTCAAGAAGTCACCGCTGCAGGTGTGGCGGTACCTGTTCGACGGCTCCAAGGCACGCGCCAACCGCGACGCACTGTTCGGTGCGCTGCGCACCTCGCTCGGCAACCTGCTCGTCGGATACGTCATCGGCATCGTCGCCGGGATCATCGTCAGCAGTGCGTTCCTGCTCTCGCCGACCCTGCGCCGGACGTTCCTGCCGTTCGCGCTGCTGCTGCGCTCCGTCCCGTTGATCGTGATCACGCCGATCATCGGCCTCGTGTTCGGCTACACGTTCGCGTCGGTCAGGGTGGTCACCGCGATCGTCACGTTCTTCCCGTCGTTGGTGAACATCACGCTCGGGCTCGAGTCGGCCCCCAAGCAGTCCGCCGACCTAATCGAGGCGTACGGCGGCACGCCACGCACAACGCTGCTCAAGGTCCGCCTGCCGTACGCGGTCCCATCGCTGTTCGCAGCGATGCGCATCGCCGTGCCCGGGGCAATGGTCGGCGCGCTGCTCGGCGAGTGGCTGCTGACCAGTGCGGGCATCGGCCACTACCTCGCCGCCCGCCCCTCGAAGTTCGACTACACCGGCGTGTGGGCGGCCGTCGCCGTGGTCACCTTCGTGACCCTGCTGCTCTATGCGATCGTCGGCCTGCTGGAGACGCCCGTGCTCGCCCGCTTCGATCCGCAGCGGCTGCTGGAAGAGTAGGTGGATCCAGCGACGCTCCCGGCGACGGCGAGCACCGCTTCGACACCTGAACGTCCCGACGGACGTCGATCCACGAGGAGCACTTCCGTGCGCGACCTGGCCACTCTTCCGAAGGCCCACCTCCACCTGCACCTCGAGCTCGGGATGCGGCCGGGCACCCTCGCCGATCTCGCCGTGAAGTACGGCCGGCCGGTGCCGCAGGTGCGCGGCTTCGGCAGCTTCACCGCGTTCAGTGAGATGTGCGGCGCGGCGATCGACTTCATGCGCGACCGCGCCGACTGGCGGCGCCTCGCCGACGAGGTCTGCGCCGATGCCGCGCGTGACGGTGCGATGTACATCGAGCCGAGCTTCTGGGCCGGACAGCACCGGCCGCTGTGGGGCAGCGACGAGGCGACGTGGCGGATGGTGATGGAGGAGTTCGATGTCGCCGGGGAGCGCCACGGGGTGACCGTACGATTCATGGCCGCCGTCGACCGGGTGTTCGACGACGAGGTCACCTCCGCCGATCTGGCCGAGCTCGCGGTGAAGCTGCGCGCCGACGACTCGACGATCGGCGTGGTCGCGCTCGGGCTGCACAACGACGAGGTCGGGCACCCACCGGCCGACTTCGTGCGGCCGTTCCGGATCGCCCGGGAGGGAGGGCTGCTGTCGACCCCGCACGCCGGCGAGCTGGAGCCGGGACACGTCGTCGCCGAGGCGATCGACCTGCTCGGCGCGAGCCGCATCCAGCACGGCGTGCGCGCCGGCGAGGTGCCCGGCCTCGTCGAGCGCCTCGCCGCGGAGGGCGTCTGCCTCGACGTCTGCCCGACCTCGAACGTGCTGCTCAGCGTGTTCCCGTCGCTCGCAGAGCACCCGCTCCCCCAGCTGCTCGACGCCGGTGTGCGCTGCAGCCTCAACGCCGACGATCCGCTCCTGTTCGGCCCGGGGATCCTCGACGAGTACGAGCTGTGCCGGCGCGACCTGGCGCTGTCCGACGAGCAGCTCGCGGGGATGGCACGCAGCTCGTTCGAGTGCTCCGGAGCGCCGACCGCCGTGAAGGCCGCCGGGATCGCCGGGATCGAGGCGTGGCTCGCCGGATGAACGAGCGCAGCGAGCGAATCATCAGGCACGGGAACGAGCGCAGCGAGCGATGACCCCGATGCTGATCGACACCGACTGCGGCATCGACGACGCGGCCGCGTTGTGGTGGGCGTGCGTCCACCCCGACGTGCAGCTGCTCGGCGTGACCACGGTCTTCGGCAACGTCGATCTGCCCGACGCCGCCGCCAACGCGTGCAGGGTGCTCGAGCTGGCCGGCTGCAGTGACGTCCCCGTGACCCTCGGCGCCACGGAACCGTTCGGCCCTGCGCCCGAGCTGCGCCGCGCCGACTTCATCCACGGCGCCGACGGCGTCGCCGGCACGGGCCGCAGGCCGGTGCTGATGGCCCCGACCGCCGAGGCGTCGCGCGACCTGCTCGCTCGGGTGGTCCGCGAGCGCCCCGGCGAGGTGGTCGTGGTGACGATCGGGCCGGTGACCAACATCGCCCATGTCGTCGCTGCGGACGCCGGCTGGGCGCCGCTGGTCAAGCGTTTGGTCGTGATGGGCGGCGCGGTCAGCGAGCCGGGCAACGCCCTGCCGGTGGGAGAGGCGAACATCGCCCACGATCCACTCGCCGCGGCCACGGTGCTCGCCGCGGAGTGGGCGCAACCGCCGTTGATCGTCGGCCTCGACGTCACCCATCGGGCGACGTTGACGCTCGCCGACATCGCGCTGGCCAGGCTGCAGCGCACCCCCGCAGCCGCCGACCTGGCCGAGCTGCTCGCCTTCTACCAGCCGTTCGGGGGGACCTTCTGCACCCCGGGAGAGTTCCCCTGCCACGATGCGCTGGCGGTGATGGCTGCCGCGCTCCCCGGCCTGGTCTCCGGCCCTGTCCTGCCGACGGCGGTGCAAGCCGAGCCGGGGCCTGCGCTGGGGATGACGGTGTTCGACCGCCGCCAGCCGTACTTCGCCGCTGCCGGACAGGGTCAGACGCTGCCCGACGGGTTCGTGCCGTGCGAGGCGGGCATCGACGTCGACGTCGAACGGTTCAGGGCGGAGATGCGCGCGCTACTCGGCGGGGCGGGCTGACCCGAACTCGTCGAGCATCGTCCGGCGCAGCTCGATGGTCAGCCGGTCCGCACGGGTGTGCACCTCGGCGGTCAGGTCGAGTCGCAACGGACCCGACATCCGCCGCTGCACGACGAGGTCCTCCTCGAGCACGCGTTGCTCGAAGACCACCGCCTCGCGCAGCTCGGCGGCGTCGAGGTCGTTGCGCACCAGCACCGTGTAGATCCGGCAGCGCCGTCCGCACTGCGGCTGGACCGCGAACACGATCAGGTTCGTCCCGCCCGCGTCGAGGTAGTCGAGTCGCAACGTTGCCGCGTACGGCGGCAGGTAGGTGTAGGTCATCCGCCGGCGCTGCACGAGCGGGCGAGTGCCCTCGGCCACGCCGCGGTCCTCGTGGTTGGCGAACTCATGCTCTGTGGTCGCGACGAAGCCGTGCTTGGTGCGGTAGATGTGGTAGCCGTCGACCGCGGCGGACTGCTGTGAACCGAACGTCTCGGCGTGCACGAACGGGAAGTGGGCGACGTCGAGGAAGTTGTCGAGCATCATCCCGGGGTCGACGTCCGCCTCGACCGGGTCGAGGATGCCGGTGAGGAAGTCCGACCCGATCGAGTCGATCTCCGGCGGTCCGTTCGGTGGCCGGCACGGCGCGATCCACACCACTCCTGCGCACTCGGCGATCGCGGCCGCGGCGTGCAGCCTGGCCCGACCGGGGATCGGCGCGTTGCCGCCGAGCGCAGGGATCAGCGTGCACGCCCCTGACGTCCCGAAGCGCCAGCCGTGGTAGCCGCACTGCAGTTCGCCCGACTCGAGCACCGCGCCGGCCGACAGCGGCGCGAGGCGGTGCGGGCAGCGATCGTGGAAGGCCAGGATCGCGCCGGAAGCGTCGCGCCAGAGCACCCACGGCTCATCGAGCAGCCAGGCCTTCGTGGGCTGAGCGCCGATCTCGCTGCCCAGCGCGATCGGGTGCCAGGCGTGCAGCATCGCGTCGCGGAGCGCGACCGAGTCGACGGACATCGTCATCACGGCAATCGTACGAACCGCGCGTGTCCGCGCTGTTTCCGCGACGTGACGGCTCGGCACCGGCGGTGTCAATGGGAGGCGCGAAACCTCAGGTGCGACCCTGGGGCAGCCTGCGCGACCGCGGCGATCGACGTCTCCTCGACGACGGCGATCACGGGGTAGCCGCCGGTCACGGGGTGGTCGGCGAGCATCACGATCGGCTGTCCGTCGGGTGGCACCTGCACCGCGCCGAGGACGATCCCCTCCGGCGCGAGCTCGCCGTCGCGGGCTCGCCGCAACGGCTGCCCGCCGCGCAGCCGCGCCCCGACGCGGTTGGTGTCCGTGGCCACCGCGTAGCCCTGCGCAGTGAGCAGATCCCACGCGTCGCGAGCGAACCAGTCGAGTCGTGGACCCGGCACGATCCCGATCTCCTCGGGCCACGGCCGTTGCGGGGCGACGTCGGTGCCGACCGGGCTGCCGGGGTCGGCCCCCACCAGGAGGACGTCACCATCGGCGAGCTCCGTGCCGATGTGCCCGAGCGTGTCGAGGCTGCGCGAGCCGAGCACCACCACCGTCGCCAGCCCGCCACGGAACGCGACATAGGTGCGCAAGCCGACGACAGGGACAGCGAACCTCATCTCTGCGCCGGCTGGCAGCCACTGCGGTGCGCCGGAACCGACCGGAGGGCCACCGGCAACCGTCACCGCTGCAGGCGCGCCGGTCACCGCCACCATCGCCGGCGTGCGGACACGGACGCGCAGCCCGCCGGAGGTCTCCAGCGCAGCCGAGCCGGCGGGGTTGCCGACCAGGCGGTTGGCGAGCCCGAGGGCGCCAAGGTCCGCGGCGCCGCTGCGCCCGACCCCGAGGTGCGCCCAGCCGGGCCGGCCGCGATCCTGCACGGACGTGGCGAGCCCGCGGCGCACGATCTCGATCATGCGCGGACGAAGCGGACACTGTCCCCCGGGGCGAGGACGGCCGGGCGATCGGCAGCCGGATCGAACATCCGCCGGTCCGTGTGCCCGAGCAGGTGCCAGCCACCGGGACTGGCGGTCGGGTACACCCCGCTGAACTCACCGGCGATCGCCAACGACCCTGCCGGGACCATCGGACGCGGTGTCGCCCTCCTCGGCAGGACGAGCTCGGCGGGCAGGCCGACCAGGTAGCCGAAGCCCGGCGCGAAGCCGCAGAACACGACCGTGTGCACCGCGCCGCTGTGCAGTGCGACGACCTCGTCGGGCGTCAGCCCGGTCGCCGCGGCGACCGCGGCGAGATCGGCGCCGTCGTAGTGCACGGCGATCTCGACCTGTTCACCGGCCGCGGCCGGCACAGGGGTGCCGGCGGGCGTCCAGCCGCGCAGCCGTTCGTCGACGTCCGCGGCGAGCCGGTCAGAGGTATGCGCGCTGCGCACCAGGACGGTGCGCGCCGCCGGCACGACGTCCTCGACGCCGTCGAGCGCCGGCGCGGCGAGGCGCAGCGCGACCGCGAGCGCCTGCGCCGGGGACCGGCACTCGACGAGCACTGCGTGCCCGCCGTAGGCGACGACGTTCACGTGCAGACGAAGGCACTCAGGCCGACGCCGTGGTCGGCAAGCGCCTTGCACACGGCGCCGGCCACCGCGACCGCTCCCGGTGTGTCGCTGTGCACGCAGATCGACTCGACGTCGGCGGCGGCGAGCTGGACGGCGTGGTTCGCGGCCGCGAGGGGATCGGTGAGCAGCGCGCCCGGGGTCCCACGTGGCTTCAGCGTGCCGTCGGCGGCGTAGCCACGGTCGGCGAAGCCCTCGACCACGAAGCGGATGCCGGCCCGGTCCGCCGCGGCGCGCACGGCGGACGCCGGCAGGCCGAGCACCGGCAGGGCGCCGCCGTAGTCGACGATCCCGGCGACCACGGCGGCTGCCTGCGCCTCGTGGTGCACGATCGTGTTGTACAGCGCACCATGCGGCTTGACGTAGGCGACGCGCGCGCCAGCGGCCCTGGCGAACGCGTCGAGCGCACCGAGCTGGTAGACCACGGCGTCGGTGAGATCGGACGGCTTGATGTCGATGAACCGCCGCCCGAACCCGGCGAGGTCCGCGTAGCTGACATGGGCACCGATCGCCACCTGGCGGGTGACGGCGAGCGTGCACGTCGCGCGCATGATCGACGGATCCCCGGCATGGAAGCCGCAGGCGATGTTGGCCGACGTGATCAGCGCGAGCAGCTCCCGATCCGGGCCTCCCGGCCATGCGCCGTAGCCCTCGCCGACGTCGCTGTTCAGGTCGACGGTCGTGCCCGCCGCGAGCACGCCGACGTCGCGCCCGGCCCGCTCGGTCACGGGCTGTCGGCGGCGAGATACCCAGCGACATCGTCGTCCGACGCCCTGCGGAAGCAGCGCCGGCCACCGTTGCGCTCGAGCAACGCGACCTCGAGATCGTCGGCGGTGAGCGTGCGGTCTGGACCCGACAGCGCAGCCGCCGCGGCGCGGACAGAACCGGCGAGGTCGAGCCCATCGCCGAGTGAGGTGCGTAGCCTGCCGGCGATCGCCTCGGCGTCGCCGCCGAGCACGGTGAACTGCCGCTCGTCCATCACGGTGCCGTCGTAGAGGATGTGGTACAGCTGGTCACCCTCGACGGTGATCCCGACCTCGGCGACGAGGATCTCCACCTCCATCGGCTTCATCTCGTGGGTGAACACCTGGCCGAGGATCTGCGCGTACTGGTTGGCGAGGCTGCGCGCGTCGACGTCCTCGCGGCTGTACTGGAAGCCCTTGAGGTCGGCGGCGCGGACCCCGGCGACGCGCAGCTGGTCGAACTCGTTGTACTTGCCGACACCGGCGAAGGCGATGCGGTCGTAGATCTCGCTGATCTTGCGCAGCGTGTTGCTCTGGTTCTCCGCGACCAGCGCGACGCCGTCGGCGAAGCGCACCGCGACCGCGGCGCGGCCCCTGGCGATGCCCTTGCGCGCGTAGTCGGCGCGGTCCTTCATCACCTGTTCCGGGGCGACGTAGAACGGCATGCTCATCGGG
>JBBQTN010000159.1:0-12642 GCA_038213195.1 Acidimicrobiales bacterium | reverse complement strand
CAGTGCCCTCTACCGCCTCCCGTGGTCGGTCGTGTTCAACATGGCGGTCGCTACGTCCGTGCTCGGCGCCGCGCGTGGTTTCGTCGACACGTGGATCGTGGAAGCTCGCGATCGTGTGATCGCCCGACACGTCAGGCTCGCCGACGACGCGCTGACCCAGCGCCGGGTCGCCGAGGCCGACTGGACGCTCGACGCGGGCTTGAGCCTGCTGCGCAACGACGCTGCCGAACTGACGCGACGCGCCGAGGAGCTCGACGTGCCGACGATGGCCGAGCGCGGCCGGTACCGATGGCACCTCAACCGCAGCTGCGAGCAGGTCGGCGCCGTGACCGCCGAGTTGATGCGTGCCGCGTCCGGCCGATCGGTGTTCCTCGATCACCCGCTGCAACGTCGCTACCAGGACATCCAGGCCGGTCTCGGCCATGCGTTCCTCGGCCCCGACCCGCTCGCCAAGGCGGTTGGCGGGGCGCTGCTGGGCACCGCGACGCCCGAGCTCGTCCTCTGATCGCGAGCGCGGGCGGCCGGTTCGCGGTTCGGGCCTTTCCGTTGACAAGGGCGATCTAGTGCGCTAAACCGGTGAATAAGGGTGCGCCGAAACTTCGGGGGGAAGCATGCGTCTGTCGCTCGGGATGATGTTCCAGAACTTCTCAGATTGGGATCGCTTCCTCGCGCTCGAGCGCGGGGAGCACGATGTCGGCAAGCCCGTCGTGCCCGACTGGAAGGCGTGGAAGGACCACCTCGACGTGTTCCTGCAGGCCGACGAGCTCGGCTTCGACGCCCTGTGGTCCGTCGAGCACCACTTCACGCCCTACTGCCTGATCCCGGATCCGCTGCAGCTGCTGACCTACATCGCCGGAGCGACGAAGCACATCGACGTGGGCTCGATGGTGTGCGTCCTGCCGTGGTGGGAGCCGCTGAAGCTCGCCGAGGAGGTGGCGATGCTGCAGACCGTCCTCGGCGACGAGCGCAAGCTGCACATCGGCGTCGGCCGCGGCTTGGCCCGCCGCGAGTACAACTCGCTCGGCATCGACATGGACGAGTCGCGCACGAGGTTCGACGAGGTCCTCCAGGTCCTCAGGTTGGCGCTGTCCAACGAGCGCTTCTCGTTCGACGGCGAGCACTTCCACATCCCTCCGACCTCGATCCGGCCCTACCCCAAGGACGGCGCGGGTCTCGTCGACCGGATCTACGGGGCGTGGGGGAGTCCGCCCTCGATCCGCGTGGTCGCCGAGGCCGGGATCAGGCCGTTCCTCAATCCGCAGAAGCCGCTCGGCGACTACGACAAGGACCTCACCGAGTTCCGCCAGATCCGCGAGGAGCAGATGGGGCTACCGCCGGTGCCCCCGACGATCGTGCTGTTCGGCTACTGCGCCGAGACGCAGGAGCAGGCACTCGCCGACGCGACCCGCTACTCCGGTGAGTACCACCAGAGTGCGCTGACGCACTACGAGTTCGGCGGCGAGCACCTCGCCAAGCTGAAGACCTACGCGCACTACGCGCAGCCGGCCGGCACCAAGGCGGCGCCGATGCGCCCCGAAGACCTGTTCTACGTCAACCAGATCGTCGGGACGCCGGACGAGTGCATCCGGCGGATCGAGCACGTCAAGGAGAAGTACGGCTGTGAGGAGCTGATCATGCAGGTGATCTACGGCGGCATGCCGCGGGAGGCCGCCGAGAAGAGCATCCAGCTGTTCGGTCGCGAGGTCGTGCCGGCGGTCCACGAGATGGGCGTGTCGACGATGGTTGGCTGATTGCTGTCGTGGATGGACGTGAGCAGCTGCATGGACCGGTTCGGATGAAGCGCTCGGTGCGCCAACCAAAGCGCTCCGAGTCGATCGCGCGGACGCTCGTCGACCGGATCACGTCGTCGCACATGAAGGACGGCGACTCGCTCGAGTCCGAGATCGTGATGATGGAGGAGCTCAACACGGGACGCGGCTCGCTGCGCGAGGCGTTGCGCATCCTCGAGCTGAACGGGATCCTCGAGGTGCGCACCGGTCCGACCGGCGGCCCGATCGTGCGCGAGCCGGACATCAGCAACTTCGCCGGGATGTGGTCGTTGTTCCTGCGGATGAGCGGGTGCACCTACCGCGAGCTGATGGAGGCGAACATCCTCGCGGTCCCGCCGATCGCGGCGATGGGTGCCCGCAACCGCAACCCCGAGCACCTTGCTGCGCTGCAGGCTGCGATCGACCTCGAGGCCTTGATCGGTCCGGAGGACGGGCCCGGCTACATGGCTGCCCAGGCCGCGTTCCACGATGCGATCGCCCGCCTCGTCGACAACCGCGCCACGTACCTCTACCTTCGCGGCAACCACTGGATCACCTCGATCCTGTTCGCCGAGGTGGTGCTCGTCGCCGAGGTCCAAGAGGAGGTGCTGGACGTGCACAAGCACATCGTCAAAGCGGTCAGCGACGGGAACTCGCAGCGCGCCGAGTCGCTGATGCTCAAGCACCTCGTGATGAGCCTCGAGTACTGCGCGCGCCAGTTCGGCACGATGCTCGACCAACCCGTGCGCTGGCATTGACAGGTTGATTCAGTCGATCTAATCTCATGAGGCGAGACATGCCGGACCGGCGGGGGGACCGCGGGCCGTGAAGGGGGATGGATGCCGTGGTGGTCGCCGTCGGCGCGCACGCTACGTGAGGTGCACTGCCAAGTTTCTCACCAGCACACAATCGATCGCCACGTGTCCGCTCACGGGAATGTGATCACGAGGGCACTTGCCCACAAGGGGGTTTGGGAATGACTGTTCGACGCAGGATCCGCGCCGCGAGCGCAATCGGCACGGCCGGTGTAGCTCGCCGCAGGCGCGGACACCGAGTCGGCGGGGCGCTGTGCGCCGCGTCGCTGTTGGTCGCCATCGCGGCATGTGGTTCCAGCTCCAAGTCGGCGAACACGACGGCAACGACGACGGCGGCATCCGCATCGGCGTCCACCGTGAGTCCGACGACTGCGACATCCGCCGGCACAGCGGCCGCAACGACGGCGGCCGGCTCAACAGCGACGAGCGCGCCGTCGTCGTCCGCATCATCCGGGTCGTCGGCGACGGGCGCCAGCACGGCATCGTCGGCGACGCCCGGGAGCACCGCCAGCGACGGGTCGACGATCAAGATCGGCTACCTCGGTCCGCAGTCCGGTGCGTTCGCCTCGACGTTCGCCGCCGAGCTCAACGGCATCCAGGCGTACGTGAAGTATTGGAACGATCTCGGTGGAGTGAACGGACACAAGCTCGACCTGTCCGTGTACGACACGCAGAGCAACGCCAGTGCAGTCCTCACCGCCGCCCGCAAGGCGGTCGGTGACGGGATGCAAGCGCTGTTCAGCCAGGACGTGTACTTCGACACGGCCGCGCCGTACCTCTCCCAGCAGAAGATCCCCGTGTTCGGGTTCGGGATCACCCTGGGCTTCTACGGTCCCGACAAGCAGACGTTCTTCTCGCCGATGGGCAACTGGATCGCCTACCAAAGCAACGTCGGGATGAAGTACCTCGTCGACCAGGGGCATTCGAAGATCGCGGTGCTCTCCGATCCCAATCCGGGCAACGCCAACGCTGCGCATGCCATCGCCAAGGCGGTGTCGACGGTCGGCGGGACGCTCGCCTACGAGAACTACACCGTCGACGATACGAACGCAGCCGCCCTGCTCGCGGTCGCCCAACGCGCCAAGGACGCCGGTGCCCAGGCGGTGTACACCAACTTCTACGGCACTGCGCCGGCGCAGTTGCAGGCCAACCTCAACCAGCTCAACGCGAACGCGGTCGTGCTCAACGGTTCGATGGGGTTCTCTCCGGACATCCCCAAGCAGTTCGGGCCGTCGGTCGAGGGTCTCACCTCCGAGGTCTTCACGGCGACGTGGTTGAGCCCGGACATCCCCGGCGTGAAGTTGTACATGGAGGCCATGAACAAGTACGACGCCGCCGATCTGCAGAACAACTCCGCCCTCGTCGGCTGGGCGACGATGACGCTGTTCGGCGGCGCGTTGAACGCGCTCGGCGCGCAGTCGCCGACTCAGGACAACATCTCTGCAGCGGCGAACACGCTGAAGAACTTCGACGGCGATGGGATCATGCAACCAGTGACGTTCCCGGACATGCACGTGTCGATGGCGCCGTGCATGAGCTTCGGACAGATCCGGAGCGGAGCGTTCAAGCTGACGGCGGGAACCGCGACCAAGCCTCTGATCTGTGGGACGCCGGTCGCGGCCAGCGGCTGATCACCGGGTTGGAGCCGCCTCTGCCTACGCGGTGGTCGAGGCGGCTCTGCGGTGAGCGTCGAGGTACGAGCGAAAGGGGAACAGCCGCTTGTCGTACATCTATCCGGGGATCGTGATTGGCGCGCTCTACGCCCTCCTGGGCGGGAGCCTCACGCTGACCTACAGCCTCACGGGCGTCATCAACCTGGCTGTCGGGGCGACGTCATACGCCAGCGCGTACCTCTTCTACCACCTCGTCACGATCAATGGATGGGCCGTCTGGCAGGCCGGGTTGACGTGCGTCGTCGCCTCGCCGGTCTTCGGCTTCGTGCTCTGGTTCCTGATCTTCCGCAACCTCGAGAAGAAGAACCTGGTCGTCCAGCTCACCGCGACGATCGGCCTCGCGGTGGCGGTGCCGGCGCTCATGCAGTTGGTGTTGCCGCTCGGGATCGTCTACAAGACGCCCGGCATACTGCCGCGCGGGTTCACCTCGTACTCGTGGGGCTTCTTCAACACCAACCGGGACCAACTCGCCGCCGTGGTCGGCGCGGCCGTGTGCATCGTGGCCCTGCTGATCCTCGTCGAGAAGTCGCACTTCGGGCTGTCGGCGCGCGCCGTCGTGGATCGCCCTGCGCTCGCCGAAGGCGTGGGGATCAACACCACGCGACTCAGCGCGGTGACGTGGATCATCGCAACGATGATGACCGGTGTCGCCGGGATCCTGCTCAGCCCGCTGATCCAACTCGATGCGTCCCAGTACACGACGTTGTCCGTCGCCGCGTTGAGCGTGGCGCTGGTCGGACGGTTCCGCTCGCTCGGGATCACCGCGCTGGCGGGTGTCGGCCTGGGTGTGGCCGCGTCATTGATCACCGGGTACGCGCCGGTCGGCAGCGTCATCGGCAACGGACTGGTCCCGGCCCTGCCGTTCTTCCTGCTGGTCGTGCTGCTGTTGCTCGGCCGGTCGCTCGGCGGCGTCCGCCAAGACACCGGTGCCGATGTCGTGCGTCTCGCGTCGAATGGCTTCGACGAGGGTCGACGTGCTCCCCGCCGACTCGCGCTGCGGCGCGTGCTGATGTTGGCGATGGCCGTCGCGCTGACGTATGCCGCGATGTTCGCCTTCAGCGAGTACTGGACGGGGGTGTTCGCCGCCGGCATCTCGTTCGGGGTGATCTTCCTCGGCTTCACGGTGTCGACGGGGGAGGGCGGCATCCTCTGCCTCAGCCAGGCCGGTTTCGCAGCAGCCGGCGCGTTCGTCACGGGTCGGCTGGCGACGGAGGCCCACCTGCCGCTGTTGCTCGCTGTCGTCGTCGGCGTCGGCGCGGCGATGGTCTGCGGGATCGTCATCGGCCTGATGGGCACCCGTCTCGACCAGGTCGGGTTCGCGCTCGTCACGCTGGCGTTCGCGCTGTTCTGTGAGAAGTTCGTCTTCAACGTTCAGTCGATCGTGCCGCTCGCAGGCGTGATCTACCCGGAGTTCAAGATCGGTGGTTTGCGGGCCACGCAGAGCTCGATCCTGCTCGGGGCCGTGGTGTTCGCGATCGTCGCGGGTCTGCTGACGTGGGCCAAGCACGGTCGGTTCGGCCGGATCGGAGCCGCCGTGCGCGGCAACCCTGTCGCCGGCGAGAGCATCGGGATCAACGTGAAGGGCACGCGGGTGGGCATCTTCGCGGTGGGCTCCGCGATCGGTGGGCTCGGTGGAGCACTCGTCGGCATCCAGCAGGGGGCCGTCGGCGTCGGCGACTTCGCCCTGCTCACCGGCCTGCTGTGGCTGGCCGTCGTGGTGACGGTCGGCGTGCGCGGGTACCGCGGTGCGCTCGTTGCCGGCCTGATGTTGACGATCGCTCCTGCGGCGTTCCAGTACTTGCACGTGAAGGGGATCGGTCAGCTGCCGACCGTGCTGTTCGGGCTCGGTGCGATCGGTCTCGCGCGCGAACCGCGCGGCTTCCTGTTCGAGATGGAGACGCGGTTGCGCAGGAAGAGGCCGACACCGGCCGACGCGGGTGCGGAGACCGCGATCGCGGCGAGCGCGCCGGCCGGCGCGATGGTGGTCCCGCTCGAGGGAGTGCGGCGATGACCGCAGCGTCGGAGGAGAGATCCCTCGAACTGATCGACGTCACCGTCAAGTTCGGCGGGTTGACGGCGCTGAAGGACGTCTCGTTCCACGCCGGCCACGGCGAGATCGTCGGGCTCATCGGCCCGAACGGATCGGGGAAGACAACCCTGCTCAACGTCATCACCGGCCTGGTGAAGCCCGTCGCCGGCGATGTGCGGATCGGTTCGACGTCGTGTCGCAGGCGCAGCGTGCACCGTCGTGTGCACCTCGGCCTCGCCCGCACGTTCCAACGCGCCTCGCTGTTCGCCGAGCTGACCGTGCGGGATCACCTGACCCTCGCGCGTGAGTCGAAGCACGTGTGGCGTCGGAGCGGGAAGTCCGACGCGGCCGAGCACGATCCGCTCGAGCTCGAGCAGATGTTGCAGTCGGAACCGTGGAACCTCGATCTCGACCTGCTCGTCGGACGACTCTCGCTCGGCGGGACGCGCGCCGTCGAGCTGGCGATGGCACTCGTCGTGCCGCCCCTCGTCCTGCTCCTCGACGAGCCACTGTCGGGTCTCGACCCCGTCGAGCGCGACGCGTTCGCAGCGACGCTCCGCGACATCAGGGCGCGCCTCGGTGTGACCGTGGTGCTCGTCGAGCACGACGTCGAGTCCGTCGTGCGCCTCGCCGACCGGCTCGTCGTGTTGGACTTCGGCGTCAAGCTTGCCGACGGTACGACGTCGGAGATCCTCAAGAACACGAAGGTGCGCGAGGCCTACTTCGGCAGCGGGGAGCTGGTGTGAGCCGAGCGGGGGGTGTGACTCCGGGGATCGAGCGGACGGGCGGGTTCGCCGCAGCGACCCTGCGCCTCGACGATGTCAGCCACTCCTACGGCGCGCTGCGTGCGCTGAGCCACGTGACGTTGGAGGTGCCTGCTGGCACGGTGTGCGCGATCCTCGGTCCGAACGGCGCAGGCAAGTCGACGTTGGCTGCCACCGTCGCCGGTGTCGTGAAGGCCAGCGCGGGATCGGTGCTGATCGATGGCGCCGATGTCACCGCGGCCCCCCGGTACGGTCGGGCGCGTCGCGGCGTGGCGTTCGTCCCCGAGGGTGGTGCGCTGTTTCCCGGCCTCACCGTGGCCGAGAACCTGGTCGTCGGTGATCGCCACGCTTCTCGACACGAGCGCAAGGCGACCCTCGAGCAAGCGGCGGCGCTGTTCCCGTTCCTCGCCAAGCGCTGGAACGAGCGCGCCGGGATGCTCTCCGGCGGGGAGCAGCAGATGGTCTCGCTCAGCCGGGTGCTCGTGCATCCCTCCGCCGTGGTCGTCATCGACGAGGTGTCGCACGGGCTCGCGCCGGCGATCCTCGATCAGCTGTTCGCCGTCCTGGCGACGTTCCGCGGCGAGATGACGCTTGTGCTGATCGAGCAGTACGTGAAGCGCGCCCGTGAGCTCGCCGACCACGTCGTGGTGCTGTCCTACGGTCAGGTTGCCCTCGACCGCCGAGCCGGCGACGTGAGCTTGTCGGAGATCGAGCAGGCGTACGAGCTCGATGCGACCGAGGTCGATACGGCCGAGGTCGATGAGGCGGAGGTCGCCGCGGTGGATCGCGATCTCCCCGGCCGCAACGGACAGGCAGCGTTGGCAGACCACGACAGCTGATCGCGTCACCGTGGTCCCGGCCGCCCCGTCGTCGTATGGAAGGCGGCGACGACCCGGTGAAGCACATCGGTGAGCTCGTCGCGACCGGGCGGGAACGGCATGAACAGGCGGACATCGGTGACGCCTGCGGCGACCATCTCCGCCACGGGCTCCATGATCTGGTCCGCGTCGAGGGGACGATCGCCCGGTGCTGCAACGACCGAACCGACGACGCCGATGTCGAGGGGGTCACGGCCGAGGGCGGCGACGCCGTCGCGCATCTTTGCGATCGACGTCGTCAGATCACCGAGGTGCGCACCCCACGGGATCCAACCAGCCCCGAAGCGGGCGAGACGCGAGATCACGCTCGGGTTGAGCGTGCCGCTCACCCAGATCGGCACGCCGCCGGCGGCGACCGGCTTCGGGCTCATGTGGATCGCGTCGAACGTCAGCTCGTCGGACTCGTAGCGGGCCCGCGGTTCGAGCCACAGCGCTCGACACACCTCGAGGGTGTGGTCGAGCAGCCGGCCGCGCCGGTCGAAGTCGAGGCCGGCCGCTTCGTACTCCTCGCGCTGCCAGCCGACACCGACGCCGAGGTCGAGGCGGCCGCCGGAGAGCGCGTCCAGCGTCGCAGCCGCCTTGGCGAGCACGACCGGCCTGCGCAGCGCGGCGAGCAGGATGCCCGTGCTCAATCGGACCCGAGTGGTCAGGCCGGCGATGACCGACAGCAGCGTCATCGGTTCCAGCCACTGCCCGTCCGGCCCCGTCGGCTGCCGACCCCCGGCGATGCCGCCGAGCGCAGGGTCTGCGTACGCCTCGAGGTGCTCGCCGAACACGACGTGGTCGGACACGACGACGCGGTCGACCCCGGTCTCGTCAGCGGCGCAGGCCCGGTCCAGCAGGAACCGCCAATCTCCCGGGTCGTCCGCGGCGAAGTTGACGATTCCCAGCGACAGCTGCGGGATCATCCTTCGATCGTGTTCCATCGTCTTCGTCCCTCATCGGCTCCGGGTCATGGGACCGGGCCGAGCGCCCGGTCCTCGGTCCACTCCACGTACGTCTCCCGCTCTGCGAACAACCAGCGCTCGTCGTGACGTCGGTACCGGTCGCGGTAGCGGATGAACATCACGAAGTCGGTGCGTCGCCCGTCCTCCTCGTGGACGTGGTGGGCGACGCAGTAGACCTCGCCTGTCGCCTCGTCGCCGGCGAGGTCGACGAGGTGGTTGGCCACCAGGTGGTACGTCGTGTCGAACCGTCGCAGCCCTCCGACAGCGGACGCGATCTGGCGGTGGCCGCGGCTGACGGCTGCGTTGGCCTCGTCGTTGCGACCCACCATGCGCAGCACACCCTCGGGTTCGAACAGGGCGGCGAGCGAGTCCGGCTCTCGTCGGTCGGCGTGGTGCGCGTACGCCAGTGCGAGCGCCCGCACGGCAAGCGTGTCCGCCACCTCCGAGCGTTCCGGCTCCATCTGTCCCCACTTCCCCTGTTGCGGCTCGATCGTTTGCGCGCACCGTCCGGGAGGCATGATCGGGGACGGTGCCTGAGCGCTTGATCGAGCGGCGCAAGCAGCCTACTCTGTCTATTCAGTCGACTTGTTGAGACCTGGCGTGAGGGGCGTCTCTCGGCGAGCGAACGACAGGGGGCCAGAAATGGATGAGCGCGAGATCGTGGACGAGTCGCGATCCTGGTATCGGGCGTCGTGGGATCCGACGCTTAGCGTCGGTGAGTGGTTCCGCCGCATGTACGAGAGTGGATGGGGCTACCCGACGTGGCCGGAGCGCTGGGGCGGCAAGGGTCTGCCGACGTCGTTGGCCAAGCTGGTTCGCGGCGAACGACGTGCGGTCGGCGCCCTCGGACCGCCGTCCGGCATCGGTCCGACGCTTCTCGCCCCGATGCTGTTCAGGCACGGCAACGACGAGCAGTGCGACCGCTTCCTGCGTGGCATGGCCTACGGCGGCGACACCACGTGCCAGATGCTGTCGGAGCCCGACGCCGGGTCGGACCTCGCCGCGTCGCGGACGGCGGCCGTCCGTGACGGCGAGGAGTGGCGGATCACCGGCACGAAGGTGTGGACGAGCAACGCCGCGATCGTCACCTACGGCATGCTCCTGGCGCGCACCAACTGGGAGGTCCCCAAGCATCGCGGGTTGTCGTTCTTCCTGTGCCCGGCCCAGCAGCCGGGTGTGGAGCCACGGCCGCTCAAGCAGATGAACGGCCGTTCGGACTTCAACCTCGTGCACTTCGAGGAGGCGATCGTCTCCGACGCCGACCTGCTCGGCGGTGAGGGCGAGGGCTGGGCGGTCACCAGGACCTTCCTCACCTACGAGAAGAACTCGTTCAACCCAGCGGCCCACGAGGGTGGCCCGTTCGGCCCCGTCGACCTGACGATGGAGGCAGGCGAGCTGGTGCGCAAGATGGCTGACGGCTCGGCCAACCCGACGCGGGGCAACCGCGGCGTCGGGCGGGTGCTGACCTCGCTCGTGCACGACTTCGACCGCGCCGACGATCCGCTCGTGCGCCAGGACATGGCGATCCTGCACACCCGACGGGCGATCATGGGCTATACGAACTTGCGCATGCGCGCCTCGTCGGTGCCGGGCCTGGAGGGGCCGATCTCCAAGCTCACCGTGTCGGACATCACCCGCCTGCAGCGCGAGGTCGGCCTCGGCGTGCAAGGCGCAGCGGGCACGTTGCTCGGCGACGACGCGCCGTCAGCCGGCTTCCAGGAGTTCGCTCTGAGCAGCCCGGCCACCTCGATCGCCGGCGGTACCGACCAGATCCAGCGCAACCACCTCGCCGAGAAGGTGCTCGGTCTACCGCGCGAGCCGGGAACCGAGCAGGACCAGCCGTTCAGCAAGCTCGCCCACGGGGCGTCGACATGGGGTTGAACCCGACGGCGGTGAACCCGACCGTGAGCCCGACCGACGACGAACGTCCGCTCGCCGGCGTGCGCATCCTCGATCTGAGCCGCGTCGTCGCCGGTCCACACAGCACGCGGATGCTCGCCGCGCTCGGCGCCGATGTGATCAAGCTGGAGCCGCCCGAAGGCGATCAGACTCGCGCCGGTCACGGCAACGGTCACCCGAGCCCGCCCGGCTTCGTGCAGCTCAACCTCGGCAAGCGGCTGATCGCCGTCGATCTGGCGCAGCCCGACGGTCAGGCACTCGTCCACCGGTTGGCCGGCGTCGTCGACGTGCTCATCGAGAACTTCCGTCCTGGCGTGATGGCTGCGTGGGACCTCGACTACGACTCGCTCGCGAAGGCCCACCCTGCGCTGATCTACGTGTCGATCTCCGGGTACGGGCAGACCGGGTCGTGGCGTGGTCGCCGCGCGTACGCGCCGTTCGTCCACGGCGAGGCCGGCTACCTGTACACCGCCGCCCAGTTGCGGTCCGCCGAGATCGAGCACGACCCGATGTCGATCGCCGATCTCGCCGCCGCCAAGGACGCGACCATCGCGATGCTCGCCGCGCTGCTGCATCGTCAACGCACGGGGCGTGGCCAGCACGTCGACATCTCGCTCGCCCACTCGATCCTGTTCCTGAACGAGTTCGCCTCGACGTTGTTGTCGAGCGCCAAGCCGCCGAAGTCGGGGTCGACGCCACAGGCGATCTTCTCCACGGCCGACGGATCGACCTTCAGCGCGGGCAACCCGGTGAGCGGCCAGGTGTTCGCCTCGC
Source organism: Acidimicrobiales bacterium (assembly GCA_038213195.1). GTDB lineage: Bacteria > Actinomycetota > Acidimicrobiia > Acidimicrobiales > Ilumatobacteraceae > JAODBQ01. The sequence continues at coordinate 1,094 of JBBQTN010000159.1, read as the reverse complement.
TGTGCCGCGCGTTCGGGTGCCCGCAGCTGATCGACGACGAGCGCTTCGCCGAATCCGGGAATCGACGGTCACGTCGTGCCGAGGTGATCGCCGAGCTGCAGTCCGCGCTGCTCGTCGGTGGTGGGATCGACGAGGTGGAGGCGGCGCTGAACGCCGAAGGCCTGGCGGTCGGGCGGATCCGCACCGTTGCCGAGGTGCCGTCGACGGAGTGGGCGGTCAGACGCGAGGCGGTGGTCACCGTGCACGTCGACGGCGACCAGGACGTCACCCTGCCGAGCCCACCGTGGCGGCTCTCCGGCGCTCCGGCGCCCGTCGCACCGCAGCTCGGCCGGTTCGGCGCCGACAACGACAGCGTGCTCGCCGAGCTGCTCGGACTCGAGGCGGCCGAGATCGCCGACCTGTACGCGCGCGGGGTCCTCCGCCGCGACGGATCGGGGACCGCGCGGCCCGCCTCCGCCCACGAGGCGACGACATGAGCCGAGCACTCGCCGCGCGCTGATCCCGGTCGGTCGTCAGGGGATCCAGATCGCGCCGCGCCCCGCCAGTTGCGCGGACTCTGCGGCGTCGATCCCGGCCCATTGCTCGAGGACCTCGACGGTGTGCTCGCCGAGGCGCGGCACAGGGCCTTTGACACCGCCACCTGGCCGCACGGCGCGCTCGACCGCGCCCGGGTACTCGATGCGACCGAGGTCGGGGTGGTCGATCTCGACGATGAAGCCGCGGGACCGCAGCTGGGGGTCACGGGCGAGGTCGGCGGCGTCCTGCACCGGCGCCGCCGCCACGCCCGCACGCTGCAGTATGTGCGCCGCCTGGTATGGCGTGCGGGTGGTCGCCCAGTCCGCGAGCGCGGTCCGAGCCGCGTCGACGTCGCCCCCCGAGGGATCGGCGGACCGCTGAGGCAGCTCGAGGACGCTGCACAGCCGCTCCCAGTCGGCGCCATCGACGGCCTCGACGGCGAGCCACCGGTCGGCCCCGGCGCACGCGACGACCGCACTGAAGACCGAGCCCGGCACCACGTTGTCGCGACGCTCGTATTCGGTGCCGGTGGCCAGGTGGTCGACGAGGATCGGCATCATGACACTCGCGCCGGCCTC
>JBBQTN010000158.1:0-12672 GCA_038213195.1 Acidimicrobiales bacterium | reverse complement strand
GACGGGCCAGCGACTCGTTGGTGCGCGCCAACTGCTCGGGGTCGCGCGCGATCAGGCCGACGTGCGCCCCTCTGGCGGCGGCGGCTTGTGCCGTCGCCTGTCCGATGCCGCGTGATCCTCCCGTGACCACCACGACGGCATCGTTCCAACGCATCCGCCCCGTCTTACCATTCGACGTCGGGTGGGGACGGGGACCGTGCGTCCTCCCACAGACCGTACGTGGACGTGGGCCCTGGGGGAGGACGCGGACGACGGCCACGGTCAGCGCACCACGTCGCGCGGCCATGTGTCAGCGGGAGCCGTCCTCGCCGGCGGCTGCGACGGATCGTTTGCGGAACTGCCGCGCGCCGGTGTCGAGCACCCAGTTGTGGCCGAAGCGGACGAGGGGGCGGGCGGCGACGGACAGGGCGCGCAACGCGTGCTTGTCCGGACCGAGCTCGGCGGTCAACCGGGCTTCGCAACCCCCGGCGCGTGGTTCGATCTGCAATGTCGCCGATCCGACGATGTCGCCCGAAACGGTCGCCGCGATCGAGCGTGCCGGCGCGATCGCGCCGATCGTGACCGCGAACCGCACGGTGTACGGCAGCGGCGGCTGGACCGTGCACTGCCACACCTCGCCCTCGTTCAGGGTCTCGCCGTCGAAACGGCGCAACCACGGCCACCACGTCGGGTACGCGGCGACGTCATTGATCCGCACCCACAGCGCCTCGGCGCTCATCGGGAACACGTAACGGCGATCGGACAGCAGGCGCACCGACGCCAGGTTCGCACGGCCGGGACGGGTGCACTCGACGGCGCGCCGGAACACGCAGCGGCGAGGCGCGGGCTCAGGTGCGCCGGCCGTTCCCGGCTCGCGCCGGATCGGGATGACCGGTCGCAGCCAGAACAGGTACCGTTCTGGTTGCGACAAGAAGGCCGGCGACGGCGGCGGCGAGACGCCGGCTCCTCGTCTACGCCGGCGCGGTGCGGCCTCGATCTGCGGCGCCGGTGAACCGCGGCTCGTCGCAGCCGAGGGGTCGTGCGGCACGCAGGACTGCGGTGGTGATGCCGTCGATCGCGCCGGGCACCGGCACGGCGGTTGCCGGACCCCAATGGGTGTCCACAGGCTCGGTGTCCGCAGCCCCGAGATCCGGTGGCGCCCCTGCGAGACCGTCCGTGGTGGGGAAGCGGCTGAGCAGGTTGGCCGTGGCGACGAGCGAGGCAGTGATCTCCGACACCGCACCGGAGCTGACGCGCGCGGCCAGGGCCTGGCACACGGTGGCGGCGAGGAGGTAGCCCGTCGCGTGGTCGAGGGCCTGCGCCGGCAGCGGCCGCGGCCCGGGCGAGCCATTGACCCGCTGCCCTTGCTCGGCGATCCCCGTGCTCATCTGCACGAGGCTGTCGAACCCGCGCCGCGCCGACCACGGACCCGTCCACCCGTACGCATCGAGGCGGGCGGTGGTCAACGCCGGGTTGATCGTCGCGAGGTGGGTGACATCGAAGCCGAGCCGGTCGAGGGCGTCGGGGCGCAGGCCGCTGACGAGGACGTCGGCCTCGGCGATCAGCTCCTCGAACCGGCGCCTCCCCGCGGCCGCACGCAGATCGAGCGCGGCGACGCGCTTGCCGGCGGTGGTGACCGGAAGCAGCGCCGGGACTTCGGCGAAGCCGACCGGATCGATGCGCAGCACGTCGGCGCCGTGCGCGGCGAGGAACCGCGTGCACACCGGTCCTGCGATGACGCGGGTCAGGTCGAGCACGCGCACCCCACGCAGGGGTGGGTCGGTCGCGCCGAGCATCTCAGCGAGCGGTGGCGCACCACCCGGGCGGGGCGCGACGCCGAGCAGCGGGGCGTCTGCCGTGGCGGCGCCTGCAGGGTGAGCGAGCCACTCGTCGCGCGTGTACATCGCGGCCGCGCACCCGCCGGCGTCGACCACCGCCTGCTCGAGCTCGGCTCGGCCGCGCAGGGCGACGGCCGACCCGATCGTGGTGCGATCGAGGTCGTCCCGGTCTGCGATGCCCAGCGCCGCAACGGCGCCGGCCCTGTGGTCGGCGTAGTTCGTGTGCAGCCGGATCCAGCCGTCGGCGGCCGGGTAGTCGCCGGCGATCGGGTCCCACGGGGCGGGGCGGACCCATCCGATCGGGGTGAACAACGCCTCGCTGAGGAACGCCGCGGCCACCTGACGGCGATCGACACGGACGGTTCGCGCCGCGTCGCCCGTCCGTGCGGCCAGCAGGTCGGCCGCCGCCAGCGTCGCCGCGGCGACGGCCGCGGTAGCGACTCCGGTGACGTCGAACACGGACGGCAGCACGCCCGCAGGACCCGTCACGGCCACGCGCTGGACGGCCGCCGCCGCAGCGCCCGTCAGCTCGCGCACCGCGGCGACCGTGTCCTGTTCTGCACCCTCGGCAAGCCCCACGGCACGAGTCTGCGAGCGGCTGCCCGGCCGCCGCAAGGTTGATCTTCGTCAACCCACCCGGCCGACGGTGCGGTGTACGCGACTCAGACCGGCACGTAGTCGGACTCGTCGACCGCCTTCGTGCGCTTCCAGAACTCGAGCAGCGGGAACGGCCAGTTCTGGGCGACCCGGCCGTTGGCGTTCTTGTACCAGCTGTTGACGGTCGACACGCCCCACACCATCCGCAGGTTCTCGGCATCGACCTCCGCGTTGTACGCGTCGTGGACGTCCTCGCGGCAGTCGAGACCGCGGTGCCCGCCCTCCAACGTGGCGCGCAGCAGGTCGGTCATGTAGCGCACCTCGCACTCGGAGAACCAGATGATGCTGCCGTTGACGACGATGTTGGTGTTCGGCCCGTACAGCACGAAGAAGTTCGGGAAGCCGGGCACGGTGGTGCCGAGGTAGGCGCGTGCGTCGCCATTCCACCGCTCGTGCAGGTCGACGCCGTGGCGGCCGACGACCTTCATCGGGGTCAGGAACTTCGACGGCTGGAATCCGGTGCCGTAGATGATCACGTCGACTTCGTGCAGCACGCCGTCGACCGTGACGATCCCCTCCGGCACGATCTTGTCGATGTGCGTCGTGGTCAGCTGCACGTGGTCGCGGTGCAGGGTCTTCGCCCACACGCCGTTGTCGACGATGATCCGCTTCGACGCCGGCGGGTACTGCGGCAGCACCTTCTCCAGCAGGTCGGGCCGCTCCGGGTACTGCACGGTCAGCGCCTCCGTCAGGATCTCGCGCATCGCGTCGTTGAGCTCGCTGACGGACCGCTCCTGGTTCGGCCAGTTCGGGTCGACCTCGGCGATCGGCCGGAGCGTTTCGGCGGTGCGGTAGAACAGCCAGAACCGGTACCACTCGCGATAGGCGGGGACGTGGCCGAGCAGCCACTGGAAGCCCGCCGGCACGTCGTCGTGGTATGTCGGCGCCGGGAACATCCAGTTCGGCGTGCGCTGGAAGATCTCCACCGACGCGGCCTGATCGGCGATGATCGGAGTGAACTGTGCTGCACTGCAGCCGGTGCCGACCACTGCGATGCGCTTGCCGGTGAGGTCGACGCCATGGTCCCAGCGGGCGGAGTGGAACGCCGCGCCGGCGAAGCTCTCGCGGCCCTCGATCGACGGGTACTGCGGCCGGTTGAGCTGCCCGACGGCGCTGATCACCGCGTGCGCGGTGTAGGTCGACTCGCCGCCCGGGCCGTTGAGGCACAACGTCCAGGTGCCGGAGTCGTCGTCGTACTCGATCGACGAGACCTCGGTCTCGAGGCGGATGTGGTCACGGATCCCGAACTCGTCGACGCACTGGCGGAAGTAGCGGTGCAGCTCGGGCTGTGGCGAGTAGAACTGCGGCCAGTCGTCGCGCTGCGCGAACGAGTAGCTGTAGTAGTGGTTGGGGATGTCCACCCGGCACCCGGGATAGGTGTTCTCCATCCACGTGCCGCCGACCTCGGTGTTCTTGTCGAAGATCACGTACGGCACGCCCGCCTGCTTGAGCCGGTAGGCGGCGATGATCCCGGACATCCCGCAGCCGACGATGGCGACGCGGAAGTCGCGGTCGGGGGCGATCTCGTCCTTGCGCCACTGCGGGGCGCGGAGGTCGTCGCCGTGCAGCGCGAGCTCTTCCCTGAGCATCGCCATGTAGTCGTCCATCGGCACACCGCCTGCCATGAACTCGACGATGATCTGCAGGTCGCCGTCGTCGTTGACGGTCGTGCGGCCCTCGTCGCGGAAGCGGGCGAGGGCGGTCAACGCGATCTCGCGGATCGCGGCCTGCTGGTCTGGCGTCAACCCGCCCTGCTCCTCGGCCTGCAACGCCGGGTCGATGCGCAGGTCCTCGCGCAGCACCGACATGTCGCCCGTGATGTACGCCAGCGTGGGCAGCAGCGAGGGGAGATCGGCGTCGGTCAGGGCGGCGCGGATCTGGTCGTCGGTCTCGGTGATCGGTTGGATCTGTCGTGCCAGCGTCATGCAATCCCTCCACTGTCGGATGGTGGCGTCATCCGCCAAGGTAGCCCGTCGGGAGTTCTCGGCCCGGTGGCGGCGACGAGTCGTGTGACGACACTTTCGAACGGCCGGTAGAACTTCGTTAGGGACCGTCCCGTATCTTGCGACCATGATCTTCGACAACCGTGTCACTCGACTCCTCGGCGTCGACATCCCCATCGTCCAGGCACCGATGGGTTACATCGCCAAGCCGCCGCTGGTCGCGGCCGTCGCCGACGCAGGCGCCGTCGGGCTGGTGCCCGGCTCGCTCGGCATCGAGGAGGTCCGCGACGACATCCACCGCACCCGCGATCTGACCGACAAGAAGTTCGGCGTCAACCTGCCGATCGCGTTCGTCCGCGACATCAAGATCGTGGACGTGATCGTGGAGGAGGGGATCACGTTCGTCACCACGTCGGCGGGTTCACCCGACAAGCACACCGCCCGCCTCAAGGACGCCGGCCTGATCGTCTTCCACGTCGTGCCGACGCTGCGCGGCGCGCAGAAGGCGGTCGACGCCGGCGTCGACGGGCTGGTGGTGGAGGGCAGCGAGGGAGCGGGGTTCAAGAGCCCGCGTGAGGTGACGTCGATGGTGCTGCTCCCGCTGGTCGCCAGCCGTCTGAACGTGCCGATCATCGCCGCCGGCGGGATGGCCGACGGCCGCTCGATGGCCGCTGCGTTCGCGCTGGGTGCCGAGGGAGTGCAGATGGGAACGCGGATGGTCGCGTCGTTGGAATCGCCGGTGCACCAGAACATGAAGCAGGCTGTCGTCGATGCGGAGGAGACCGACACGATGATGATCAACCAGCACAATGGCAAGCCGGTGCGCGTCCTGCGCACGCGGGCGACGGCGCCGTTCGAGCTGGCCGTCGAGGGGGATCCGATGGTGCTGCTCGCCTCGATCCTCGACCTCTACCGCGACGGTGACATCAACGCCAGTCTCCCGCAGCTCGGCCAGGTGGCCGGCCGGATCGAGGCGATCCAGCCGGTCGCCGAGATCATCCGTCAGACCGTCGACGAGTTCGAGGCCGTGCTGGGCGAGCTCGCCCACCGCTACCTCGTCGACGCCCCCGTATGAGAGGAAGCGCACGATGAGTGAGCGAAGCGAGCGAGTCATCAGGCAGTGTGCTTCGGCGCGCCTCGCCGAGTTGGTCATCCGCACACCGCCGAAGGCGGTCGGACGATGACGTACACGTTGACCGGGTTCGAGGGCAAGGTCGCCCTCGTCACGGGCGCCGGGAGGATGCGGTCCATCGGCCGCCCCGCGGCCGTCGAGCTGGCCAGGTCCGGGTGCCACGTCGTGCTCACGGGGACGGGCCGCGACCCGTCGCGCTACCCCGCCGACGAGCAGGAGGCCGGGTGGCGCGACATCGAGTCGGTGGCCGACGAGGTGCGCGCGCACGGCGTGGAGGCGATGACGGCGGTCTCCGACGTCGCCGACGAGGACGCCGTCGGCCGGCTCGGCGAGCAGATCATCGACCGCTTCGGCCGGATCGACATCGTCGTCAACAACGCCGGCGCAGCGCGCGGCGAGGACCGGGTGCCGGTCGTCGACCTCGATCCGGCGCTGTGGCGCAACGTGTTGAACGTCAACCTGACCGGCGCGTTCCTCGTCTCGCAGGCGATGGCGCGGCACATGATCACTGCCGGCCATGGTGGATCGATCGTCAACATCTCGTCGATCGCCGGCAAGAAGCTCAGCCCGAACACGGCCGCCTACGCCGCGTCGAAGGCGGGGATGCACGCGCTCACCGCATGCATGGCCCAGGAGGTCGCCAAAGACGGGATCCGCGTCAACGCGATCTGCCCAGGGGTGATCGACACGTCGCGGATGGACGATCTCGGCCGGGGTGAGATCTGGGACACGTTCGTGCGCGACTTCATCCCACTGGGCCGGGCGGGCACCGGCAACGACATCGCCGCGACGATCGTGTACCTGTGCTCGGACGAGGGCTCCTGGGTCACCGGCCAGGCCTGGAACGTCGACGGCGGCACGGTCGTGCAGCACTGACGACCGGAGCGAGCGCGAACGTCAGCGCTCACGGGAAGTAGGGGATCAGCGGCGGCCCGAGCTGGCGAGCCAGCACGCGCTGCGCGTCCTCGACGAACTCGGCCACGAGCGGCCGGGTGTCGCGGGGGTCGATGATGTCCTGCCCCGTGGCCTCGGCGGTGCGGAACGGTGATCCGAGCTTGTTCAGCCGGTCCTCGATCTCCTGGCGCTTCGCGTCTGGATCCGGTGCCGCCTCGATCTCGCGCCGGTACGCCGCCGAGGCGCCCCCTGCGATGTGCATCGAGCCCCACCGCGCGCTCGGCCACGCGTAGCGCCGGAACATCCCGGTGGAGCGGTGGTGGGTCTGGCCGCCGACCCCGTACAGCCGGCGGATGACGATCGTGATCCACGGCATCCGGCAAGCGTTGGTGATGCACACCAGTCGGGCGCCGGCGCGTTCGATCCCCTGCTTCTCCGAGTCGAGGCCGACCATCAGGCCGGGCTCGTCGGCGAGGTCGACGAGCGGGAGGTGAAAGGTCTCGCACAGCTGCATCAGCCGCGCCGCCTTCAGTCCGGCGGCGACGTCGGTGGCGCCACCGAGGAACATCGGATCGTTGGCCATGATCCCCACGGGGTACCCGTTGACCCTCGCCAGACCGGTGATCCGCGCCCGCCCGTACAGCGGGGCGATCGGGAAGAACGAGCCCGCGTCGACGACCAGCTCGATCAGCCGGTGCGCGTTGTGGACCCGCCGCGGTTCCCTCGGCACGAGGTCGAGCAACTCGTCCTCGCGCCGGTCGACCGGGTCGGAGGTATCGCCGCGCGGGGCCATCTCGTCGACGCTCGACGGGAGGTAGGACAGGAACCGGCGGATCATCAGCAACGCGTCCACCTCGCTGGCGGCGAGGTTGTCGACGACGCCGCTCTGGCGCACGTGGACCTGCGGCCCGCCGAGGTCCTCCTTGCTGATGTCGTAGCCGAGCGCGGCCTTGACGACCGGCGGTCCGCCGGGGAAGACCTGGGTGTTGTCGACCATCACGTTCCAGTGGGCGAGGCTGGTGTGCAGCGCGCCGATCCCGGCCGCGGCGCCGAGCACCGCCGACACCACTGGCACGGTGCTGAGCAGGCTGACGTCGACGTGGCTGAAGCTGTTCGCGTCCGGCAGGTACGTCCGTCCGAGCGTCTCGAAGTTGCGCACGCTGCCACCGGCGTTGTCGATCAGGCGGATGTACGGAAGGCGCCACTCGAGCGCCCGCGCGGACGCGCTGAGCTCCTCGCCGAGCCCGCCGTGCTCGCCGCTCGCCGAGCCGCCGCGCACGGTGAAGTCACCCGCGGTGACGACCACCTTGCGACCGTCGATCCGGCACATCCCGTCGACCTTGCCCTGCGGGGTGAAGTCCTCCAGCGCGCCGTCCGCGTCGTAGCGGGCCTCGCCGCGCAGCTGGGCGAACGCCTCGAACGTGCCGGGGTCGGCGAGCAACGGCAGCCGCTCGCGCACCGTCAGCTTGTTGCGGCTGTGCTGGCGGGCGATCCCCTCCGGGCCGCCCATCCCGGCGACCAGCTCGAGCCGTTTCGTCAACTCATCTACCTCCGGCTTCCAGCTCATCGAGCTCCGCCAGGGCGTCGCCCTGTGCTCATCCGTCGAGCTCCGCCAGGGCGTCGCCCTCTGCTCATCCGTCGAGCTCCGCCAGGGCGTCGCCCTCTTGGACGCGGTCGTCGGGGGAAACGAGCACCGAGCTGATCGTGCCGCTGCTCGGCGCGACGACGGGGATCTCCATCTTCATCGACTCGAGGATGATGATCTCGTCGCCCGATTCGACTGTGTCGCCGGCGGCGACCTTGACCTGCCAGACCGTGGCGGGGATCTCGGATCGGATGGTGGTCATGCGGGTCCTCTCATCGTTGGGTCGTTCGAGTCTGATCAATCGACGCCCGGACGGTTGTCATCGGGTGGCGCACGAGCGGCGTCCCCCCAGGTGTGGCGACGATCGGGCTGCCCGGGTCGGTGCCCACGGTGCGGCGCAGCCGTTGCACCGTGTCGGTCGCGCCGGCACCGAGCGGGCGTGCGCCGCCCTCGGCCAGCGCCGCGATCGGGCCGGCGAGGCTGACCTCGATCGCGCATGGCGGGTCGGCGCGGTCGAGCGTGTCGAGCACAGCCGCGAACAGGGCAAGGCCGGCGATCGGGTCCGGGTAGGCGAAGCGGACGGGTTGTGGAGCGCCGCCGAGCATCCCCAACCCGCTCGCCGCGTGGACGCCCCGCCCGAACCCGACCCAGCCTTGTTCCGCACCGTCGCTCGGGAACGCGCGCAACGAGGCCGTCACCACTCGCGGGTTGCACCGGCGCAGGCCCTCGGGCGGGTAGCCGAGGTTGCCCATCACGCGTTGCGAGAACGACTCGACGACGACGTCGGCTCCGGCGACGAGGTGCTCGAAGCGGGCGCGGTCCGCTGCGCGGCGCAGGTCGAGACCCTCGCGCCGCTTGCCGCCCGCGAGCACGGAGAACTGTCGTGGGGAGGCGCGCAGACCGTCCTGACGCGCCGGCGACTCGATCGTGATGACGGTGGCCCCCCAGGCGGCGAGCAGCATCGTGCACAGCGGACCGGCCCACATCGCGCTCAGGTCGACGACGGTGACGTCGCGCGGGTCCACTCGGCGCCGGGTTCGCCCGCCGTCGTCGCGATCGTGCGGTGCGTCGGCGGGCGTGGTCGGCGCACCCGCATCGGCCAGTTCCCGGTACGGCAGGACTGGCAGCCGGCACTCCTGGGCGATCGCCGCGAGGGTCTCCGCGTCGGCGTCGGGACGATCCGCCGCGAGCGTCGCGTACAGCGGTTCGTCGTCGTCGATCAGATCCGTGTGGACGTACCCGCCGGCGGGCGCCGGCCGGGGGTGGGTCGAGGCCACCTCGTCGCCGACGAGCAATGGCAGCAGCAAGTGGGCGAGGACGCGATCGGCGTCGACGGTGTGGGCCACGCCGGTCAAACGCGCCGCCCGCTCGGCCCCGCGCCACGCCCACGCGATCGCCAGCGCGGCGGTGCCGGTCGGCACCCCGATGTCGGCGTCGGCGGGGGCGATCTGCTCAGTCATGCGGCGCTCCGGCGTGCCTGCTCGTCATCGCCGTCAGCACGCCGGCCACGAGCGCAGCGCGCGGTCCTCGGGTGGCGGCACCCGTCGGGTGGCGAGGTTGGCCAGGTCGCGGGCGAGGATCAGCCGCGTCGCCGCAGGATCGATCACCTCGTCGATGTTCATCACCCCGGCCGCGTCGAACGGCGAGGTGCCCTCGCGCAGATCGGCGACCATCGCCCGCTTCTCCTCCGGCGTCTTGCGATCGCCGTAGAGCACGTTGACGCCGATCTCTGGGTCCATGAACCCGATCTCCGCGCCGGCCCACGCGTACAGCCCGTCGGTGTGGTACTTGCGGCCGTTCATCGTCTCGTAGGCGAGCCCGAACGCCTTGCGCACGAGCACTGTCAACGTCGGGCAGCTGGATGCGTACAACGCGTTGAGGAAGCGCACGGCGCGGAACAGCATCCGCCCGTGTTCGACCTGACGGCCGACGAGGAACCCGGCGACGTCCTGGAGGAAGACCGCCGGGATCTGGAACGAGTCGCACAGCGTGAGCAGGCGCACGCCCTTCTCGCATGCCGCCGGGTCCATCGCGCCGGCCTGGAACATCGGGTTCGAGGCGAAGATCCCGACCGGCCAGCCGTCGATCCGCGCCAGCCCCGTGACGAGCCCCCGCCCGATCGTCGGACGCAGCTCGAACACCTCGCCGGGAGCGTCGTCGGGGGCACCGGGAGGTGGGTCGACGAGGCGGGTGAGCACGCGCCGCATGTCGTAGGCGCGGGTCCTGCTGCGCGGCACCATCTCGACCATCTCGTGGTCGAGGGTGTGCGCGCTCGACCGTGGCTCGGCGCGTGGCGGTGGGCTCCACGCGTTCGCAGGCAGGAACGAGAGGAACCGGCGGACCGCGACGGGGGCCTCGTCGGCCGTCTCGACGACCGTGTCGACCAGGCCGGAGCGGGCCGGGTCGCCCGGCTCGTGCGTCTCGGCGGCGAGTGACAGCCGGCGGTCGCGCACGAGCACGGTGAAGTCCCCGGTCGCGGCGAGGAACGCGGAGGCCTCGGTCGTGTCGCCGAGGATCGCGCTCGCCATCGGCACACGGTGCAGCCGGGTCGTGAACGCGGTGAAGCTGCCGAACTCGGCGAGACCTTCTGCGCCGCCCGACTCGGCGGCGCGGATCGCGCCCCCGTCGGCGAGGTGCACGAACGGGTGGCCCTTGGTGATCGCCAGGTTGAGCAGGCGTTCGAGGCGTTCGTTGCCGACCTCGCCGAAGCTGCCGTCCAGCACCTCGCTGTTGTCGGCGGCGACGACCACGGGGCGTCCGTCGATCGTGGCGAGCCCGCCGACCCGGCCGTCGCCGGTCGTGCCGGGGGCGCCGTCGACGGCGTGGGTGAACGTGCCGACCTCGACGAAGCTGCCGCTGTCGACGAGCGCGTCGACGTGGGCGCGCACGCGCACGCCATCCGCAGCGACTGCCCGCGACCGTTCACGCAGGACAACGCCGGGATCCCGCGCGGCAAGCTGCGCCGCAGCGAACGTCGACACGCCAGAGGCGGCGCGTCCCTCTGCCGATCGGTCTGATCGGTCGGTGCTGGTCAACAGGTGCTCCATCGGGCGAGCAGGCGTTCGTCGAGCGGTCTGACGCGACGATCGGCGAGGCGGGCGATGTCGCCGACGAGCACGGCGCGGGTGTCGGCGGGGGCGATGATCTCGTCCAGCCCGAGCACGCCGGCGGCGTCGTACACGCTGGTCTCGCGACTGCTCGCGCCCGTCGAACCCATCGTCGCGCCCGGCCAGGCGTAGGCGCCATCGGTCGCCCAGCCGGCGTGCTGCGCCGAGGCGAACGTCAGCCCGAAGGCCTTGCCGGCGACGACGAGGATCTTCGGGCACCCGGACAACGCCACGGCCTGACGCAGCTTGGTGAACCGGAACAGCACGCGATCCTGGTCGGCGGCATCGTCGGCGGCGAGCCCCGCACTGTCGATCAACGAGATCACCGGCAGGTCGAACGAGTCGCACAGCATCAGCAGGCGCGCCGCCTTCTCGCACCCGGCCGCGTCGATCCGCCCTTCGTCGACCGCAGGGTCGCTGGAGATCACCCCGACCGGCCACCCGTCGAGGCGGGCGAAACCGGTGCGCAGCGACCTCCCCATCCCCGGGCGCAGTTCGAACCAGCTCTCGGGGTCAACGACCGCGGCGACGAGCTCGACACCGGAGCCAGGCAACGGATCGTCGCCGTGCGCGTCGTCACGCCCGCCGCGCGCAGGCGTCGAGCCGCCCGGCATGGCCCGAGGGGCGCGCGTCCAGGCGTTGGGCGGCAGGTACGAGAGCCAGCGGCGAACCGCCTCCCACGCCTCGGGCTCGCTGTCCACGGCGAGGTCGATCTGGCCGGTGCGCTCGGCGTGGACGTCTGCGCCGCCGAGCTCCTCGAAGCCGATGATCTCGCCGATCGCCACCTCGAACACGCGTGGCGAGGTGATCGCCAGGCAGGAGCCGCGCACCTGCACCGTGAAGTCGCCGCGCGCCGACGAGATCGAGGAACCGCCGAACGACTTGCCGACGATCACGGTCACCGCCGGGACGCGGTGGTCGCGGGTGCCCTTGTCGGGGGACATCTGCGCGCCGGTGATGCCGACCGCGCCGAGGATGTCCGGGATCCGTGCCCCGCCCGTCTCGCCGAGGTCGATGTACGGGCAACCGGCGCGCACCGCCAGCTGCTCCATCCGCCGCGTCTTGCGCATCCCGACCAGCGCAGAGGAGCCCTGGCGGACGGTGACGTCGTCGCCGTAGACCAGCACCGGGCGTCCGTCGATCGTGCCCCAGCCGCCGATCTTGCCGTCGCCGGGTGTGTCGTCGCGGTCGGTCTCGCGCTTGGAGAACGCGAACGTGCCGATCTCACGGAAGCTCCCGGGATCGAGGATCGCGTCGATCCGTTCGCGGATCGTCGCCCGGCCGCGCTGGTGGAGTCGGTCGATCTTGTCGACTCCGCCCATCTCGGCGCGGATCCGCTCGGCGGTACGGCGGAACCCTTCGACGGCGCTGCGGTCAACCCCCACAGGACGGACCTCGATCTGCGTCAGTGCTCCTGCCAGTCACGCCGCCATGATGATCGAACGAGTGGCAGCATCCTCGCACGCGGGGGTTTCTTCGTGGTCCGATTGGAGATTCTACCGCTTGGTTGATAGAACGTCTGCTAGCCGGGGGCGAC
>JBBQTN010000157.1:0-12760 GCA_038213195.1 Acidimicrobiales bacterium | reverse complement strand
ATCCTCCGGCACCAGCAGCTCGGCGCCGTCCCACGCGTGCGGGATCTCGGCCTCGGCGAGGTCCCCTGCGAGCTCCCCCTGCTGGTCGAACGACCACCGACTGAGGTCGTAGTGCACCCGCGTCGCGTCCGGGTCGTTCGGGTTCCATTCCTCGGTCACCGCGCCGACGCTACCGGTCGCCTGTCACGCGAGCCAGGGAGGCGTCGCCGCCCGAGTCGCCGTCGGCGTTTATTCGTTGGACGGCGCCGGGTGCGGCGGCCATCCTGTGCTGACGACCGGCAGGAACGCCGATGACCACACGAGAGGAGGTGCCCCCATGCAGATGCTCACCGTGACGGAGAACCTCGGCACCGCGCGGCGCCCTTCCTCGTGCTTCGCCGTGGCCGCCGGCCTCCGCATCGCCCGCTGAGCCCGCGCCGCCCGCTGGCTGCTGCGCACCGCATCACCCGCTGAGCCGCGCCGCCCCACCATTCGAGGGCACGCCGCGACTGCAACGGCCGACCCGCGGCAAGGTCCCCAGAACCGATCCGGCTCCGCCGACGTCAACCACCTTCGGCGGCGGTCACGCCGCGCCTGACGGCGTCGTCCACCGACACAGCTGCCGTTGCGCAGACTTCCGAGCCCAACCCCAGCCCATCCAACCCGCACAACCAACCTAGAAAGAGAGCCAGTCATGTGGAACATGCTGCCCGACGTCGCCTACCGCATCGCCGTCGATCGTCACGAAGAGCGCCTCCGCCATCTCGGTCGGGGTCGCCCTTTGCACGACGGTCGTCGCCACGCGCTGCGCGACCATCATCGAGAACGATGAAGTGACATCCATCGCCCTCCGTTCGCCCGCCGTGGCCTGCATCACACCAGCTACGGTGGGCGAGCGATGGCCAACCTGAAGTCCACCCAGCCCGACCGGAACCTTGCGCTCGAGCTCGTCCGGGTGACCGAATCGGCCGCCCTCGCGGCCTCGCGCTGGGTCGGTCGGGGCGCGAAGAACGGTGCCGACGGTGCAGCAGTCGCGGCGATGCGCACCGTGTTGTCGACGGTGCCGATGGACGGGATCGTCGTCATCGGCGAAGGCGAGAAGGACGAAGCACCGATGCTGTTCAACGGCGAGCACGTCGGCGACGGCACCAACCCGGCGACCGACGTCGCCGTCGACCCGATCGACGGCACCACGCTGACCTCGCTCGGTCGCGGCAACGCCCTGTCCGTCATCGCCGTCAGCGAGCGCGGCACGATGTTCGATCCCGGCCCGTGCGTGTACATGAGCAAGATCGCGGTCGGACCCGAGTGCGTCGGTGCGATCGACATCACCGCCAGCGCGACACAGAACCTGCGCTGGATCGCCAAAGCCAAGCGCGAGAACGTCCGCGACCTCACCGTCGCGATCCTCGACCGTCCGCGCCACGACGAGTTGATCGAAGAGGTGCGCGCCGCCGGGGCGCGGATCAAGCTGATCAGTGACGGCGACGTCTTCGGCGCCATCGCCACGGCGTGGCCCGAAGCCGGCGTCGACGTGCTGCTCGGCGTGGGCGGTACCCCGGAGGGAGTCATCTCCGCAGCTGCGCTGAAGTGCATGGGCGGCGAGATGCAGGGGATGTTGTGGCCGCGCAACGACGCCGAGCGGCAGACCTCGATCGACCTCGGCTACGACCTCGACATGGTGCTGACGACCGACATCCTGGTGCGCAGCGACAACTGCTTCTTCGCTGCCACCGGGATCACCGACGGCGAGCTGCTCAACGGGGTGCGCTACATCGCTGGTGGGGCGCGCACCCAGAGCCTGGTGATGCGGTCGCGCAGTGGCACCGTGCGGATGATCGACGCCCGCCACCGCATCGACAAGCTCGCCACCTTCGCCGCCGTCGACTACGCCTGACCAGCCGGGCCGGCCGCTGCGGTCGGATCCCGACTCGCCGCAGGCCGGGCACCCGGCGCCGGCCCCGTCAGCGTTCCTGTCACCGCCGGAAGCGGACGTGCGCTTCTGGCGGTGACCGGGACGGCGGACCGACCGGTGCCGGCGAGGTGGTTACAGGTAGTAGCCGGTGATGTCGAGGATGAAGTCCGTGTCCGGGGTCGGTGCGCCCCCGGCGAAGATCTTCAGCTGGCGGTTGGTGTCGAGCTTGGCGATGAACGAGTTGGCGATGTTTTGGTCGGGCCCGAACCAGTTCACCGACGATCCGATCAACGCGGCGGCGTCACCGGGCATGATCGTCAGGAATCCGCCGAGCGCGCCGGTGGTGTCGGTGACCGTGATGTTGCCGGTCACTGCGGTCGCTCCCGCCGGCACGATGTTGTCGGTGTTGGCCACACCAGTGCTCGGAACGATGCTGTTCGCGACGCTGACGACCCGGTTCCCGCCAGTGGCGATCTTGCCGCGGTTGGCCTGCTGCGCGGCGCGCGAGTCGTAGACGCGGACCTGGCTGATGGGGTGGAACGCACCCGCGGTCGCCGGGCCGGCGAGCTTGCGCCAGATGCCCGGCGTGCCGGCGACGACGTTCAACCACAGGTTGCCCGTCGTGTCCTCGATCAGCTCGCCGACGACGTGGGCGTCGGTGCGCAACGGCCCGGCGGTGCCGGTCGGATTGAACAGCGCGGCGGCGCGGTTGCCGGTCACGCGCAGGCCGAGGGACCGTGTGCCGACCCCGATCGCGGCAACAGCCTGGTTGTCGCCGGTCGCGCTGGTGAACGCGTACAGCCCGGTCGGGTGGTTGGGGTCGGTGGCCCATGCCCCCACCGCTGCGGGGAAGTCGGCGTCGTCGGTGCCGAAGACGGTGCCGGTCTGCACGAGGAGCGCGACGCCGGTGGTGTTACCGGCCGGGGCGACGTAGTTGAGCGTCGTCTTGCCGTTCTGTGTGCCGAGCGTGCCTCCGGTACCGCCCACGTTGACGAGCCCGACGCCGATGTCCGTCGGCTCGTGCGCGGCCGCGGCGGGCAGCACGTTGCTCCCGACCGTGACGGCCACGGCGCCGCCGGCGGCCAGTGCGACGTTGCGCAGCATCCTGCGCCGTGACGACGTCGATGCGCCGGCCTCCTCGACCACCGGAGCAGGGTCGGTGGCGACGGGCAGCGGGCTGTCCTCGCGCACCTGTGCGGCCTGCGGTGCGAGCCGTTCGACCATCGCGGTGAGCTCGGCGACCTTGGCCTCGAGCTCCTGGATCCGTGTGTCTTGCATGTGTGTGCCCTTTCAACCCTGAAGCGGTTCACCGAAACGTAGGCGACGCGCGGCCCCCCGGCGCGCCCGAAGGGGCAATGGGGGAAAGACGTGGCCGGCCGTCGCCGGACCGGTCGCGCTCCGCCGCCACGCTGCGGCGGAACTCAACCGCGACCAACTCAGATGTAGTAGCCGCCGACGTCGATGACGAAGTGCGCCGCCGGTGTCGGGATGCCGCCGCAGAACACGTTGAGCTTGCGGTCGGCGCTGATCTTCGCGGTCAGGCCGTTGGCGATGTTCTGGTTCGGGCCCGACCAGTTGATCGACGACCCACTGAGCGCCGTCGCGTCGCCGGGCACCACGGAGAGGAAGCCGCCGAGATCGCCCTCGGTCTCGGTCACGGTGAGGTTGATCACGACCGCCGTGGCGCCGGCGGGGACGACGTTCGCCGTCGTCACGGCGCCGGTGGTCTGGCTGCGCGCGTCGGCGATGCTGACGACGCGGTTCTGGCCGGTGGCGAGCTTGCCGGAACCCGCCGGGACCGCGAGTCGCGAGTCGTAGACGCGCACGGGGGCGATGATGTGCACCGTCCCCGCGCCACCGGACGACGTCGCCGCAGCCAGCTTGACCCACGTGCCGACCGCCGGGCTGTACCACAGCGTGCCGGTGTTGTCGCGGGCGAGCGTGCCGACGACGCTGGTGCCCGTCGGCGGCGCGCCGGCGAACGCGTCGCGGTTGAAGAGCAGCCGGCCGCTGCCGTCCGCCTCGAGGTCGGCGTCCGGGCCACGGGCGACGACGCCGGTGCCCTTGGTCGCGATCGCGAGCACGCCGACCCCCGGGTCGGTGGTGTTGGTGTAGTTGCCGAGCAGGCCGAAGCCGCCCTTGATCGACTGCGCACCGATGATCGACGCCGGCATGACGCCGGCGCCGACGTCGAAGCCGTTGGTCTTGCCGGCCGTCACGATCAGCGTCGAACCGCCGGTGAGCCCGGTGTCGGTGGTGCCGGGTGTGCTGTCGTTGAGTGGCACACCGATGAGGAAGTTGTCGCCCGTTGCGGCCGACGCGTTGCGGCTGACGGCGAGACCGGCGGTGGCCGCGACCGCGGCGGCCATGGCGCCCTTGCCGAGCAACGCCCGGCGGCTTCCCGACGGCGGTTCGGCCGCGTCGATGTCGGTGGGGTTGGTTTGTTGAGACACGATTGAATCCTCCAGGAGGCTTGTCGATGTCCGTCCGCTGGCGCGAACCATAACCATGGGCGCGCCGCGGGTGGGCGCGCGCCCACGGCCATCGGCTCGATCGACCCGATCGGGCGAACCGACGACCGCTGCGGCCCGTCACGGCATCGCCGAGCGCCGCCGACAGATGCTGACCGTCCCGCTCGCGCTGCGGCCTCAGCCGCCGATCACACCCGGACGATCCCGCTCATCCGCCGCAGGAGGCTGCGCGGGGTCATCCCGCTCACCGCGACCATGCTCTTGTTCATCGGTCCGGGGATCGACAGCGCCCGGCCCGCGGCGACGTCGCGCAGGCCGGTCTCGGCGACTTCGGTCGCGCTCTGCCACATCATCGGAGGCATCCGTGACGCGACGGCCGAGCTGTTGCTGACGCTCTGGAACTCCGTTCGGGTCAGGCCAGGACACAGCGCTGTGACCTTCACGCCTGTGCCGCGCACCTCCTCGTGGAGGCTCTCGGAGAGGCTGGTCACGTAGGCCTTCGACGCCGCGTACACCGCGAGCCGCGGACCGGGCTGGAAGCTGACGACGCTGCTGACGTTGAGCAGGTAGCCCCGCTTGCGCGGGATCATCACCCCCAGCGCGGCACGGCTGAGCCTGGTCAGCGCGCCGACGTTGAGCCGCACCTCCTCGTCCAACCGCTCGGGGTCGAGCTCGGCGAAGACCCCCGTTGACCCGAAGCCGGCGTTGTTGACGACGAGGTCGACCGGGTACCGCGCATCGACGATCCGCTCCGCCACGGCGGCAATGCCCTGCGCGGTGGACAGGTCGGCGCTGAGCACCTCGACGCCGGGAACCTCGGCGGCGAGCAGTTCGAGTCGATCCGCACGGCGCGCCACCACCACCTGGGGCACGCCCGCTGCGCCGAGCGCTCGAACCATCGCCTCCCCGATGCCGCTGGAGGCGCCCGTGACGAGCGCAGAGGTGAACGGGTACGTGGTCGCCATCAACCCAACGTACTCCCGCCTGTCCTCCCGCCCGGCGAGCTCACGGTGTCGCGATGACGGTGCGCGCAGCAGCGAGCTCGTCGCTCACCGAGCTCCCGGGCCTGTCCGGGCGACGCCGCCGACACCGAACGGCCGCCCGGCCCGCCCGCAACCGGCACGAGCGGAATGGCGCGGCCGTCGGTCAGTGGTTGCCCGCTGCGGTGCCGGTGACGCCGCCGCTGGCGTTGAGCCGGGCGTGCGCTCGGGCGAGCGCCGATTCGGCCTCGGCGTCGGTGACCTGTGGGCCGGCGAGTGCGTGTTCGGCGCGCTCCTTGGCCTGCATGGCCCTGGCCCGATCGATGTGCTCGGCCAGCTCGGCCACGTCCGAGAGGATCGACACGGTGTTGTTGCTGACCTGCACGAACCCGCCGTGCACGGCAACGTCGAGCACGGTGCCGTCCTCCAGCCAGATCCGCGTGTGGTTCTCGGTCAGCGCGCCGAGGTACGGCGCGTGGTTCGGGAGGAAGGCGATCTCGCCACTGCCGAGGATGCGGGTGATCACCTGCGTGGCAACGCCCGAGAACAACACCCGCTCCGGCGAGACCAGCTCCACCTGCATCGTGGCCATCTCAGGCGGCGCCCTCTTGCAGCATCTTCACGCTGATGATGGGGTTCCGTCGCTGCATCACGCTGCGCCCTCTTGCAGCATCTTCACGCTGATGGTGAGGCTCCGTCGCTGCATCACGCTGCGCCCTCTTGCAGCATCTTCGCCTTGGCGAGCACCTGCTCCACGCCGCCGACGTTGAGGAACGCCTGCTCGGGCGTCTCGTCGAGGTCGCCGTTGACGATCGCTTCGAAGCTCTCCACACACTCGGCGACGGGCACGGTCTCGCCGCTGACACCGGTGAACACCTCGGCGACGTAGAACGGCTGGCTGAGGAAGCGCTGCACCTTGCGGGCCCGGGACACCGTCAGGCGGTCCTCCTCGGACAGCTCGTCGAGGCCGAGGATGGCGATGATGTCCTGCAGCTCCTTGTAGCGCTGGAGGATCTCCTGCACCCGACGCGCAACCGCGTAATGCCGCTCGCCGACCACCTCGGGCTGGAGGATGGTCGACGTCGACGACAGCGGGTCCACGGCGGGATAGATCCCCAGCGAGGCGATCTGCCTGCTCAGCTCGGTCGTCGCGTCGAGGAAGGTGAACGTCGTGAACGGCGCAGGGTCGGTGTAGTCGTCGGCCGGCACGTAGACGGCCTGCAGCGAGGTGATCGACCGGCCGCGGGTCGACGTGATCCGCTCCTGCAACTGACCCATCTCGTCGGCGAGCGTCGGCTGGTAGCCCACGGCAGACGGCATCCGGCCGAGCAGCGTGGAGACCTCGGACCCGGCCTGGACGAAGCGGAAGATGTTGTCGATGAACAGCAGCACGTCCTGGTTCTGGACGTCTCGGAAGTACTCGGCCATCGTCAGCGCGGACAGGGCGACGCGCAGCCGCACCCCCGGCGGCTCGTCCATCTGCCCGAACACCCGGGCGGCCTTCTCGAACACGCCAGACTCGGTCATCTCGATCATCAGGTCGGTGCCTTCACGGGTGCGCTCGCCGACGCCGGCGAACACGGACACGCCGCCGTGGTTCTGGGCGACACGGCGGATCATCTCGGTGATCAGCACCGTCTTGCCGACCCCCGCGCCACCGAACAGGCCGATCTTGCCGCCCGCGACGTAGGGGGTGAGCAGGTCGATGACCTTGATCCCGGTCTCGAACAGGCGCTTCGACGGCTCCAGCGCAGCGAAGTCAGGCGCCGGGCGGTGGATCTCCCACCGCTCGATGTCAGCGAACGCGGCGTTGTCGCCGTCGAGCACGTCGCCCCACACGTTCCAGACGTGGCCGAGGGTGCGGTCGCCCACCGGGACGGTGATCCCGTGGCCGGTGTCGCGCACCGGCGTGCCGCGGGTCAGGCCGTCGGTCGGCTTGAGGCAGACGGCGCGGACCCGGCTGTCGCCGAGCTGCTGGGCGACCTCGGCGAGGATCTTGACGTCGTTGCCCTCGACCGACACGGTGAACTCGAGCGCCCGGTTCAGCTCGGGGAGCGAGCCGCGCGGGAACTCGACATCGATCACCGGGCCGGCGATCGAGACGACGCGACCGTCCTGGCGGGTCGCGGTGGGCTCTGTGATGGTCATCGGCTGACCCTTTCTGGGAGGTGGGCGCTGAAGCTGTCGCGCGAACGGCTCTCTTCTGCGGAGATCTTGTCCTTGCTCACGTCCTTGCCGAGAGCCTCGGCGCCGCTGACGATCTCCATGATCTCGGTGGTGATCGCATCCTGACGGGCACGGTTCATGATCCGGCTGAGGCTCTTGATCAGCTCCTCTGCGTTGTCCGTGGCACTCTTCATCGCCCGCTGCTTGAACGCGTACTCGCTCGCCGCGGCGTTGAGCAGGGCGGCGTAGATGCGCGCCTCGACGTAGCGCGGCAGGAGCGTTTCGAGGATCTCGTCCGAGCCGGGCTCGAACTCGAAGTCGGCAGCCGGTCCGGTCGGGGCCGCCTCGTGGCCGGCCGCGACCTCGATGGTCTCGGTCTCCAGCGGCACGAGCGGGCGGAGCACGACCTCCTGGGACCCAGGGGTGATGAACCGGGTGTAGACGAGCTCGACGCGGTCGACATCGCCAGACGTGAACAGCTCGATCACGTGTTGACCGATCTCCCGCGCGTTCTCGTAGGTCGGCTGATCGCTGAACCCGACGAACGATCGGTCGATGCGGTAGCCACGGAACCTGAAGTAGCCCTCGATCTTGCGTCCGACGGCGACGATCGTGTACTCCTTGCCGGCGACGACGTCGGCTCTGACCTCGCCTTCTGCGGCGCGTTGGACGCCGGCGTTGTAGCCGCCGCACAGCCCGCGATCGGCGCCGATCACCACGTAGGCGGTGCGCGCCACGGTGTCGCGGCCGGCGAGCAGCGGGGAGGCGGCCGTCGGACCGCCACTGGCGGCGAGGTCCTTGACCACGTTGGTGATCAGGTTGCTGTACGGCACGGCCGCGTGGACGCGCTGTTGCGCCTTCACGATCCGCGAGGCCGCGATCAGCTCCATCGCGCGGGTGATCTTCTTCGTCGCCTGGACGCTCCGGATGCGCCCACGCAGGATGCGTTCCTGACCACCGGCCATTATCGATGCCCTCGGTCGTCGGCCCTGCGGTTCGACTCGCTCGGGTGCGCCTCGTCGCTGGCGCTTCCCTCGGCGCGGCGCGCCGCAACGCTCGCAGCAATGTCACCCAGATCCGGGCGGTTCCGCTTTGCGCGCCGCTCGATCGGCTCCACGCGGAGGCCATTCCCGACCATCAGAACGGTCACTCCGTCGCCAGGGTCTTGTCGCTCTCGGCGTCGCCGACTTCGCCGGCGGCGACGAGCGTCGGGTCGATGACGATGCCGGGCCGTCCGGCGGAGACGAACTCGGCCTTGAACGAGGCGATCAGATCACCGAGCTCGTCGGGAACGTCGGCCTTCGGGTTCGAGCGCAGGTTGGCCAGCAGGCCGGCCTGCGTGGTGCGGAAGTGCTCGAGCAGCCCGCTCTCGAAGCGCTTGACGTCGACCACCGGCAGGTCGTCGAGGTAGCCCTTCGTCCCGGCGAACACCGAGACGACCTGCTCCTCGACCGGCATCGGGCTGTTCAGTGGTTGCTTGAGCAGTTCGACCAGGCGGTAGCCGCGCTCGAGCTGGGCCTTGGAGATCGCGTCGAGCTCGGAGCCGAAGGTCGCGAACGCCTCCAGCTCGCGGAACTGGGCAAGGTCCAGCTTGAGCGTGCCGGAGACGCTCTTCATCGACTTGACCTGCGCCGCGCCACCGACGCGCGACACCGAGATGCCGACGTCGACAGCGGGCCGCACGCCGGACTTGAACAGGTTGTCCTGCAGGTACACCTGACCGTCGGTGATCGAGATCACGTTGGTCGGGATGTACGCCGCGACGTCACCTGCCTTCGTCTCGATCACGGGCAACGCGGTCAACGAGCCCGAGCCGCGCTCCTTGCTGAGCTTCGCGGCACGCTCGAGCAGCCGGCTGTGCAGGTAGAACACGTCGCCGGGATACGCCTCGCGGCCCGGTGGGCGGCGCAGCAGCAGCGACAGCTGGCGGTAGGCCTCGGCCTGCTTGGAGAGGTCGTCGTAGACGATCAGCGCGTGCTCGCCGTTCTCCATCCAGTGCTGGCCGAGCGCGCATCCGGCGTACGGGGCGAGGTACTTGAACGGCGCCGGGTCGCTCGCCGGGGCGGCGACGACGACGGTGTACTCGAGCGCGCCGTACTGGCGCAGCGTCTCCACGGTCTGGGCGACGGTGGACCCCTTCTGCCCGATGGCGACGTAGATGCACTTCACCCCGAGGCCACGCTGGTTGATGATCGCGTCGACGGCGACGGTGGTCTTGCCGGTCTTGCGGTCGCCGATGATCAGCTGGCGCTGGCCACGCCCGATCGGGGTCATCGCGTCGATCGCCTTGATCCCGGTCTGCAACGGCTCGTGCACCGGCTGGCGGCCCATGATCCCCGGCGCCTGGATCTCGACGCGACGCGAGATCCCGCCGACGATGTCACCTTTGCCGTCGATCGGCGTGCCGAGGGCGTTGATCACCCGGCCGAGCAGCGCGTCGCCGACGGGTACCGAGAGGATCTGCCCCGTGGCCTTGACCGCCTGGCCCTCCTCCACGCCGAAGCCATCGCCGAGCACCACGGCGCCGATCGATTCCTCGTCGAGGTTGAGCGCGAGGCCGATGGTGCCGTCCTCGAACTCGAGCAGCTCGTTGACGCCGCAGTCGGGCAGGCCGAAGATCCGCGCGATGCCGTCGCCGACCTCGGCGACACGGCCCACCGTGCGGGCCTCCAGCGAGGGCTCGTAGCCGTCGAGGTTCTTCTTCAACGCCGCGGCGATGTCGCTGGCGCTCAGTGTGAGCTCTGCCATGTGATGCTTCCCCTGCTCGTTCTCTACAGCCGTGACTTCAGTTGATCGATCCTGGTGCGGACGGTGCCGTCGATGACAGTGTCGCCGATGGTGGCGACGATGCCACCGAGAACCGACGGATCGACGACGACCTTGAGGTTGACCTGCTTGCCGGTGGCGTTGGCCAGCGCGGCGGCGAGGCGCTGCTGCTGGTCGTCGGTGAGCGCCACCGCGACGCGGACGTTGGCGACTTCGAGGTTCTTGGCGCTCGACGCCCGCTCGACGAGCTGGTCGATGATCGCCGGCAGGTCGCGGCCGCGACCGGAACCGATGACCATCGAGATCAGCTGGCTCGTGGTGCGCGTCGCCTTGCCACCGAGGAGCGTCTCGACGATCGCCTGGCGGCGGTCGGCCGGGATCTGCTCGTCGGTCAGCGCGGCGCGCAGCGTGTCGCTGTTCTCGTAGCTGCGCGCGAAGCGGAAGAGCTCGTCTTCGACTTCGTCGAGGGTCCCTTCTGCCCTGGCGATCTCGAACAATCCACGCGCATATCCCTCGATGCGTTCGTCGCCGCTCATGAACCCGCTCCTGCTGCTGCTGCTGTCGAGGCCCCGACCCTGGCGATGAAGTCCTCGATCAGGCGTTGCTGGGTCGCGTCGTCGAGCGAGCCGGTGACGACGTGGTCGACCGCGGCGGCCGACAGCCGCGAGATCTCGGCACGAAGCTCGTCGGTCTTGCGCGCATAGGCGCTTTGGATGTCGGAGAGCGCGGTGGTCTTCATCTCGGCGATCTCGGCCTCGAGCCGTGCTCGGCCCTGGTTCAGCAGCGCCTCGGCTTGCGCATCTGCGTCGCTGATCAGCCGGGCGCGCTCGCCTTCGATGTCGCCCTTGGCCTGGCGGATGCCGGCCGACTCCGCCTCCGCCGACATCTTGTCGGCCTCGGCACTGTCGAGCGCCGCCTGGACCTTGGCCGTGCGCTGCTTCATCGCCTTGACGGCGGCGGGCCATGCGAACTTGTAGAGCAGGCCGGCGATGACCACGAACGCCATCGTGCCGAAGACCGTCTCATAGTGCTCGGGCCACAACGACGAGCTCGTCGTGATCCCCTGGTCGTCGTGTTTCGGGGTGTTCTCGGCGACGAGGTGGACGGCGGTCAGCAGCAGGTTCATCGCGGCGCTCCTGCGTTGATGACGTCCTGGACGACACGGTGCACGACATCGGGGTCCGGTCGCTTGCCGATCGCCAGCTCGCTGGCGCGGCTGGCGACGTCGGTGACCGCGGCTTCGAGCTGATCCTGCACGGCGGCGCGGGCGGCGTCGGCTTCCGCGGCTGCTCGCGCCCGTTCTGCGGCGATCTCGCGGTTGACGACGGCCAGCCGCTCGTTGCGCTCCCCTTCGAGCGTCCGCCGGGCGGCGTCCAGTCGCCCGGCCGCGAGCGCCTTGACCCCGGCCAGCTCTGCCTGGTACTCGGCGACCTCGGCCTTGGCCGAGGCGCGCATCGTGTCAGCGCCTTCGTGCCCGGAGCGGATCCACTCGTAGCGCGCGTCCGTCCCCCTGCGCAGCTTCGGATAGAGCACGTAGCGCATCAGCACCGCGAAGACCACGAACGCTCCTGCGGTCCACGCGAGCTCCTTCGGTTCGGGCGCGATGGGGCTCGGGCCCGTCTTCACCGTGGTCTCGGTGACCCCTGCGGCCACCGTGGTCGGGGTGGTCGGCGTGGTCGTGGCAGTCGCGGCCCGGGCTTCCGGGGCGCGAAGGGTGACGACGCGCGCCCCACCGATGTAGGTGACGGTGGCTGTCAACACGATTGCTCCTTCGACGACGACAAGATGGCTTGCTCAGAGTCCGAGCAGGATGAAGACGACGAACCCGATCAGGGCCAGTGCTTCGGTGAACGCGATGCCCAAGAACATCGTGGTGCGGACCATGCCGGCGGCTTCCGGCTGGCGGGCCATCGCCTCGATCGCTTTACCGACGACGTAACCGATGCCGATGCCGGGACCGATCGCGGCGAGGCCGTATGCGAAACCGGCGCCGATCGCCGCGGCCTGCTTCTTCGCCTCGTCGGGCGTCTGCACGGGATTCGTGTTGCTGACGAGATGGGCGAGTGCTTCCATGGGGTGAACTTCTCCTGGTGGTTGGGTGTGAAGGGAGAGCGGTGGATCAGTGCGCTTCGGCGTGCTCGACGACCTGGCGCGACTGCCCGATGTACACGCAGGTGAGGATGGTGAAGATGTACGCCTGCAGGAAGCCGACCAGCACCTCGAAGGCGGTGAGGAAGAGCAGCATGAAGAACGGCAGGATGGCGACCGGCTTCAGGGCGATCGTGTCGGACTGGATCAGCTCCTGGGTGAGCAGGGCGAACGTCACGAGCAGGATGTGCCCGGCCAGCATGTTGGCGAAGAGACGGACGGTCAGCGAGAACGGCCGCACGAGGAAGGTCGAGATGAACTCGATCGGCGCCACCAGGATGTAGAGCGGCCCGGGTACGCCGGGCGGGAAGAGCGAGTTCTTGATGTACGCCGGG
>JBBQTN010000156.1:0-12836 GCA_038213195.1 Acidimicrobiales bacterium | reverse complement strand
CGACAACTGCCTGATGGGGCTCGGCACGGAGCGCTACGCCGCCGGCGCGATCACCCGCGAGCAGCAGGACGACCTCGCCGTGAAGAGCAACGAGCGCGCCGCCAACGCGATCAAGGACGGCCGCCTCGCCGACGAGAGCGTTCCGGTCAGCATCGCCCAGCGCAACGGCGAGCCGATCCTCGTCGAAACCGACGAGGGCGTGCGCCCCGGCACGACGATGGAGTCGCTGGCCGGGCTCAAGCCGGCGTTCGACAAGGACGGCACGATCACCGCGGCCAACGCGTCGCAGATCAGTGACGGCGGGTCGGCGCTCGTGCTGATGAGCGAGCGCGCGGTCGCGGCCCGCGGCGTCACGCCGCTCGGGCAGTTCGTCTCCTACGGGATGGTCGCGGGGCCCGACAGCGTGTCATTGCTGCAACAGCCCAGCCGGGCGATCAACAAGGCGCTGGCGCGTGCCGGCAAGACGGTCGCCGACCTCGACCTGTTCGAGATCAACGAGGCGTTCGCCGCCGTCGGGATCGCCGCGATGGCCGACCTCGGGATCACCGACGACGTCGTCAACGTCAACGGGGGCGCGATCGCGCTCGGCCACCCGATCGGGATGAGCGGCAACCGGCTCGCGCTGACACTGCTGCACGAGCTGCGCCGGCGCGGTGGCGGGATGGGTGCCGCGGCGCTGTGCGGCGGCGGCGGTCAGGGCGACGCGCTGATCGTACGGACCGTCTGAATCGCTGATCGCGCGCCCGGCGCGTACAGCGGGTTTGACATCTCTCCGTCATCGTTGTAACGTATTCGAAATGTTCGTGCCGGTCCATCCGGCATGACCGTGCTCTGAGGTACCACGTTGCAGCTGGCCCGTCCGCCCGCTACCAGCTGCAGCGGTGGTGCCTCAGTCATTTTTCCGGTGGCTGCGCCGGGCTCGTCCGCCTCCCACTACGCGGAGAGCGGCCGGCGGCCCTCGAGCGCACGACCGAGGGTCAGCTCGTCGGCGTACTCGAGGTCGCCACCGACCGGGAGTCCGCTGGCGATGCGGGTGACGGCGATCCCGAACGGCTTGAGCATCCGCGCGATGTACATCGCCGTGACCTCGCCCTCCGTGTTCGGGTTGGTGCACAAGATCACCTCGCGCACCCCCTCCGGCTCGAGCCTGACGAACAGCTCCTTCATCTTCAGCTGCTCAGGTCCGATGCCGTCGAGTGGGCTCATCGCCCCGAGCAGCACGTGGTAGCGACCGTTGTACTCGCCGGTCCGCTCGATGGCGACGATGTCGCGGGACTCCTCGACGACGCACAGCAGCGCCCCGTCACGGCGGTCGTCGGCGCAGATCAGGCACAGCTCGGCATCGGCGATGTTCCAGCAGCGGCTGCAGAACCGCACCTTCAGCTTCGCCTCCGTGATCGCCGAGGCCAGCCGCTCGACCTCGTCGGTCGACGTCTTCAGCAGGTGGAAGGCGATCCGCTGCGCCGACTTCGGGCCGATGCCCGGCAGCCGGCCGAGCTCGTCGATCAGCGCCTGGACCGGCTGGGTGTAGACGGCAGCCATCAGCGCTCGTCCATCTCCTGGGAGCCGGGGAACGCCTGCAGCAGCCGGTCGACCGGCCCGAGCACGGACTCCGGCGGCACGTCCGTGAGCTCGCTGAAGTCGATGCCGCCGACGTCGTCGAGATCGTGCGGGGCCGTCGGTCCACCGCCGCCGGCGTCATCCGCATCCGCACCGATCCCCGGCTCGAGCCCCGGTGGGTGTGGCTCGTCGCCGCGAGCGGCGGACGCCGTGCTCTGACCCTTGGCCCGCAGCGCGACGACCGTGCCACCGCCCAGAGGCCCTGCGCCGGGCGCACCGGCATCGAGCAGGCCCTCCGGGTCCGAACCGTCGACGATCAAGACGACCGGCACCGAGGCGCCGATCAACTTGGCGATCGCCGCCTCCAGTTCGGCGACGTGCGCCGACGAGCGGACGCGGTGGGCCTCGTTCGGCGCACCGACGACGAGCTTGCCGTCACGCTCCCCGACCACCGTCATCGCCGAGAACAACGGCCTCGCGATTCCGCGCAGCACCGGGACGACCTCGCCCCACCTGGCGACGACGGCCCCGATCACTGCGGACGACGCGGCAGAACCACGGGCGGCAACATCGCCCGACTCGCCGCCGCCGACCGGCGCTCCCGGCCGGGCCGAGCCGCCCGAGTCGGCCGGCAGCGGATCCTCGCCGGTCTCGGGCTGTGTCGGCGGGAGAGCGACATCAGCCGGCGTGGCCGCGCGCTGCCCGCGAGTCGCCGTGGTCGTCGTCGGGCGCTGCTCGCCGGCAGCCGGTGTGTGGTCGGATCCGCCGCGCGGCACCCGGCCACCGAGCTCGGCCCGACCGGTGACCGGATCTGTCGGAGCGGGGGCGACCGGCGCACGAACCCCTGCGCTCGCCGCCTGGTCGAGGTGCTCCACGGCGTGCTCGAGCCGCTCCAGCCTGTCGAGGATCACAGAGGGTTCGGTCTGCGCCGCCACATGGGTGAGCTGCACCAGCGCCACCTCGAGGAGCAGACGCGGATCGGGCGCGTAGCGCATCTCCACGAGCATCTCGCCGATGCGCTCCATCGCCCGCACGATCGCCGCCGCGCCCAACCGCGTGGCCAACGCGGAGACCTCGTCCTGGCGGGCAGCGGGCAGCTGCACCAGCTCCGGTGCCATCAGCGACAGGAAGCAGTCGCGCAGGTGGCGGATGATGTCGTCGGCAAGCAGGCGGGCCTCCCGTCCCTGCTGCACCGAGTGGGCAACGAGGGCGAGCGCACGACCCGGATCGTGCTCGATCATCGCCTCGACGAACTCGTCGAGCGGGGTCGCCTCGACGACGTCGCCGCCGCTCGAGGCGAACAGCTCGAGCGCCGACAGCGTGTCCCGGGCGGAACCGCCGCCTTGGCGCAGCACCGCCTGCAACGCGGCGTCGTCGAGCTCGATCCCAGCGTCCTTGGCGAGCCAGCGCACGTACTCGTCGAGCACGTCCATCGCCAGCAGGTGGAACTGCAGGTGCTGGGTGCGGCTGCGGATCGTCTCGCTGACCTTCTGCGGATCGGTCGTGGCGAGGACGAACACGACGTGGGCGGGCGGCTCCTCGAGCGTCTTCAGCAGCGCCGCTTCTGCGGCCCGCGAGAGCATGTGCACCTCGTCGAGGATGTACACCTTGTGGCGCCCCGGCGTGCCCAGCGACGCCTTCTCGATCAGGTCGCGCATCGCGTCGACCCCGTTGTTGCTGGCTGCGTCGAGCTCGTGCACGTCGAAGCTGGTGCCACGCTCGACCGCGAGGCACGAGTCGCATTCGCAACACGGCTCGCCGTCGACCGGTCGTTCGCAGTTGAGCACCTTCGCGAGGATCCGCGCCGAGGTTGTCTTGCCCGTGCCGCGTGGCCCGGAGAACAGGTACGCCTGGCCTTCACGATGGTTGATGACGGCGTTGCGCAGGGCGCGCACGACGTGCTCCTGGCCCTTGACTTCGCTGAACCGGCGAGGGCGGTACCGGCGGTAGAGCGACTGGGTGGCCATCGAGGCGAGCCTACTCAGGGCTAGCGTTGCGCCGACCGAACATGGATCCGTCCTGTCTCCCCCTCTTCCGGCGCGTCTACGAGGCGACACCGACCGGTGTTCGCGCGGCGCGCGCGGCGCGTCGCGCGCATGACATGCGCATCACCCCTCGGGCTCGACGGCGTCTGCGGTGGATCCTCGCCGGGCTCGTCGCCATCCTGTTCGGCGGCGCACTGTGGGCGCCGCACGCCGCAGCCGCGAACAACACGCTCAGCTCGTCGGTCCCGGCCGACGGATCGACGGTCACCAGCTCGCCCGCGTCGCTGGCGTTGACCTTCGCCAACCCGCTCGGGCAGCAGAACGTCGTCGCCCTCGCCTGCAACGGGACGGCTGCCACCCCCGGCGCACCACAGGTCGGCGCCGACCAGCTGACCCTCACGGTGCCGCTGCCCACCGCCCTGCCGAAGGGCACGTGCATCGTCACCTGGAAGGTCAGCAACCCCGACGGCACGCCTGCCGGGACCGGTTCGTTCAAGTTCACGGTCGCCACGGAACCGGCCACCACAGCGGGCGCGACCGCCGCGGCTGCCCCAGGCACGGCGGCAGCGGCGACGGCCGCGCCCGCCGCCGACACCGGCACCAGCTCGCCCGCATCGCCGTCGCGCGCCGCCATCGGCAACGGCCCGCTCGGCGTCGCACGCCTGTTCAGCACGTTGTTCATCGCGGTGCTGTTCGGCTCGTTCGTGCTGATCTCGCTGGCCTGGCCGGAGGGCGTCGAGTACATCCTCACCGTCCGCTTCCTGCGGATCACCTACTACCTCGCGCTGATCTCGACGGTGGTGTTCGTGATCTGCCTGACATCGCAGGTCACAGGCAAGAGCTTCGGCGCATCGTTCTGGCCGACGGAGTGGAAGCACCTCACCGACCAGGGTGTCGGTGTCGCGGCACTGTTCCGCCTCGTGTTCACGGCCGGGTGCGCGTGGGTGGTGATCCGCCCCGAGCGGCTGATCGACCCGACCACGCAGTTGCCGTCGCTCGCTGTGCCCGGCATCGCCGTGGCGAGCATGGGGTTCAGCCGGTCGCTCGGGGACACCGCCGTGCTCGGTGCGGCCGACGGCATCGCCCACGCGCTGGCGATGTCGGTGTGGCTGGGCGGTCTCGTACTGCTCGCTCGCGTCGTGCTCGCCGGTCCTGGCGAGAGCGACCTCGTGCACGCCGTGCGCGGCTTCTCGAGGATCTCGGTGTGGGCGATCGTGATCACCGTCGGCACCGGCGCGTTGGAGACCTGGCGGCTCGATCGCGGTTCGCTGTTCAGCACCGGCCACGGCTACGTGCTGCTGTTGAAGACCGCCGCCGTCGCACTGATGGTCGGGTTCTGGCTGACCACCCAGCGGTTCGTGCACGAGCGGATGCAACGCGCCGAGACGATGAGCGCGCCGCTGTCGACGCGGCTGCGTCGGGCGATCGGGCTCGAGGCGGGGGTCGGCGTCGTCGTGCTCGTGCTCAGCGCATGGCTGCTCGCGCTCACCCCCGCTCACACGGGTGCGAGCAGCTCCACCCACACCGACCGCGCCCTGGGCGCGCCACAGCTGATCCGCAACACCGACAACGGCGTCGAGGTCCGCATCTCGTTCACCCAGACCGTCGGGCTCAACGCCGTGCGCGTCGATGTCCTCAAGGTGCCGCTGCAGGGCTTCACCGGGCTGGATGTCGAGTTCACTCCGCCGCCCGACTCCGGTGTCGGCGGTGTCGTGCTGACCGTGCCGCTGACGTGCGAGTGCTCCGCCGCGCTGCCACTCGCCTCCGGTGTGCCGCTCGACGCGCCGGGCACGTGGACGATCACGGTGAAGATCAACGGCATCGACATGGGCTCCAAGAACGTCGCGGTCACGGCCCCGGGCACGACCGGTTCGACCAGCGCCACGACCGGCTGACCGAGCGGCCGGCTGCGGCGTTGCGGGGGTTCAGCGACCGCCGACGACGTCCCGGAACGGGAGTGAACCGGCCACTTCCAACTGGTCGTAGGTGCAACTCGCCGGGTCACGATCCGGACGCCAGCGGAGGAACTGCGAACCGTGCCGGAACCGGCCCTCCTGGAGCTGACCGAACGTCACCTCGGCGACGAGCGCGATGCGCAGCGGCACCCAGGAGAGGTCCTTGCCGGCGTTCCACCGACTGCCACCGCCGGGCATCCGCGTCTCGGCCGCAGCGTTCGCCGACCACTCCGCCCAGTCCCGCCATGGATGGCCCTCGAGCGCGTCGTGGGTCAGCGGCTCGAGCTCGACGAGCAGCTCGGCACGGCGCTTCACGCTGAACGAGGCTGCCACGCCGACGTGGTGCAGTCGCCGCTCGGCGTCGTACAGGCCGAGCAGCAGCGAACCCACTCCGTTCCCGTCCTTGTGGATCCGATAACCGGCGATGACGCAGTCGGCGGTGCGGTGGTGCTTGACCTTGACCAGCGTGCGCTTGTCCGGGGTGTACGGGTCGCCCAGCCGTTTGGCGACGATGCCGTCGAGGCCGGCGCCCTCGAACTCCGTGAACCACCGCAGCGCGGTGGCGTGGTCCGAGGTGCTCGGGCACAGGTAGACGGGCTCACTGCCGGCGCCGACGAGCGCGCGCTCGAGGCGGTCGTGGCGCAGGCTGAGCGGCTGGTCGAGCAGCGCATCGTCGCCCTCGGCGAGGAGATCGAAGACGACGAACGACGCCGGCGTCTCGGCCGCGAGGCGCCGGACGCGCGACGCAGCGGGATGGATGCGCTGCAGCAACGCGTCGAAGTCGAGCCCGCGCTCGTCCGATGCCGGCACGACGATCTCGCCGTCGACGACACACCGGTCCGGCAGCACCGCGCGCAGCGGACCCTGCAGCTCGGGGAAGTAGCGGGTGAACGGACGCTCGTTCCGGCTGGCGAGCACGACCTCGTCGCCGTCGCGGAACACGATGCAGCGGAAGCCGTCCCACTTCGGCTCGTACAGCCAGCCCTCGCCTTCTGGGATGACGTCGGCGGCCTTCGCCAGCATCGGGGCGATCGGCGGTTGCAGCGGGAGCGACACGCTCGCCATCTTGCCATCGCCCCGCGACCGGCCGGCGAGCACCGGCGACGGGCGAGCACACCAGACCGACCGGTACGCGGAACCGGACCGGCTCCGCCGTCGTCTCAACCTCACGGCCAGCCGGCCGGCGAGGAGGAGGAACGAGCATGAGCGACATCCGTGGTGACATCGACGGCGGAGCCGCAGCGACGGCGGCAACGGGCGACACGGCGACGGCGACCCGGACGCGAAGGACGCGCTGGGTGCGTGCCGCGATCGCCGGTGCGGTGATCGGGATCCTGGCGTTCATCGGGATCGCGGTGATGGGAGCCGGCGCCGACCGCAAGAGCTGCGCCTGCGCCGATCCACGCGTCGATGCCGCAGGTGCGCGAGTCGTGTCATCGCCGAGCGTGGTACCGACCGCGACCCCGGCACCCACGCCGACCGCCACGGACGCGACCAGTCCGTCCGCAGTTGCACCACTACCTCCCGTGTCCCCGCCGATCGTGACTCCGCCTCCTGCCGGCGCTCCTGTCGTGTCGCGCACGATCACCGTCAGCGGCCAGGGCAAGTCCACGGTCAAGCCCGACGTCGCCACCGTGCAGCTCGGGGTCAGCGTCGAGCGGTCGACCGCCAGCTCGGCACTCGACCAGGCCAACCGCAGCGCGGCACGGTTGATCACGGCGATGAAGCAGGCGGGCGTCGCAGACGACGACATCACCACGACCGGGTTGAACATCTGGCCCCGCTACAACAACGGCAACTCGATCGACGGATACGTCGCTTCCAACTCGGTGAGCGTGAGGGTGCGCGACATCTCCCGCACCGGCCCGGTCGTCGACGCTGCGGCGGCTGCCGCCGGTGACGACATCTCGATCAGCGGGGTCTCGTTCAGCGTCGGCGATCCGGAGCAGGCCATGGCTGCCGCACGCGCCGATGCGATCAACAACGCGCAGAAGCGGGCCGGTGAGTTCGCCGGCGCGGCGGGCGTCAAGGTCGGTGCGGTGCTGGAGATCAACGAGACCTCGTCGACGCCGTACGAGCCGCGGGTCTATGCCGCCGACAGCGCCCCGACCACGGCCGCCGGCGCCGCGGCACCGACGCCGATCCAGACCGGGACGACGGACCTCACCGTCACCGTCACGGTCGTGTACGCCATCGGCTGAACGACGTCAGCGCCACGCCCAGCGGACATCGCCGGGGCGAGGGCTAACGTCGGCGGCGTGAGCAGTCCCATGAACGACAAGCTGGAGGATCTCCGCCAACGCCGCGAGCAGGCGTACCACGCCGGCTCGCAACGGTCCATCGACCGCCAGCACGAGAAGGGCAAGATGCTCGCTCGTGAGCGCATCGAGTATCTCGTCGATCCTGGCAGCTTCCACGAGCTGGACATGCTCGCTCGCCATCGTGCGCACGCCGCCGGTCTCGAGGAGCGGCCCTACACCGACGGCGTGATCACCGGCTGGGGGATGGTCGAGGGCCGCAAGGTCTTCGTCTTCAGCCAGGACTTCACCGTCTTCGGTGGCGCCCTCGGCGAGGTCTTCGCGGAGAAGATCCACAAGCTGATGGACCTCGCGCTGAAGGTCGGCGCACCCGTGGTCGGGCTCAACGACGGTGCCGGCGCACGGATCCAGGAGGGCGTCGTGTCGCTCGCCAGCTACGGCGGGATCTTCTACCGCAACGTGCTCTCCAGCGGTGTCGTCCCGCAGATCTCGGTGATCCTCGGGCCGTGCGCCGGCGGCGCTGTGTACAGCCCGGCGATGACCGACTTCATCTTCATGGTCCGCGAGTCGAGCCACATGTTCATCACGGGGCCAGATGTCGTCAAGACCGTCACCGGCGAGGACGTCACCCTCGAAGAGCTCGGCGGGGCGATGAGCCACGCCTCCAAGAGCGGCGTCGCCCACTTCGTCGCCGCCGACGAGAAGGCCTGCTTGGAGGACGTGCGCTTCCTGCTCGGCTTCCTGCCTTCGAACAACCTCGAGGAGGCGCCGCCGCTGGACTCCGGCGACGATCCGGAACGGCTCTGCCCGGAGCTGCGCGAGCTGCTCCCGCCCAGCCCGAACCAGCCGTACGACATGAAGAAGGTCATCCGCGAGGTCGTCGACGACGGCGAGTTCTTCGAGTACCAGACGAACTGGGCGCGGAGCATCGTGTGCGGGTTCAGCCGGGTCGACGGCCAGACGGTGGGAGTCGTCGGCAACCAGCCGCTGATGCTCGCCGGCGTGCTCGACATCGAGTCGTCGGAGAAGGCGGCGCGCTTCGTGCGCACGTGCGACGCGTTCAACATCCCATTGCTGACGTTCGTCGACGTGCCCGGATTCCTGCCGGGCGTCGACCAGGAGTACGGCGGGATCATCCGCCACGGCGCCAAGCTGCTCTACGCGTTCTGCGAGGCGACGGTGCCGCGCATCCAGATCATCACCCGCAAGGCGTACGGCGGGGCCTACGTGGTGATGAACTCGAAGTCGATCGGCGCCGACCTCGCGTACGCATGGCCGACAGCAGAGCTGGCGGTGATGGGCCCGCAGGGCGCGGTGGAGATCGTCTACCGGCGCGAGTTGCAGCAGGCAGCCGACCCGGTGGCACGCCGCGCCGCGCTCGTCGCCGAGTACACCGAGAAGTACGCGAACCCCTACAACGCTGCGGAGCGGGGCTACATCGACGACGTCATCGACCCCGCCGAAACCCGCCAGAAGGTCGTCGCCGGGTTCAGGATGCTGCGCACGAAGCGCGACGAGCTCCCCCGTCGCAAGCATGGCAACGTGCCATTGTGAACGCTCGGGACTGCCGTCCGCTCGCTGTGCTCGCTTTCGCCGCTCCCTCGTGCGGCTCGTCGCTCGCGCTTCCCTCGCCGCGTGTGAACGCTCGGGACTGGCGTCCGCTCGCTGTGCCCGCTTTCGCCGCTCCCTCGTGCGGCTCGTCGCTCGCGCTTCCCCCGCCGCGTGTGAACGCTCGGGACTGCCGTCCGCTCGCTGTGCTCGCTTTCGCCGCTCCCTCGTGCGGCTCGTCGCTCGCGCTTCCCCCGCCGCGAGTGAACGCTCGGGACCGGCGTCGGGAGGTTTCTCGTGGCTGAGATCTCGCCGGTGGCGACGGAGGAGGAGACGGCGGCGATCATGGGGGCGATGGAGGCGTTGTGGCCGAAGCCGGTCGTGCTCGTCGAACGGGCTGCGCCGCCGCGTGTGCCGACGTGGCGGTTCAGCGGACGCTGGTGGTCGCTCCCCCTGCCGATGCGCCGCGACCGTCCGTACCGCTGAGGCCCCTCCTGCCGCGTTCGTCGGCCTGGCGGCTTCGGGTGGCCGTTGGCTGGATACCCTTCGCCCGTGAGCGCGGCGCAGCCCTCGACCGTTGACGACGCGCAGGGGACGCGCTACCTCGCCCCGTTCACCGCCCGCCTCGGGGCGTTCGCGATCGACGGGTTGATCGCGCTGGCCAGCCTCGTGCCCGGACTGCTGATCCTCGTGCTCAGCCCGACACGACCGCAGCCGTGCACGGTCGGCGGGCGGACGACGACCTGCGCGGTCCCGAGCGGCGGGTGGACAGCGCTCGCGGCAGGGGCCATCGTCATCGGCTTCATGATCCAGCTGGCGTGGTACTGCCGGCGCGTCAGCCGCACGCAGAGCGTCGGCCAGCGCGCGTTCGCGGTGTGCGTCGTCGACCAGGTCACCGTCGAGGCGGTCGGTCCGTGGCGGGTGTGCGGCCGCCAACTCGCCCGCCTGCCATCCGGCGTCGTCTTCGGCCTCGGCTACCTGTGGATGCTGTGGGATCCACGTAGCCAGACCTGGCACGACATGCTCGCCAGAACGATCGTGATCAAGGCGTGACAGCGGCGATGGACATCACCACAGTCGCCGACGACCTGATCGTCGCCCACGAGGATGGCCGGGTGACGCGCGAGCAAGGGCTGCAACCTGCGACCCGGTACGTGATCCGCGGCACGCCGGTCACCACACTGGCGCGTCCCGACGGTGAGCTGCTGTGCCGGTTCGCGACCGTCAACGACGTGCACTTCGGCGAGCTGGAGTGCGGCCGCATCGACGACCTGCCGGCCGGTCCTGTCGTGCGCGCCGCCGACGGTGAACCGCCCTACCCGGAGACGATGAACCGCGGCGCGGTCGCCGAGATCGCCGCAGCCGACGTCGCAGCCGTCGTTGTCAAAGGCGATCTCTCCGCCGACGGCGATGTCGGTGAGTGGGCTGCGTTCGAGGACTGCTACCGGTCGGCGTTCGGAGGTCGGCTGCACGTCGTGCGCGGCAACCACGACGGCTACCACGGTCAGGCGTCCTACGCCGGCGACGAGTGGATCGTGCTTCCCGGCGTGGCGGTCGCGCTGGTCGACACGGTCATCCCCCGCTGCACCTCGGGCAACCTCACCGCTGCGCAGTTCGACTGGCTCGACGC
Source organism: Acidimicrobiales bacterium (assembly GCA_038213195.1). Lineage (GTDB taxonomy): Bacteria > Actinomycetota > Acidimicrobiia > Acidimicrobiales > Ilumatobacteraceae > JAODBQ01. The sequence goes on along the minus strand of JBBQTN010000156.1, from coordinate 1,900 downwards.
ACTGTCCGCGGAGTCCGACCGCCCGGTGATCGTGATGGGGCATCACCAGCAGTGGATCGGTGGCAACCGCAGTGACGACTACTTCGGTCTGCACCCCGACGCGAGCGACGCGCTCGACGCGCTCGCCGGACGCCGGCGGGCGATCATCGCGTACGCCGCCGGCCACACCCATCGCCATCGCGTGCGACGGATGTCCGCCGGCATCCCGACGATCGAGGTCGGCTGCGTCAAGGACTTCCCGGGCACCTGGGCGGAGTACCGGGTCCACGAGGGTGGCGTGATGCAGGTCGTCCACAGGGTCTCGACGCCCGCGGCACTGTCGTGGAGCGAGCGCTGCCGGCACCTCTACGCCGACTTCGGCCTCGACTACGAGACGTACGCGCTCGGCACGCTCGCCGACCGTTGCTTCACGATCCCGGTCGCGAGATGAGCGCGCAGTTGCTCAACCGCACGCCGCCGCAGGCGGTCGCCGGATGAGACAGCGCCTGCTCGCCGAGGCGGTCCGCGCCGCAACCGTGCCGCCGTTCCATGCGATGGAGATGGGTCGGTTGGCGAGCGAGCTGGAGGCCGCAGGACAGCGGGTGCTGCACCTCGAGGTCGGTCAACCGGCAACCGCCGCGCCGGCCGCCGCTCGCGACGCAGTGGCCCGTCACCTCCAGTCCGGGCACCCACTCGGCTACACCAACGCCGCAGGGTTGCTCTCGTTGCGCCGGCGGATCGCCCTGCACCATCGTGAGCGCTACGGCATCGAGGTCGCTGCGGACGATGTTCTCGTGGTCGGCGGCGCGTCGGCGGGCTTCACGCTCGCGTTCCTCGCCGCGTTCGACCCCGGCGATCGCGTCGGTGTCCTCGAGCCCGGTTACCCGTGCTACCGCAACGTCCTCCTCGCGCTCGGCATCGAACCGGTCGCGATCCCGGTCGACTCGGCCACCCGCTGGGCGCCGACACCGGAGCTGCTCGACGCCGCAGGGCCGTTGCGCGGCCTCGTCGTCGCGTCGCCCTCCAACCCAACGGGCACGGTGCTCGCAGCCCACACGTTGGCGACCATCACGGCATGGTGCCGCGACCGCGGCGTGCAGCTGATCGCGGACGAGATCTATCACGGGATCACCTTCAACGGGCCCGCCCCGACGGTGCTCGCGGCAACCCGCGAGGCCGTCGTGATCAACAGCTTCAGCAAGTACTTCTCGATGACCGGCTGGCGACTCGGATGGATGGTCGTGCCAGCGCACCTGCGCGATGCGGTCGAGCGGCTGCAGCAGAACGTGTACATCTGTGCCCCGCACGTCTCGCAGGTGGCAGGGCTCGCCGCGTTCGACGCGGCCGACGAGCTCGAGGGTCACGTGCGCCGCTACGCAGCGAACCGTGAGGTGCTCGTCGACGGACTCGCCGCGTCCGGGTTCGGGCGGATCGCGGCCGCCGACGGCGCGTTCTACGTCTACGCCGACACGTCGCACATCACGGACCTCCCCTCCGTCGGCGGTTCGTCCGCGCTGTGCCGCCGGTGGCTGTACGAGCTCGGCGTCGCAGCCACACCGGGTCTCGACTTCGACCTCGCCCGCGGTGAGCGCTTCGTGCGCTTCAGCTACGCAGGGCCCGGCGCCGATGTCGCAGAGGCCTGCGCGCGGCTGGCCGGGTGGCGGCCGTGAGCGCGCACTGGAGCCGACCGGTCGGCCTCGCCGGCCGGCGTCGAGCCACGACGCAATGGGTGAGGCGAGGATGAGCGCGCCGCTCAGAGGCCTGCGCGTGCTCGACCTGTCGACGGTGATCGCTGGACCGAACTGCGCGCGCTACCTCGCCGACTTCGGCGCGGACGTGATCAAGGTCGAACGGCCCGAGGGCGACACGCTGCGCAACATGGGCTGGCGCGATCCCCAAGACGGGAGCGGGTTGTGGTGGA
>JBBQTN010000155.1:0-12850 GCA_038213195.1 Acidimicrobiales bacterium | reverse complement strand
TGATCTGTCCATCACCACAGAAACACCCTCTGACCAGGGCATACGCACGACATCAGCATCCTTGACAGAAACATGACTCAACCCCCCGTCGCCACTGTCGATAAACCGTATTGACCTATCGAAGACGAATGCGTGCTATCGACCGCGTCAATGACCTGAGTGACGGTTCGGGATTGGCGGCGCAGCGCTTCGTCCCGGCCGTCGAACGGTTCTGTCCGTCGTCCGACACCGACTCCGCAATGCCGAACACGGTGGTGACGACGGCGTGACGTCGGCGAGACATCGGTGCTGATCGCGACGAACATTGCGCACCCAGGCAACATGGTGCCCGTGATCGTCAGACACGCGGTAACCGGTGAGCCCCCCGCCGACCCAGTCGCCGATGCCGGCGCGGCCGCGGTCCTCGACCTGCTCGAGGGTGCCCGCGTCGATCTCGACTTCCGGCCCGCCGGCACGCCGTCACCGTCAACCACGTTCGAACCCGCACGCGCCTCGGCGACGGGCGCCGGCCCACCGGGATGGGACCTCACGGTCACCGTCACCCTCGACGAGCGCGCCGCAGGCCTCGCCGGGACGAGCGATCGCACGGGCCTCGGGGATCTCCTCCACACGGTCCCCGACGCGGTGGTCCGAGCCGCGACGCAGCTCCGCCACCACGCCGCGACCGGTGCGCCGGTCACGCCCGCCATCCGTCGTGCCGTGCGCGACACGGTGGCGACGGAGATCCTCTCGAGCTATCTCCGCAGTCGTGTCTCGACGCTGCGCGACGGCCTCGTCGGCGAGACGATCGACTACCTGATCGAGCTCAGCGGGACGCGTGTCGAATCACACGACCTGACGCACGGGGTGGTCGTGGCGGACGTGCTGCAGGACACGCCGCGCTTGCAGTTCGCCTACCCGGCCGACGTCCGCGCGGCCAAGCGCGCCCCGCTGCTGTTCGACGGACAGCAAGCGCTGCTGCTCGTCGATCCCTCCGGACGAGCTCGACGGGAGCTTCAGCGGCATCGCTTCGAACGGCTCATCCCGACATCGGGGCTGCCCTCGCTCGCCACGACCGACTACGGCGCGAGCGGGTCGCTCGTCGCCGCTGCGACCCGGCGGCTCGGTGGCGTGGGTTTCTTCCTCCGTGCCGACCGGAGCATCTGGACCTTCGTCGACGGCCGTCCGCTCCTCGTGCGCCGGCGCGAGCACTGGACTGCGTTCCCACTCGAGCTCACCGCAGCGATCGCCAACATGATCGGTGGCGGCTCGGTCGCTGCGCTGGTCACCCAGACAGCACTGATGATCTCGGCCCGACCGGGCGGGGCGATCCTCGCGATCGTCGGCGACAGCTCGGATCTCGACGGCGTTGTCTCGTTCAAGGACCGTTACGACCTGCGCAACGAGATCGACCCGATGGCGATGCAGTTCGAGACACGCCTCCACCACCTCATCGACGCCGACGATCTCGACGAGCTCACGCTGGTCAGGTTGGCGATGCTCGACGGGGCGACCGTGCTCGATCGGGCCGGGCGGCTGCTCGCGTACGGCGCGATCGTCAGCAGTGCCGACAGCGAGCACGAGGGCGCACGAACGGCGGCGGCGAAGACGTTGTCGAAGACCGCACTGGTCGTCCTCAAGGTCTCGATCGACGGGGACATCACGATCTTCCGGGCCGGTACCGCAGTGGCGACGCTCCTCGGCCGTCCCACCGAATCACGGCGCGTGTGACGAGTAGCATCCGAGTGCCATCGAACACGACAGCAGATGTCGGCGACGATGCTGCGTGACAAGGGGGATCTTGATGAGCACTGCGACGGCTCAGAGCATCGAAGACCAGTTCGCCATCCGCGAGTTGGTTGCTCGCTACAACTACGCGATCGACGAGGGGCGCCCAGAGGAATGGGTCGCCACGTTCGTGCCTGATGGCACGTTCGAATCGTCAGCGCTCGGCACGCACAGCGGCGCCGACGCCTTGCTCGCCTTCGCCAAGGGTTACATCGCGGCGTTCAACGGACGTCACTGCACGAGCGATTTCGTGATCGAGGTCGATGGCGACGACGCCCGGTCACGCTGCTACCTCATCGCCGTGAACAACTCCGCCGCCCCGATCATCTCGGCGACGGCCGTCTATGAGGACATCCTGAAGCGCACGCCCGAAGGCTGGAGGTTCGTCCACCGCAAGGTGGCACCCGACACCGCGATCCACTGAACAGGCGGCCGGCGCGTCAGGCCAAGAACCCCTCGACCAGTTCGAGGAACGGATCGAGCTGGTCGTGTTGGACCCAGTGGCCGGCCTCTTGGATCACGGCATGTCGTGCGTCGGCGAAATCGGCGACGAGCGCGGCCGGATCGCCGCCGGAGCGCATCCAGCTCTCCGAGCCGGCCACCAGCAGGACCGGGCAGGCGATGTTGCGCCACAGCTGGCGGACATCGTCAGGCGGCAGGTCGAGCGCCTGGCTGGCGTGGATGTAGTTGTCGAACTTCCACGTGTACGTGCCGTCCTCGTTCTGGTTCGCGCCGTGGATGGTGAGGTGGCGGGCCTTCGCGGCGGACAGGTGCGGGTTGGCCTCCAGCATCCGTTGGTACGCATCGTCGAGCGTTGGGTAGCGCCTGGGCTGGCGCGCGGCAAGCGATCGTTGCGCTTGGATCCACGCATCCATCCGCTCAGGCGTGTCCAGCCGCGGTTGGCCCGGGACGATTCCGCCCCAGCCTTCGATCACAACGAGCCGTTCCACGTCTTCGGGATAGGTCCCGGCGTACCGCAACGCGATGTTCCCGCCCAGGGAGTGCGCCACGACCCGCAGCGGCGCGAGTTGCTGTTGGTGGACGAGTTGGGCGACGTCGTACACGAACTCCGCCGGCGCATACATCGACCCGGCGCTCCATTGCGAGTCGCCGTGCCCGCGCAGATCGGGAGCGACGATGTGGTAACGGTCCTGGAGGCGTGCCGCTGTCCAATCCCAGTTGTGGGCATGGTCACGGTTGCCGTGGATGAGCAGCAGCGGCGGCGCGGACGGGTTGCCCCAGTCGAGGTAGTGCAGTCGAAGCCTCTGAGAGAAGTACGAGTGTGACGTCGGCCCCGGCATCCGGGAGAGCCTAGGCACGCTCGCGATGTCGGGTGCAGGCCGCGGTCGGCTGACGGCGCGTTCGCTCAGCGGTCGTGGTGACAGACAGCCTCGATCGTGAAACCGAACGGATCACGCCAGAACGCGGCGAAGTACGGGGGCGGGTACTGCGGAAACGGTTGGGGAGGATGGATCTCGTCGCTGCCCAACTCGATTGCGCGACGGTGGACGTCGAAGACGGTTTGTCGGCTCGGCACGATGAATGCAAGGTGCTGCAGGCCGACGGCCCCAGGGGAGTAGTCACGAGGGTCGGAAGCCGGATAGAGGAAGAGATAGGTGCCGGGCTTGCCGCCCACCGGCCGATATGCGCGCTGGTCGTCGTCCGCCAGGAAGATCTCGAATCCGAGCAGCGGCATCAGCTCGTCGTAGTAGCGACGCGCCACGTCGAGGTCGCTGACGTTGATGCCGAGGTGCCCGAGCACACCCGCATCATCGTCGAAGCCGTCCGAGGAGAGCGAGTCGATGCCGAACCGCAACGCGCGGCCGCAGGCGTGGCGATCGGGCGCGGCTCGTCATGATCGTCTGGACATCGCCGGCTGGTTCACGGCCGTCTCTCGGAGGCATTCCGAGTGGGCTGTGACAGGACCCCCATGCCGCGCACCATCGCTTCGAACGCGTCGCGGGCGAGCCGCTCGGCGCTGTCGCTGGGGAGCATGCCGCGCAGTTCGACGGTGGCGATGCCTTCGCACAGGGCGTGGAACTGGGTGATGACCTCTTCGACGTCGCGACCACCCAGTGCACCGGCGTCGGCGGCGCGCACGACCCTGACGCGGAGGTGCTCGAGCGCGATGCAACCAGCCTCGGTGACACGCCGCTCGGTGGCGGATCCGGTCATCAACCGTTCGAACGTCAACCGGTACAGCGCGGGATGCGCGAGCGACCACGCGCGGAAGCCGTCCATGCCCGCAGCGACGAGGTCGGCGATCGGGTCGTCGGTGACCGGCAGGCCGCGTACCAGGGCGCCGAGCGTGTCGAAGCCGTGCTCCGCGAGTGCGCCCAACATCCCTTCCTTGGCACCGAAGACGCTGTACACAGCCCGCGTGGAGGTGCCGGCGCCGTGCGCCACCGCGCGCACCGAGAGCGCGTCGGCACCGTGCTCGGCGAGCAATGCCTCGGCGACATCGAGCAGCACGGCGCGGGTGTGATCGTTGTGCTGGATCGGTCGTCCCACATTGGACAGCGTAACGCAACGATGTTACGTTACGGCGTATCGAAACACCCTGGGTGTTCGACACCGCCCCGAGGAGCAGCACATGACCAGTCCATCCGCAGTCGACGGCAGCGTTGATCTCTCGACCGCACCGCGCGTGGTGGCCACGCCGGCCGATGCGGCCGCGCTCATCGCCACACTGGAGCAGGCCGCATGGGCGCTGGCGGCGATCAGTCGCCTGTGTGCCACCAGCCTGCTCGATGCCGACCGAGCGCCATCGACCTCGGACGAGGACGTTGCCGCCGCGCACGTGCTCGTCGCAGTCGGGTTGCTGACCCACGACGGTGACGGGTTCGAACTGACGCCGGGATTGGCCGAGTTGATGACACTCGTGCCCGCAACCGTGCGCGCCGATGCAACCACGTCGATGGTGCGCCAGATCGCGACAGTCACCGGCATCCTGCCCAGGGTCACCGGCTCGGGATGGGCGGCCAACGACGACGAGACGCTGATCGCCCAGGGACGGGCCTCCGCGCTCGGTGGAAGGATGCTGGCGACGATCGCCGTCGGCAGCCTCGCCGGGCTTGCCGAGCGGTTCCGCGATGGCGGCCGGTTCCTCGACGTCGGCACGGGCGTCGGCGATCTGGGCGCAGCGTTCGCGGATGCGCTCCCCTCGGCGAACGTGGTCGGCTTGGATGTCATGCCGCGAGCCATCGAGTTGGCCCGGGCGAGGATCGCCGCGCGTCGCCTCGACGACCGCTTCGAGGTCCGCCTTCAAGGCATCGAAGACCTCGACGACGTCGAGCAGTACGACCTGGCGTGGATCCCGGCGCCGTTCATCCCGCCCTCGGTGTTCGACCGTGCGCTGGCCAGCATCCATCGTGCGCTGCGCCCCGGCGGATGGGTCGTCGTCGCCGCCGGCAGGCTCGAAGGTGATGACCTCGGCGCTGCCGTCACCCGCTGGCAGACCGTGCTCGCCGGAGGCACAGCAATCACAGCGTCCGACGCCCACGCGGCCCTCGCCGGCGCCGGCTTCGCCGACATCACATCGATCCCCACACCGCCCGGCGCCCCGGCGATGTACAGCGGCCGGCGCCACCTGCGAGCAAGTGACAGGCTCGCTGAGGCGCGGCTGACGTGATGTCAGGCCGGGAGCTTGGCGACGTCGATCTTGTACAGGTCGACGGCGTTGGAGAAGCACATCCGCTCGACCTCGTCGGCCGGGACGCCGGTCATGATCTTCTCCAGCACGGTCATCGAGTTCGGCCAGATCGAGTCGTGGTGGGGGTAGTCGTTGCCCCAGCACAGGTTGCGCACGCCGATCGAGTGGCGGGTGGCGATCCCGTCGGGGTCGTCCTCGAAGGTGATCGACACGTTGCGATGGAAGTAATCGCTCGGCTTCATCGTCAGGTAGTCGACGGCGAACTTCGGCGTGCGGTAGATCGCGTGGTCGAGCCGGCGTAGGAAGTGCGAGACCCAGCCGGTCTCGAACTCGGAGACGACGACGCGCACGTCGGGGAACCGCTCGAACACCCCGCCGCAGATCAGGTCGACGAGCGTGTTGGCGACCGACGTGTGGGCGAGCGTGTAGCCCTTGATCGTCGAACCCGGCGCTCCCCAGTGCTCCGCCAGGCCGGTGAGCCAATCGGTGCCGGTGAAGATGTGCATCGTCAGCGGCACACCGGTCGCCTGCACCGCCGCCCAGAACCTGTCGTAGTCGGGGTGGTGGTACGGGCGTTCTGGGTCGACGTGGGCGGGCACCATGAAGCCGCGCACGCCGCGCGCCGTGGCCCGCTCCAGCTCGGCGAGCGCGGCATCAACATCCGGGATCGGCAGGCAACCGATGCCGACGAGGCGCTCCGGCGCGACCGAGCAGTAGTCGACGATGTAGTCGTTGTGCTTGGCGAACACAGCGCTCTTGACGTCGGAGTCGAGCCCGGCGAACGAGAACATGTTCAGGCTCGGGTACATCACCTCGCCGACGATCCCGTCGATGCGCTGCTCCTCGAGGCGGGCGACCGGGTCGAGCACGCCTGGGTTGAGCCCGGCGTAGCCGCGCGCGATCAGCGCGTCCGTCTCGGGATCGTCGAGGCGGTGCCCGGCGATGCCCAGACGGCCGACCGGGATGCGCCCGGCCGTGGGCAGGACGATGAACTCGCCCTTGCCGGGGACGCTGTCGATGCGCGGGGCGCGTGACCCGAACCGCGCCTCGAAGCCGTCGAACACCGATGCCGGCTCGACGACGTGGGAGTCGCACGAGTAGTACCGCATGGATCCTCCTCTTGGTTTGGTAGCCCGGTTCAGTAGCCGAGCTGCTTGTCGACCACACCGATGAGCGGTTCGCCCGCCCCGGCGCGCCGCAGGTTGTCGCAGAAGCGGGCGATGTTGCGCGGCCCGCGCAGCTGCGACGCGCCTGCGGTGTGCGGTGTCATGACCACGTTGTCGAACGTCCACAGGGGATGGTCGGGCGGCAGCGGCTCGATCGGGGACACGTCGAGCGCTGCCCCACCGAGCTTGCCGCCGCCCAACGCCCGTACGAGGGCATCGCCATCGACGATCTCGCCGCGGGTCACGTTGACCAGCAGCGCGCCCGGTCGCATCGCTGCGAACCGCGCGTCGTCGAACAGGTGACGGGTCTCGTCGGTCAGCGGTGCGCCGATGGCGACGACGTCGCTGCCGGCGAGGAGGTCGTCGAGGCGGTCCATCGTCCAGACCTCGGCGACCCCGTCTGACGGCGCGACCGCCATCACATCGCAGGCGATGACGTGCATCCCGAACGCCACCGCGCGCCGAGCCATCGCCCGACCGGTGCCGCCGAAGCCCACCACGCCCATGGTCAGGCCCTCGAGCTCGATCTCGACCATCCGCATCGCCTCGCGGCGGTTCCAGCCGTCGGGGCCGAGCCGGATCGCCGTGCCGATCTGGCGGGTGAGCGCGAGGAGGAGGCCGAAGCCCGTGTCGGCGAGGTGCCCGCCGACGAGGCCCTTCTCGCCCGTGAGCACGACGGGGCTGGCCTTCATCTCGGGGTAGAGGAACATGTCCATGCCGGAGGCGATGCAATGCACCCAACGCAGCTTCGGTGCGGCGACGAACAGCGGCTTCGGGATGAACCCGAGGATCACCTCCGCGTCGCCGGCCGCGCCCACCGCGTCGCGCATCGTCTCGGCGACGCGCACGCTGGTGCCGGCGGGCGCGGCGCGGCGGATGTCCTCGATCTGCGCGTCGCTGATGCTCGGCAACGTGAGCCCGAGGGTCACCAAGATGTCGACCGGCCCTGTGAGCCGCACCATGTCGCTCTCGATCACCCCCGGCATGATCACCCCCGGCTGTTCCCCTCTCGGCGGACGGTATCAGCCGGAGGTCGCCGCGCCACGAGCGCGCCGTGCCGACGACCGTCACGAGCCGTGGCACGTGACGTCGTCGGTCCGCCGACGCCGGTCACGCCGAGCGCTCGGCAGGGGCGGGGCCGGCCACCCTCCATATGCTGAGGCCATCGCTCTGGCCGCTCCATCGCCCGCCGCCGTCGCGGCCCTCGCTCCGACCGGTGTGCTCCGTGCCGCGATCAACCTCAGCAACTTCCTGCTCGTGACTGGCTCCGAGCCGGACGGGAACCCGGCGGGCGTGTCACCGGACATGGCCCGCGAGCTGGCGCGGCGGCTCGGCCTCGGCATCGAGCTGCGCGGCTACAAGTCGCCGGGCGATCTCGCTGACGACGCCACGTCGGATGCCTGGGACATCGGCAACATCGGAGCGGAACCGGCTCGGGCCGAGGCCATCGCGTTCACCGCCGCATACTGCGAGATCGAGTGCACGTACCTCGTCCCGGCCGGCTCGCCGATCACGTCCGTCGACGAGGTCGACAGGCCGGGAGTGCGGATCGCGTCGGCGCCGCGCGCGGCGTACGACCTGTGGCTCGAGCGCAACCTGCGCCACGCCGAGCTCGTGCGCTCACCGACGCTGGCCGGCTCGCTCGAGGTGTTCGTCGAGCAGGGCCTCGACGCGCTGGCCGGGTTGCGTCCCGCCCTGCTGACGACGGCGCAACGGTTGCCGGGGTCCCGCTTGCTCGACGGGGGGTTCTCCTCTGTGCAACAGGCGATGGGCACTCCGCGCGGGCGCGACGAGGCCGGCTTCGGCTACCTGCGCGAGTTCGTCGAAGCGATGAAGGCGAGCGGCTTCGTGGCCGCCAGCATCGCCGCGCACGGCGTGGTCGGCCTCAGCGTGGCGCCGCCGGAGCCGCGCGGATGATCGGCGGTCCGCACACCCGGGCGTATCGCAATGGCGTCCTCGATTCGGAGGGTTTCCCGGTCTCGGAGGTGTCCGAGCACCTCGCGCAGCCCGACATCGTCGTGTGGGTCGATTTCTGTGGCCCGTCCAAAGACGACCTCCACGAGCTAGCCGCGGAGCTCGGCCTGCACGAGCTGGCCGTCGAGGACGCGCTCGGCGAGCATCAGCGGCCGAAGCTCGACCACTACGAGTCCCACCTGTTCCTCTCGTCGCACGCGGTGCGCGTCGACGCCGACAGCGGCGAGCTCGCCGACACCGAGATCGACGCGTTCATCAACGAGCGGTGGCTGATCACCGTCCGCAAGGACGAGGGCTTCTCGATGGACGCGGTGGTCAAGCGTTGGGACCGTTCCGCCGATCTCGCCAAGCTCGGCGTCAGCTTCCTGCTGTACGGGTTGCTCGACGTGATCGTCGACGGCTACTTCGACGCGGTGCAGGCGTTCGACGACTTCTACGACGAGGTCAGCGAGGGGATCTTCTCCGAGCGGCCACTCGATCCGAAGCAGCAGCGCCACTGGTTCGAGATGCGCCGGGCACTCGTGCGCTTCCACCGTCTCGTGGTGCCGATGCGCGAGGCGGTCAGCGGGTTGATGCGCCGCGAGCACTCGGCGGTGGCCGAGAGCCTGTACCCGTACTTCCAGGACGTGTACGACCACATCCTGCGCGTCGCCGAATCGAGCGATGCGTTGCGCGACCTGGTCAGCACGATCGTCGAGACGAACATCAGCTTGCGCGACTACCGCCAGAACCAGGTGATGAAGAAGGTCACCAGCTGGGCCGCGATCGTTGCGGTGCCGACGTTGATCACCGGCTTCTACGGCATGAACGTCCCGTATCCCGGCTTCGGCCAGGAGTGGGGTGTCGTCGTGTCGGCCGTGCTGATGGCCGTCCTGTCGGGTGTGCTGTACGTCCTGTTCCGCAAGCGCGAATGGCTCTGAGCCTTCCGCCGCGCTGAGCTCGCGCAGCTGCCGGCTCGCGTTCGACAACCCGGTAGGTGCTGCTCATCGGCACCACGCCGATGTGCGGACATCTCCGCGGTCTGCTCACCGCCATCTGCAGGACCGCCCCGCCGGCGCACCACCCGGGCCGGATCGATGAACCGATGACCGTCATGCCAGCCCGGTGATCGCGGCGAGTGCTCCCAGTTGCTCTTCGTAGCGGGTGACCGGATTGAGGAGGAGGTGGCTGGCGCCGGCCGCGACGAGCGCCTCGAGCTGTTCGCCGATGTCGTCGGGTGTGCCGAACAGCCCGGCATGGTCGGTCAGCGCCGGGTTCCTGTAGGCCTCCGTGAACCACCGCTCGACCTCGGCCCTCGCCGTCTCGCCCCTGTCGTGCACCGAGAGGAACACCCGCTTGGAGATCGGGAACCCGGCCGGATCGCGTCCCTCGGCCTCGAGCGCGGCGCGCAGCCGCGGGACGGCCTCGGCGAACGACGCGGCGCTCGACCCACCGGCGCCCATCCAGCCGTCGCCGAGGCGCGCCGCCCGGCGCAACGCATCGGGGTGGAAGCTGCCCAGCCAGATCGGCGGGCCGGGCTGCTGCACGGGGCGGGTCCCGAGGCTCGCGCCGCGAGCCGAGTAGATCTCGCCGTCGTAGGTGACTTGGTCGCCGGCCCACAGAGCGCGGATCAGATCGACGGACTCCGTGAACCGGCGCACCCGTCGCGCCGCTGGCACCTGGAACAGCTCGTACTCCTCGACCCGTCCGAGCCCGACGCCGAGCGTCCCCCGCCCTCCGGAGAGGTGGTCCAGCGTCGCCACGACATGGGCGACGTGCACAGGGTGGTAGGTCGGCAGGACCATCACCGACACGCCGAGGCGGATGCGCCTTGTCAGGGCGGCGGCATAGGTGAGCACCGTCATCGAGTCGAAGCACCCGATCTCGTCGACGGTGTTGTTGGTGACCCACAGGTCCTGGAAGCCGAGCTCGTCGGCGCGCTCGGCCACGTGGCGCACGACGGCCTCCGGGATCGGGTCCGGCGACCGGTGCGGCAACGACATCCCCAGTGCGACGGAATCCTTGAGGGCCATCAGCCGATCTTGGCCGAGGGACCGCCGCTTCCGAGTGTCGAGCGGGCGAGTGCTCCGGCCACCGTGCACGGCGGAGGCCCCGTTACTGTCGTGTCCAGATGTCTGGGGACCGGAGCGAGGCGGCGAGCACGTCCGACCAGCACGAGCGGCCGGATGCCGTCGGCGGCCACCAGCTGGTCGTCGTCGCCAACCGGCTGCCCGTCGCGCTGGTCGACGGCGAATGGAGGTCGAGCCCGGGTGGCCTCGTGCGCGCCCTGCTCGGCTTCCTCCGCCCCACCGCCGCGCTGTGGATCGGCTGGGCGGGCACCCCCGACGAGCCCGAGGCGGAGTTCGCCACCGACGGGATCGACGTGGCCAGCATCATGCTCACGGCCGAACAGGTCCGCGGCTTCTACGACGGCATCTCCAACGACGCGATCTGGCCGCTCTACCACGACGCGCTGCGCGCCTCCACCTACGACGGCGACGACTGGCGGATCTACACCGAGGTCAACGCCCGCTTCGCGGCGCGAACGGCGGCCGTCGCGGCACAGGGCGCAGTGGTGTGGGTGCACGACTACCAGCTGCAGCTGGTCCCGGCGATGCTCCGTGAGCTCCGGCCGGACCTGCGGATCGGCTTCTTCCTGCACATCCCGTTCCCGCCACAAGAGCTGTTCATGCGCTTCCCGTGGCGCGAGGAGGTGCTCCACGGTTTGCTCGGCGCAGACCTGATCGGGTTCCAGCGGCGCGTCGCCGCCGAGAACTTCGTTGCCCTCGCCCAGCGGCTGGTCGGCGCCGAGGTCGTCGACGACGACCTGCTCACCACCGCCGGGCGCACCGTGCAGGTCGGCGCGTTCCCGGTGTCGATCGACATCGCCGAGATCGCCACGACCGCGGCCCGGGCCGACACGATCGAGGCTGCGACGCAGATCCGCGGCCGGCTCGGCGACCCGCCGACGGTGCTGCTCGGCGTCGACCGGCTCGACTACACGAAGGGCATCGGCGAGCGCTTGGCCGCGTTCGGCGAGCTGCTCCGCAACCATGCCGAGGGCAGCGACGTCCGCCGGCGCCCCGATCTGGTGCTCGTCCAGATCGCTGTGCCGAGCCGGGAGAACGTCGGTGACTACCTCGCCCAGCGCGAGCACATCGAACAGCTCGTCGGCGCGGTGAACGGCGAGTTCGCCACGCTCGGCTACCCCGCGGTGCACTACCTCCACCGCAGCCTCGCGCTGGACCAGCTGATCGCGCTGTACCTTGCTGCCGACGTGATGGTCGTGACCCCACTGCGCGACGGGATGAACCTCGTCGCCAAGGAGTTCGTGGCGGCGCGAGGGGGCGTAGACGGGGTGCTCGTGCTCAGCGAGTTCGCCGGCGCGGCCGACGAGTTCAGCGACGCGGTGATCGTCAACCCGCACGACCCGCACGCGCTCGTCGAGGCGTTGGAGACGGCGATCTCGATGCCACGCGAGGAGGCAGCGCGGCGCATGTCCGCGTTGCATGACGCGCTCGTCGCCAACGACGCGCAGCACTGGGCCGCCTCGTTCCTGCAACGCCTCGTCCCGCGTGGCTGATCGCGGCGGCACGTTCGACGACCCGGCGGACGTGGCCGACGCGGTCACAGCCTGTCCACGACCGCTGCTGCTGGCGACCGACGTGGACGGCACGCTCGCGCCGATCGCCCCCCGCCCTGAGCAGGCCCGTCTCGCGCCGGACGCACTCCCCGCGCTGCTGCGACTCGCCGACCTCGACGGCGTGGAGGTGGCCGTCGTCTCCGGCAGATCGCTGGACGAGCTCATCCACCAGTTCGCGCTGCCGCCGACGCTGCACCTCGTCGGCTCGCACGGCGCCGAGATGGAGCACAGCCCACCACTCGAGGAGGCGGAGGTGGAACGGCTCGCCGGTGTGGCGGCGACGCTCGACGCGATCGCCGCGACGACGCTGAACGCGCGCGTCGAGCACAAGCCGTTCGCCGCCGCGCTGCACGTGCGCAACGCCACGCCCGACGAGGCGTCGAAGGCGCTTGCCGCCGCGAGGGCCGCGTTCTCGACCGACCGCCGGGTCCACGTGCACGAAGGTCACCAGGTGTACGAGGTCGCCGTGCGCCACCACACCAAGGCCATCGCCCTGGCACAGCTGCGCGCCCGGCTGCGTCCGGCCGGGCTTGTGTTCTTCGGCGACGACCTCTCCGACGATACCGCGTTCGAAGCGCTCGGTCCCGACGAGATCGGGGTCAAGGTCGGACCGGGACCGACTGCAGCGCGCTACCGGCTGGCATCGCCGACGGACGTCGTGGGGGTGCT
>JBBQTN010000154.1:0-12852 GCA_038213195.1 Acidimicrobiales bacterium | reverse complement strand
GGCGCGCGGCATCCGCCGCGTCGGCGCAGCTCGGATCCCGGCAGACATTGACACATGTATACACACGGGTTTACATCATGTCCATGAAGTTCGGGATCTTCTACGAGCACCAGATGGGCCGGCCGTGGGGTGACGACGGCGAGCACCGGCTGATCCAGGACGCCCTCGACCAGGTCGAGTACGCCGATTCGCTGGGCATCCAGTACGTCTGGGAGGTCGAGCACCACTTCCTCGAGGAGTACAGCCACTCGTCGGCGCCCGAGGTGTTCCTCGCCGCGTGCAGCCAGCGGACCACGCGGATGCGCCTCGGCCACGGGATCATCCTCACCGCGCCGCAGTTCAACCACCCGGCGCGCACCGCCGAGCGGGTGTCGATGCTCGACCTCGTGTCGGGCGGCCGGGTCGAGTTCGGCAGCGGCGAGTCGTCGAGCGAGGCCGAGCTCGGCGGGTTCGGGCTCAACCCTGCGGACAAGCGCGAGGCCTGGCTGGAGGGCCTCGAGACAGCGGTGCGGTGCATGGCCGAGGTGCCGTTCACCGGTGTCGACGGCAAGTACGTGCAGATGCCGCCGCGCAACGTCATCCCCAAGCCGGTGCAGACGCCGCACCCACCGCTGTGGGTCGCCTGCTCACGTCGCGAGACGATCCTGCTCGCCGCGGAGAAGGGGATCGGGGCGTTGACGTTCGCGTTCATCGACCCCGAGGAAGCGGTCAACTGGGTGACCGAGTACGAGAAGGTGTTCGCCGAGTCGTGCGTGCCCGTCGGCTTCGCGACCAACCCGCAGGTCGCCTGCGTCAGCCCGATGATGCTCCACCACGACGAGGACGAGGCGATCCGCCGCGGCGCAGAGGGCGCCAACTTCTTCGGCTACTCGCTCGGCCACTACTACGTCTTCGGTGAGCACAAGCCGGCCAGGAGCGACGTCTGGGCGGAGTTCATCGACCGCCGCGCCGCGCAGGGCTACGACCCCGAGGCGATCGCGGCGGCTGTGCGCACCGAGCGGCTCGGGGCCAAGCAGGCCGCCGGCGACACGCGGGGACTGCGCGGCAGCGTCGGCACGCCCGACCAGGTCCGCGAGTACCTGCGCCGGTTCGAGGAGGCGGGCGTCGACCAGGTGATCTTCGTGCTCCAGGCGGGCCGCAACCGCCACGAGCACATCATGGAGGCGATCGAGATCTTCGGCAAGGAGGTGCTGCCCGAGTTCGTCGAGCGAGACGAATCGCAGGTGCGGGCCAAGGCGCAGCGCCTCGCCCCGGCGATCGCGGCGGCGATGGCGCGAAGGGAACAGGCCTATCGCCCGGCCGACATCGGCGACTACTCCTTCCCCGCGCTGCCCAAGCAGTGGGCGGCGGCGACGCACGACGACCAGCTCGAGGCGAGCCTGCAGCAGTGGGCCGCCGACCGCGCCGCCGGCAAGCCCGACCTCTCCCGCTTCACCAGCACCTGATCATGAGCACCACCGACGCAACGCCACCGTTCAACCCGTTCGATCCGGCGTTCCGCGCCGATCCATACCCGTCCTACGCCCGACTGCGCGAGACCGAGCCCGTGCACGTCTCGCCGTTCGGCTTCGTCGTGCTCTCCCGCTATGAGGACGTCGCCCGCACCCTGCGCGACAACGACTTCTCCCGCGACGTGGAGGCCAACGCCACGCTGACCGCGAACCCGGCACGGGAGATGCGCCGGGACCGGCTTCGTCAGCGTCGTGAGGACGGCTCGGCCGCCAAGAACATCCTCAACCTCGACCCGCCGGACCACACCCGGCTCCGGCGCCTGGTGTCGCTGGCGTTCACGCCGTCCGCGATCGAACGTCTCCGCCCGCGGATCACACAGCTGGTCGACGGGATCCTCGACAGTGCCGCTGCGCACGGCTCGATGGAGCTCGTCGACGAGCTCGCCTTCCCGGTGCCGTTCCTGGTGATCTCCGAGCTGCTGGGCATGCCGACCGAGCGCGAGACGGAGATCCGCGAGTGGTCGCAGACGCTGACCGCCGCGCTCGAGCCGACGGCCGACGACGTGACGTTGACCAACGCGGAAGCGGCGGTGCAGTCGCTCGGCGGGTACCTGCGCGAGGTGATCGCGGAGCGACGCGATCACCTCGGCGACGACCTGCTCTCGAAGCTGCTGGTGGTCGAGGAGGCGGGCGACCGGCTCAGCCCGGCCGAGCTGATCTCCTTCGTCGTGCTGCTCTACGTCGCCGGCCACGAGACGACCGTCAACCTGATCGGCAACGGCCTGCTCGCCCTGCTCCGCCACCCCGATCAACTCAGTCGCTGGCGCGACGATCGTTCGCTCGACGCCACCGCGATCGACGAGTTGCTGCGCTTCGACGGGCCCGTCCAGCAGACCGTGCGGATCCCGATGCGCAATGTGCGCTTCGGCGACGTCGACGTCGAGGCGGGCACGACGGTGATGACGATCCTCGGCTCCGCCAACCACGATCCGGCGATGTTCGACGATCCGGAGACGCTGCGCCTCGACCGGCCGAACGCCGGCCGGCACCTCGCCTTCTCCGCAGGGATCCACTACTGCCTCGGCGCCTCGCTGGCCAAGCTCGAGGCGACCGTGGCGATCTCCTCCGTCATCCGCCGCTTCCCGGGCCTGCACCTCGCCGGCGACCCGCACTGGCGCGACCGGCTGACGATCCGCGGCGTCGACCGCCTCCCGCTGTCCTGGTAGACGCGGACATGGTGGTCGCCTCAGCCGGTCGAGACCGGCGATCGCGACCAGCGGACCGCGGCGAACTCGGTCGTGCGGCGGATGGTGAAGCCCATCCGCAGGTAGAGGCTCCGCGCGTTGTCGTTGGTGTGGGCGACGTGCAGCATCGGGGTGATCCCGCGGTCGAGGAGGCGCTGCGCCACGGTGGCGGTGACGACCTCGGCGTAGCCGCGTCGGCGCGCGTCGGGATGCGTGCACACCGCGCTGATCTCCGTGAAGCCCGGCAGGCTGAGCCGCTGCCCGGCCATCGCCAGCAGCCGCTCTGCGCCGGAGCTGTCGGCGCCGACGATGCCGACGTAGCCACCGAGCTCGTGGGTCCGCGGCCGGAACGGGCCGGGCTCGGTCAACGCGACGAGCTCGCCCATCGCCGGCGCGTCGCCGTCGTCGAGATCGCGCAGCCCGTGCACCTCCGCTGCGGGAGACAACGTGCCGGTGAGCACCATCTGGTGCCCCTGCCCGCCGCCGACGTTCGACCAACCGGGTGGAGGCTCGATGGGCGCGGCGCGGAACAGCACGGCGACCCCGCCGGGTCCGACGAGCTCGGCGAGCTCGGCCCACGCCGCCGGCGAGTCGTCGGCCATCGCCGCGAAGACCGAGACCTGCGGGTCGTAACGGCGGGCCAGCCCCGTGCCCTGGGCGAAGCCGGCGTGGGTCGTCGTGAGGGCGTGCCAGGCGATGTTCGCCAGCGGGTCGTCGCCGTCCGCGTCGTCCCCGTCCGGGTCGGTCAGGTCCGGGTCGGTCAGGTCGTCCATGTCCGTCGGGTCGGGCAGTTCCGGAACCGTCACTCGTCGGTGAGCAGCTGGATCAGGCTGCTCGTGTCCCACCGCCGCCCGCCCTTGTTGACGAGCGCGAGGTAGAACTGGTCGACCAGCGCCGTCAACGGCAGCCGCGCCCCGTTGCGGCGGGCCTCGTCGAGGACGATGCCGAGGTCCTTGCGCATCCACTCGACAGCGAACCCGAAGTCGAACTCGCCGCGGGCCATCGTCGCGCTGCGGTTCTCCATCTGCCAGCTCTGCGCCGCGCCGTGGCGGATCACGTCGATCACCTGGTCGGGGTCGAGACCGGCGCGCTTGGCGAAGTTGATCCCCTCCGCGAGGCCCTCCACGACGCCGGCGATGCAGATCTGGTTGACCATCTTCGTCAGCTGGCCCGACCCCGCCCCGCCCATCAGCGCGGTGGCCTTGGCGTAGGCGCCGATCACCGGCGCAGCGAGCTCGTAGAACGCTGCGTCGTCGGCGCCGCACATCACCGTCAGCTGCCCGTTCTCGGCTCCCGCCTGTCCACCGGAGACCGGCGCGTCGACGAACCCGACGCCGCACTCCGTGCACGCCGCAGCGAGCTCGCGGGCCAGATCCGCCGACGCCGTGGTGTGGTCGACGAGCACCGCGCCCGCACCTGCTCCGGCCAGCAGCCCATCGGTGCCGTACGCCACGTCGCGCACGTCGTTGTCGTTGCCCACGCAGACGAACACCAGCTCGGCGCCCTCAGCGGCCTCGCGTGGGGTCGGCGACGCCCTGTTGCCGTACAGCGCGACCCACGCCAACGCCTTCGTCGGCGTGCGGTTGTAGACGGTGACCCGGTGACCGGCTGCGGCAAGATGACGGGCCATCGGAGTGCCCATCACCCCGAGACCGATGAACGCGACCGCAGCCATTCCCGCCAGTCTTGCCGTTCACGAGGGCACGAGCGATCCGGTGCCGCGACTGCAGACGCGCGCCCCTCGGTCGGTGTCCTCCCACAGAGCGGACGTCCCGTCTGTGGGAGGACGCAGACCGCCGTTCCACCGACCGGCCGCGCCTGACTCGGCGCCATCGTGAACGTTCACGGTCACGGCGCCGCGCCGGCCCGCATCAGTAGCGTTCGATCGCCGCGACGGCGGCGGCCACGTAGCCGCCACCGAACTTGATCGCGTGGACGGCGAGCGGTGCGATCTGGTGCAGCGCGACCCGGTCCTGCCAGCCGTCGGCCAGCGGCGCCACCTCCGCGTACGCGGCGAAGCAGGCAGGCGTGAACCCACCGAACAAGCGCATCATCGCCAGGTCGAACTCGCGGTGCCCGCCGTGCGCTGCCGGGTCGATCAGCCAGCTGCGACCGTGCAGGTCGATGAGACGGTTCCCGGCCCACAGGTCGCCGTGCAGGCGCGAGGGCGGCTGCCCGTCGTCGAAGCGGGCGAGGTCGCCGGCGAGGCGTTCGAGGCGGTCGATCGCCGTGGCGGGCAACGCCCTTGCCTCGGCGGCGAGGCGGGCGAGTGGCCGCAACCGGCACGTCGCGTAGAACTCCGCCCACGTCGGCTGCGGATCGTTCGGCAACCCGCGACTGCCCGTCGTACGACGGTCCTCGCGGCCGAAGCTCGGTGCGCCGGTGGCGTGCAGCCGCGCCAGCGCCGCGCCGAGGTCGGCCTCCGTCGCCGGGACGGCCCTGCCTGCGGAGATCCACTCGAGCACCAGCAGCGGCACGGGTTCGTCGGCGACAGCGAGCACGTCGGGCACCGGCACCGCACCCGCGTCGCGCAGCCACGACAGACCGCGCGACTCGGTCGTGAAGAAACCCGGAGGCGCGTGCGGATGCGTCTTCGCGAACACCCGGCGCCCGTCGGCGAGATCGACGCGGAACGCCGCGGCGACGTCGCCGCCGTGCACGACGTCCATCGCCATCACCCCTTGGCCGAGCGCGGCCTCGACGGCAGCGCGCAGGTCGGTGGTCGGCGCGCTCACTCCGGTGTCACGTAGGCGGCGGTGATCCCGCCGTCGATGATCAGTGACTGCCCGGTCATCCAGCTCGACTCGTCGCTCGCCAGGAACAGCGCGCCGCTGGCGATCTCGCCCGGGTCACCGAAGCGCCCCATCGGGATGTGCACCAACCGCCGCTGGCGCTTGGCGTCGTCGCTGAGGAACTTGGCCAGCATCGGGGTCATCACCGGCCCGGGGCACAGCGCGTTGCAGCGGATGCCCTGGCGGGCGTAGACGACCGCGATCTCGCGCGTCATGGCGAGCACCGCGCCCTTCGACGTCGTGTAGGCGATCTGCGGTGTCGCCGCGCCCATGTGCGCGACGAACGAGGCGACGTTGACGATGGAGCCGCCTCCGCCGGCGAGCATCGCCGGGATCGCACAGCGGCAGCCGAGCAGCGTGCCGAGCACGTTGATGTCCATCGTCCGCCGGTACGTCTCGATCGGGGTCGACACCGGGTCGTCGTCGTCGCCGATCATCACCCCGGCGTTGTTGTACAGCACGTGCAGCCCACCGAACACCTCGACGGTGTGCTCGACGGCGCTGCGCACCGACTCCTCGTCCGTGACGTCGCAGCGAACGTACGACGCCTCCCCGCCGGCCGCGGCGATCGCCTCCACCGTCTCGTCGCCGTCGGCGAGATCGGCGATGACGACGGCCGCCCCCTCGCTCGCGAACCGCTCGGCGCCGACCCGGCCGAGGCCGGACGCTCCCCCGGTGATCAACGCCACCTTGCCCGCCAGACGATCCATGGCGAGGCAACGTAGCCGAGCCTTGCGAAACTGCAGCCGTGACGAGGTGGCGGGTGCTGACGTGGAATGTGCGCGGCGCGGCACTCCCCGACGAGCGACTCCTCGCCCACGTGCTGCGCCGCGCCGAGCCGGACGTCGTCGCCCTCCAGGAGGTACGCAACGGCCAGGCCCGTCGCCTCGCGAGGCGGCTCGGCTGGCACCACGCCTGGGCGTTCAAGCACAACCCGTGGAGCCCGCTGCTGTGGTGGCGCGCAGAGGGGATCGCCGTGCTCTCACATGATCCGCCGGCGGACGTGTGGCGGGCCTGCCTCACCCCCGGCGTGCGCCGGCTCAGCTACCGGCGCCGCGTCGTCATCGCTGCGACCGTGCAGCGCGGTGACGACGCGCTGCGGATCTACGACGTCCACCTCACCACCGACGACGCGACCGTCCGCGCCGCGCAGGCGACGATCGTCGCCGCGCAGATGCTCGCCGATGGCGCGCCGACGGCCGTGGTCGCCGGCGATCTCAACGCGGCCGACGAGCGCACGACGCTCGACGTCTTCGCGGCACGGGGACTGGTGGATCCGCCCGGCCCCCCGACGAGCCCCGCGCTTGTTCCCCTGCAACGCATCGACGCGGTGCTCGTCCCCGCGGCGGCCGTCGCCATCGAGGTGCACTCGCCCCCCGGCGGACCGCACTGGGCCGAGCTCAGCGACCACCTGCCGGTGCTCGTCCAGTTCGAGGTGTGACCGTCGCCTCGCCACGGCGTCGGGCGGAGCGTCAGATCCGTTCCCAGTAGCGGCGCAGCTCCCAGTCGGTGACGGTGCGGTTGAACGCCTCCCATTCCGCACGCGCCATGGTCAGGATGTGGTGGTGCACGTCGTCGCCGAAGCACTCCCTGGCGATCGCCGATCGCTCCCACAGTCCGATCGCGTCGGGCAGGTTCCACGGGATCCGCGCGATGTCCGGCGCGTCGTAGCCGTTGCCGGTGAGCGGCTCGCCGAGCTCGAGCCCGTGACGGATGCCGTAGAGCCCGCCGGCGATCTGCCCGGCGAACGCGAAGTAGGTGTTGGCATCGGCACCGGGGATCCGGCACTCGACACGCATCCCCGCGCCATGGCCGACCACCCGGTAGCCGAGCGTGCGGTTGTCGACTCCCCAGCCGACCCCCGTCGGCGCCCACGAGCCGGGCTGGAAGCGCTTGTAGCTGTTCACCGTCGGCGCCCACAACAGGCTGAAGTCGCGTGCCGTGGCGATCAACCCGGCGAGGTAGTGGCGGAACGTCTCGCTCATCTGCAACGGACCGTCGCCGGCGAACACCGGCGTCCTGCCGTCCGGCGACCACAGGCTGGAGTGCACATGGCAGCTCGACCCGGTGTCGTCGAAGTCGTACTTGGCCATGAAGCTCACCGACCGGCCGTTGAAGTGGGCGATCTCCTTCGCCGCGGTCTTGTAGACGAGGTTGCGGTCTGCCATCTCCACTGCAGTGGCGTAGTCGAGGTTGATCTCGTGCTGGCCACGTCCCGCCTCACCCTTGGAGAACTCGACCGGCACACCGGCGGCCTCGAGGCCGCGGCGGATCGCGCCGATCACGTACTCGTCCTTCGTGGTCTGCAGCACGTTGTAGTCCTCGAGCCACGGCGAGTGTGGACGCAGCCCGCGGTAGCCCTTGGCGTGAGCCTCGTCGTAGGTGTCGTGGAACAGGTAGAACTCGATCTCGCTGGCGACCATCGGCAGGAACCCTGCGGTGGTCGCGGCCTCCACCTGGCGGCGCAGCATCGTCCGCGGCGCGACCTCGATCAGCTCCCCGCTGCGCACGTCGTGCAGATCGCAGATCACCAGCGCGGTGCGGTCCACCCAGGGCGTGACCCGTATCGTCGACCAGTCGGCGCGGGCGAGCATGTCGCCGTAGCCCTGTGCGTAGCTGGCGAAGCGGTAGCCGGCGACCGGCTGGTCGTCGAGGTCGCAGGCGATCAGGTAGTCGCAGTTCTCGGTGCCGTCGTCGGCGACGTGGTCGAGGAAGAACCTGCCGGTGGTGCGCTTGCCGGTCATCCGCCCCTGCAGGTCGGGGAAGGCCATCACCACCGTGTCGATCGCACCGCTGCCGATCATCTCGGCGAGCTGTTCACGGCTCACGGTGGTACGTGCTGCGCGGTGCTCTGCCACGCGGAGCACTGTAGGCGCCGTCGGTCGTGACCCAGCCGGAACCCGACCGCGTGCGAGCACGACGCTGGTACGTCAGGTGCGCAGGACGGCGTAGGTCGCGTCGACGAGGGACTGACCGCGTTCGTTGAGCAGGATGCCGGGGCCCATCCGGTTCATCGTGTAGCCGAAGCCGAGCCCCAGCGCAGGGTCGGCGAAGCCGATGCTGCCTCCGGCGCCGACGTGCCCGAACGCTGCGTCGCCGAGCACCACCGAGTCCTTCTCGGCCTTGGCGCGGTTGTCCATCGAGACCATGAACCCGAGCGCGAACCGGGTGGCGATGTGCAGGGTGGCGTCGTCGTTGGTGGCCACCGAGATGCGCGCCATCCGCGCCAGGTGGTCGGCGTCGACCAGCGCGCCGCCACCGAGGGCGAGCGGGGTGTACATCTTTGCCAGCCCGCGAGCGTTGGTGATCCCGCCACCTCCCCCGATCTCCGCCGCGTGGTAGTCGCGCTTGTTGAAGTTCGTCGAGGCCATGTTGTTCACGGCCAGCGCGGCGACCGAGGTCGGGTCGTTGAGCAGGGTCAGCTGGAACTGCGACAACGGCTCGCCCTTCGCACGCAGGTACGGGGCGAGCGGCGCAACCCGCGGTTCGAGGTCCTCGGGCAGGCCGATCCAGAAGTCGATGCCGAGCGGCTCGCAGATCGCCTCGCGGAAGTACGCGCCGAGCGACTGCCCCGAGACGCGGCGGACGATCTCACCGACGGTCCAGCCGAAGTTGATCATGTGGTAGCCGTTGCGCGTGCCCGGCTCCCAGAACGGCGGCTCGGCCTCGAGGCGGGCGACGACGCGGCCCCAGTCGTACAGCTCGCCGCGCTCCACCGGGCCGCGGAACACGGGCACCCCGACCGAGTGGTCGAGCATCATCCGCACCGTCGCCCGCTCCTTGCCCATCTGCGCGAACTCCGGCCAGTACTCGGCGACCGGCGATTCGATGTCGAGGAGGCCCTGGTTGGCGAGGACGTGGGCGCACAGCGCGGTGGCGCCCTTGGTGCAGCTGTGCACGACAGAGATCGTGTCGCGGGTCCACGGCCGGCGCAGGGCGTCGTCGGTGGACGCGGCGGCCTTCTGCGGCAGATCGATCGTGCCGCGCCACACGTCGACGACGGTGCGGCCTTCGTGGGTGATGCACAGCGAAGCGCCGATCTCGCCGCGCTCGTCGAAGTTGCGCGCGAACTCGTCGATGACCGGCGCGAACCGCTCCTCGTAGTCGCCGTCGATCGTCCCCATTGCCACATCGCGCTGCACGGTCGCGATACTGGCGGATGTCGGCTCCCGGGGTCTGGTCCGACGAGCGGTCGCCGGATGGCGATCACAGAGGAGGATCACGTGAGCGAGCGAACCAACGGCAACGGCAGCGCCGGACGAGCGGCCGACGATACGGCGGAGTGGGCGCAGGCGGTGGCGGTCGCCAACGTCCCGACGCTGCTGATGGTGCTGGTCCAGCTGACCGGCGAGCGCAGGTGGCTGGACCAGCCGTACCGGCCGTCGCGCGCCCGTGGGATGGGCGACAACGACACCGGCGGCCTCCCCGAGCCCGTGCAGCAGGAGATCCGCGAGGCCGCGCTCGAAGCGATCCTCGCGTGGCGCGCCGGGCGACCTGTGGCGATCCCCGAGCCGTCGTCCGAGCTGCTCGTGGAGATGCTCTCCTGCGCGATGGGCGAGGCCGTCCCGCCCGAGTACGGCCCGATGATCGCCGCTCAGCTGCAGGTGCAGGGGCTCGATACCGTCGTCCCGCCGGAGCAGCTGCCGACCCACGTCCCCGAGGGGTTCGAAGTGCTCGTGATCGGCGCCGGCGCGTCCGGGCTGTGCGCGGCCTACAACCTGCAGCGGGCCGGCATCCCGTTCCGGATCATCGAGAAGAACGCCACCGTCGGCGGCACCTGGTGGGAGAACCGCTATCCCGGCGCCGGCGTGGACACGCCCAACCACCTCTACTCGTACTCCTTCGCCAGCTACGACTGGACCAAGTACTTCGTGCTGCGCGACGAGCTGCACGATTACCTCGAGCACGTCGCCGACCAGCTCGACGTGCGGCCCAACGTCAGCTTCCAGACCGAGGTCGAGACGTGCGTCTACGACGAGCCGGCCCAGCGCTGGTCGGTCACGGTCCGCCACGCCGACGGCTCGCGCGAGGTGCTGCGGCCGAACGTCGTGATCAGCGGCGTCGGGATCTTCAACCCGTTGAAGTTCCCCGACATCCCCGGCCTCGACAGCTTCCAGGGGCCGCTGTTCCACACCGCGCAATGGCCCGACGACCTCGACCTGACAGGCAAGCTGGTGGCGATCATCGGCAACGGCGCCAGCGCGATGCAGACCGGCCCGGCCATCCAGGGCCAGGTCGCCTCGCTGACGATCTTCCAGCGCTCGACCCAGTGGGCGGCACCGTTCGAGCAGTTCGGCCGGCTGGTACCGGAGCCGCTGCGCGCGCTGCTGCGCGACGTTCCGCTGTACCGCGGCTGGTACCGGGTACGCCTCGGCTGGACGTTCAACGACCGCATCTTCCCGGCGCTGCACAAGGACCCGAACTGGGAGCATCCAGAGCGTTCGTTGAACGTGATCAACGACGCCCACCGCGAGTACTTCACCCAGTACATCCTGTCCGAGCTCGGCGACCGCGCCGATCTGGCCGAGAAGGTCGTGCCGCCGTACCCGCCGTTCGGCAAGCGGATGTTGATGGACAACGGCTGGTTCAGGATGCTCACGAAGGACAACGTCCGTCTGGTCACCGACAGCATCACCGAGATCACCCCGACCGGCGTCCGCCTCGGCGACGGGACCGAGTTCGAGTTCGACGTGATCGTCATCGCCACCGGCTTCGACGTGCTGCGGTTCATCACCTCGTACGAGACCCGTGGTCGTTCCGGGCGCACGCTGCGCGAGGTGTGGGACGACGACGACGCGCGTGCCTACCTCGGTTTGACGATCCCCGACTTCCCCAACTTCTTCACCCTGTACGGACCCAACACCCAGGCCGGCCACGGCGGCAGCCTGATCTTCATCGTCGAGATGCAGATGCACTACGTGATGGACGTGCTCCGCAAGATGCTCGACAACGACCTCGGCGCTGTCGAGTGCCGCCAGGACGTCCACGACGTCTACAACGCCGGCATCGACGAGGCCCACGAGCACATGGTCTGGACGCATCCGGGGATGCAGACGTACTACCGCAACGACCGTGGCCGGATCGTCGTCAACCTCCCGTACCGCAACGTCGACATGTTCGCCGCGACCCGCCACGCCGACCTCGACGAGTACCGCGTCGAGCCGCGTCGCGAGACGGCGGATCAGCCGGCCAACGCCTGAACGGCGGCGGGCGGCGGCGGCCCGATGTAGCGCGCGCTGGGCCGGATGATCTTGTTGTCCGCGGCCTGTTCGAGGATGTTCGCGCACCAGCCGATCACCCGGCTGGCGGCGAACGTCGGGGTGAACATCTGCCGCGGCACCCCGCACACCTCCATCACCACGCCGGCGTAGAACTCGACGTTGGTGCGCAGCCGGCGGCCAGGCTTGAGCTCGTCGAGCAGGTCGAGCACGTGCTGCTCGGTCTCCGACGCGAAGGCCACCAGCCCGCGTCGCGGATCGTCGTCGGGCAGACGGGCGACGAGGCGGCGGGCGACGTCGCGCAACATCACCGACCGCGGATCGTCGGTCCTGTAGACGGCATGGCCGAAGCCCATGATCTTGTCGCCGGACTCGATCATCGGGCGCACCACCGCGTCGATGCGGTCGGGAGTGCCGATCTCGTCGAGCAGGGCGAGGGCCCTGCTCGGCGCACCACCGTGCCACGGTCCGCTCAGCGCGCCGATCGCGGCGACCACGCACGCGCCGAGGTCGGCGCCGGTGGAAGCGACGACGCGGGCGGTGAACGTCGAGGCGTTGAAGCCGTGGTCGATCGTCGAGATCAGGTACTGCTCGACCGCTCGCGCGTGGTCCGTCGGCGCCACATCGCCGGTGAGCATCCACAGGTAGCCGGCCGCGTAGCCGAGGTCGTCGCGCGGGGGGATCGGATCCCGGCGGCGGCGCAGGCGGTGCAGCGCGCACAGCAGCGTCGGCGTGACCGCGCACAGGAACAGCGCGTCGGCGCGCCGTTGTCCCGCGTCGATGTCGATGTTCGGCCGCAACCCCCGGCTCGCGGCGGCGAGGGACAGCGCGGTGCGCAACCCCTCGAGCGGCTCGCTGACCGCGGCGATCGCGGGCAGCACCGCGGCGACGTCGTCGGGCACCCGGCGCAGCGGCCGGACCTCCGCGGCGAACGCCTCGCGCTCCGCGACGGTGGCCGGCAGGGCGCCGTCGATCATCAACCGCCAGACGTCCTCGATCGGCCGTTGCTCGGCGAGGTCGATCGCCGAGTACTGGCGGTAGTGGTAGAAGCCCTCGCGGCCGCGTACGTCGCCGACCTCGGTATCGGCGACGGCGACACCCTTGAGCCCCTTGGGGACATCCGCCGGCCCGATCGTGGCGACGCGGG
>JBBQTN010000153.1:0-12898 GCA_038213195.1 Acidimicrobiales bacterium | reverse complement strand
CACCTCCACCTCGAGCTTGCACTCCTCGCCCGGTCCGAGCCGGCCGGGGAGCCGCGCCCGCCCGTCGTCGGCGATCACCATCGTCCCGTTCTCGGAGCGCCAGTGGTTGCCGAGGTTGATCTGGTTCGTCAGATCCTGCGTCCATGCTCCGCCGGAGACGTTGCGGATGCGGACCGAGCACGTCCAGGTGCTCGCGACTGGAAGCTCTGGTGGTTCCTCGATCACCTCGAGAGCGGCCCGGCGTAGCGGCTCGGCCAGGACCTGCCCGTCCGAACCGCCCGGCAGCCATTCCTCGGTGAGATGCGACGGGATCTGGAACACGACGAACCCCCCCGGTCGGACGACGCGGTAGAACTCGGTGATGTAGCCAACGGCAAGCGCAGGGTCCATGTGCTGGAGGACGATGTTCGAGTAGACGAGGTCGAACTGCGCGTCTTCGAAGATGGCGAGATCAGGCCGGTCGTTCACCCGGAAGGTGACCTGGTCCGCATCACCCTTCAGCCGTGTCGCTGTCTCGACCATCGTCGGAGAGATGTCGACCCCGACGACCCGCGAGAAGTGCCTTGCCAGTGGGATCGACAGCCGGCCGACACCACATCCGAAGTCGAGTGCGGCATCGAAACCACTGAGATGCGCGTCCCTCAGCTCCTCGACGAGCGAATCGATCTCGGCCCGGCCCGTCGCCAGGAAATCGTTGACATCCCAGCGCTTCCCGCGCTTGTCCGGATCACTGAGGACGGCCCACAGCGGGTCGATCTGGGCGAGCCGCTCCCACGTGTCGGCGACCTGCTCGAGCCCGCGAGGCGCTGCTTGGGTGTCTCCGTCGCTGTTCTGCACCCGTCCGACCCTAGTAGGGAGTCCGTGCCGGGAAGGTCCCACACCTCACGCCCAGTCACCCCGCAAGGCCGTACCGATCCGGGTGGTCGCGCACGAACGAGACCAGTCCGCGCAGGCCTTCCTGCAAGCGCACCTGACAGCTCCAGCCGAGCACCTGCAGGGCCCGTTGAGGTGCGCCGACCCAGCACGTCGTGTCCCACGACCTGTTGGACATGGAGCCCCAGTCTGGGGATTCGGCGAAGCCACCGAGTGCGAGTGTGACCTCGACCAGTTCCGCGATCGTGGTCTGGCGGCCCGACCCGATGTTGAGGATCGGCGGACCGTCGAGCGTCCTCGGGTCGGTGATCCACGTGGTGGCCGCGGCGTGCACGTCGTCGATGTGCACGAAGTCGCGGGCGACGGTCGGATCGACGAGAGGTGGCAGGCGACGTTGCAGGACCGCGCGGGCCAGGGCGGGCATCAGCCGTGACGGTTCCTCCCACGGCCCATACACGGAGTAGAGCCGGAAGACCATGCCGATCAGACCGGAGCGCTGCACCGCGTCGCACAGGAAGTGAGTCCCGGCAGCCTTCGTCACCGCGTACGAGCTGTTCGGCGAGATCCGCTCGGTCTCCGCCGGCGCGTGGTCTTGTGTGCCGTACTCGGACGATGAGCCGAGATGGAGCAACGGCACGCCGTGTCGCAGGCACGAAGCGGCGATGCCCTCCACCGCGCGGACGTTGACGGCGAGCATCCGGCCGAGGTCCTGCTGCGAGGAGTACGCGCCGTGTGCTGCGGTGTTGACGACCGCGTCGGGCCGGGCGCGTTCCATCAATCGCGGGATCTGCCCCGGATCTTCGAGATCGACTTGATCTGTCGTGCATTCGCACCCGTCGAGCCGCCAGGCGTCGGACGCGGGGTTCAGCGCGGCGATGACCTCATGACCCGCTATCGACCACGAGCGCACCAGGTTCGCCCCGACGAACCCCGCTGCGCCGGTCACCAGGATCCGCATCGACGATCAGCCGAGGATGCCGCGATAGCCGAGGGTGTCGATCCACGAGCCGACGTGGCGTTCGACCTCCTGGCGCTCGACATCGGTCAGTTCGCATCCTGTGGCCTTGTTGGCCTCGGGCGTCGGATTCCGAATGGTGCCCCAGGGATAAACCTGCTCGAGGCTCTGACCGTTCCACGATGGAGCTTGGAGCGATTTGTGCGTGGCGTCGATCCCCAATGCCTCGCACAAAGGTCGCAGCGCCGCCACCGAATCTGCGACCACGTCCTCCAACCTGACGATGTGCATGCGGTCCGGGAAGCGCGCCTTGGCGACGTGGGCGATGTGCTGGTTGAGCGCCCACTGTGATGCATACGTGGCGAGAGGAAGCGGCACCGGGCGCTTCTTGGTGTCAGCATATGCAGACCATGGATTACGGACGACGTGCACGAAGTGCGCATCCGGCAGATCGTTGAGGATCAACTCGGCGTCGATGACGAGGACGGGCGAATATCCCACCCAGTAGCGTTCCTGCCCGGAACGCCGCAGATCCTTCCACACGTCGAAGGTCGCTTCGAAGAAGCTCAACACGTTCCCGGCACGGCTGCGGCCGCGCTCCGCGACCAGCTCGACGAACCGATCCCTGCGCTCGTCGTCGTTCATCTCGAACGGCCAGTCGCGGAACTTGCTCACGTTGGGCGTCCGCGAGCGGATCTTGCCCTCCTCGTCGATGATCGCCTTGTAGTCCGCCGCAGGATCGGCGGCGAGATCGAAGACGGGCCAGCGATATTTGTTCGGGAACATCGAGGAGTACTGATCCTGGACCAGCCGGCTGCCGACCTGCGACTCGAACGGGTACACGAAGAGCTCGGGATGCCCATCGAGATGTCGGTGCGTGGTGTTGCCGCCATTCTCGTACATTGCGCCGAGCATAACGAGCGACATGGGTTTGGTGGTCATTTCAGTGGGGCTCCAAGGTGTAGTTGTTCAATTGAGAACGTGGCGGAGAGTACCGATACCAGGCATCGTCCACCGAGGCGGCAGCGCCATGGGGATCCCCGGCAACGAACCGCGTAGCGAGTGCGGCCGGAATGGTCTCGATCGCGAAGATCTGGTTGCCCGAGGGCCACACGAGGCTGCCCAGCTCCCGACCGGTCTCCAACTCGACGATGTGAACACCACATCCACTGGCTTCGACATTGAGGCCCGGAGCGTACTGGGAGAACCGGGGGATGACCCGCGACGTGCCGACGAACGCGTACGGCCCGACGATGGACAACCCACGCGTCCAGCCGGCAAGACGCGCGACGGCAGTCGCCTGCTGGCCGTCGACGACGCTGAGCGTGCCGTAGCCGCTGTCGTCGACCCAGAGCCTGCCCTGGGCGTCGAAACGGGCCGAGTGCGGTCTCGTCAGCCCGCGCACCACCACCTCGCCGGTCGAACCGGAGTGGATCACGCCGCGACGATCGACCTGCCAGTCGAGCGACCCCGGCCATCCACCGTCGGTCCGGTCGCTCGAGGCGGTGAAAAAGGAGGTGGCCACCGAGTCACCAGCCGCGATCGAGTTCAACTGCACCAGGTTGCGCGTCAGGTCCGGGATCCCCTGGACCTCGATCGACCGCGGCCACCAGACCACGGAAGCGTCGTGCCCGGTCACGTCCACGACGGCGTTCATCCCGACCGCGTTGGCCATCAGTCTGCCGCCGACCAACGCGAGATCGTGCATGTACACGCAACCCGGTAGGAACCTCGTCGCCACCGGCACGAGGTCGGGTCCCTGGACGTCGAGCGGGCCGCTGCGATCCGTGCGTGCCAGCCATCCGGTCGCCGGCGCCAGCTCGAGGATCTGGTTCGGATTGCGCGTACAGGCCACGAACACAGAACCCGCTGATCGATCCACGGCGATGCCCGACGGATGCGGAACGCGCAGGACCGAGACGCCGGGAAGACCCTGCTGCGCAGAGAGCGCGACCACGAGGTGCTCGTACTCGCGCGACACGAGCAGCGTCAGTTCGAGCTCCGTGAGCAGCTCCCAGAAGGCCCCGGTGACCACGCAGTCCACGAGGTTCGCGTCCCAGGGCATGGCCGCCGCGGACAACGACATCACCTGCTGCGGATCGCGGAGCCGGCCCTCTGCGTCCGTCCAGCGTTGCTCGCTCACCGGACAGCAGGTTCGGCCGACCGGAGACCGCCGGCGGACCGGTCGGCCCCGCCGAGCCTGCGGCGGAGCAAGATCGCGCCGGAGTACATGCGCAGCGCAGACGACCAACGGGTGGTCGACCGACCACCGTGGCGGCGCACCGAGGTGACTGGGAACTCGATCAGCGGATACCCGGCACGATCGCACGTGGCGAGCCACTCGAGATCGAGCAGGTCACCGTCCTCCTGCAGCTGCAGCAACTGCCCGAACTCGCGGGGGAACACCTTCGGCGTGCCGTTCAGATCCCAGCTGGCCAGGCCGAACAGGGCACGCGCTTCGAGGTTGTACAGCACCGAACCGGCCCGGCGGCGCAGGCTGTCGCGGTTGCGACGAACCGCCTTGGTCGCTCGACCTTCGTTGAGCAGACCGAGGACGACGGCGGTGCGCAGATCCGTCGCAGTCGTCCGTGCGCTGTTCGTGAAGCACAAGACATCGCCGGTGGCACAGCCGAGACCGGCGCGCACGGCACCTCCCCAGCCTGCTTCGGCACGCTCGATGACGAGCAGGCCGGCCCGGCGGCCCGCGATCGATCGACAGATCTCCGCAGACCGGTCGGTGGAGGCGTTGACGACGACGATCAGCTCGAGATCAGGCGAAAGCCCCTCTAGGACCTCGTAGAAGCTCTCGAGGATGCTCTCGATGTGGTCCGCCTGCTGATGTACCGGGAGGATGACCGAGACGGATCTCTGCGGAAGGGGGCTCGCGCTCACTATCGCCGTCGGCCCGCAGACAGCGATGCATGGGCCTCGATGACGGACCTGGCGATCGACTCGGGATCGAGACCGGCCCACCGTGCGAGATGATCGGCGCTGCCGACGACGCCGTTCGGCCACTCGGTGGTCCCCAGACGGAGCACCCTCGTGCCGATGCCCTCGTCTGCGACGATCTCGCACACCGTCGAGCCGAGGCCACCGACGACGTGGTGCGCCTCGATCGTGACCAGCAGCCGATGATCGGCGGCAACCCGTTGCACGAGCTGGGCGGGCGCGGGCGCCACCTGGGCCACCGCGACCGTCGTCGCCTCGAGTCCGGCCTCGAGCAGCAGCCCGCGGATCGCGTCGAGCTGCCTCGCCTCGGCACCGAGGGCGAGCAGCGCCACCGATCCGTCCCCCTCGGTGAGGATCTGCGCACCGGATCCGTCCCAACCGGCCCGCGCATGCCGGGATGCGGCGACATCCGACTTGCTGAGTCGGAAGTAGATCGGCCCTGGCGTGTCGTACGTCGCTTCGATCGCCGCACATGCTTGAGGGTTGTCGTTGGGGCAGATGATGGTCAGACCCGGCAGGGTCCGCAGGACTCCGACGTCCTCGAGCGCGAAGTGGGTCGGCCCGTTGTTCGAGTACTCCATCCCACCGCCGACACCGATGATCCTCACGGGCAGGTGGTGCACGACGGCACCGTTGCGGATGAACTCGAACGGTCGCAGGGTCGCGAACGTGGCGATCGAGTACACGTAGGGGATCAGCCCCGACGAGGCGAGTCCGGTCGCCATGGCGAGCATGTTCTGCTCGGCGACGCCGGCGTTGAAGGCCCGGCCCGGGAACATCTCGAAGAAGGGTTCGACTACGCCGTAGCCGAGGTCGCCGGTGAGGAAGACGATCCGGTCGTCTTTCGCGGCCAACGTCGCGAGGGTCCTCAGCACGTCAGCTCGCATCGGCGACCCCCGCCTCTGCCATCGCCTGCTCGTACTGCGCCGGGGTCATCGGCAGGTAGTGCCAGTCCAACTGGCGCTCCATGAACGACACCCCTGCACCGAACACCGTTCTCGCGACGACGACGACCGGGCCGTTCGTCCTCGGCTGGACGGCCTCGCTGAGAGCGGCGAGATCGTGACCATCCACCTCGCGCACCTCCCACCCGGCAAGCGCCCACCGCTCGCCGAACGGCTCCTGGGCGATGATCCCGCTCGTTGCGCCGAGCGCCTGCTGGCCGTTCACGTCGACCATCGCGACCAGCCCACCGAGGCGATGATGTCCGCCGAAGTTCACCGCCTCCCACGTCGCGCCCGAATTGCACTCCGCATCGCTGAGCAGTGCGACCACCTTCCGCGACGTCCTCTGGACGCGTGCGGCGAGAGCAACACCGACTGCCATCCCCAAGCCCTGCCCCAACGATCCGGTGGCGAAGTCGACGCCTGCAGAGTGGGCTTCCGGGTGGACACCGAGGCTGGACCCATCAGATCCGAAGCGTTCGAGCTCGGTCGACGCCAGGACGCCGACCGCCTCGAGCGCGCAGTACAGGGCCAGGCCGGCGTGGCCCTTGGCGAGGACGAACCGATCCGACGACGCGCTGTCCGGATCGAAGTTGAAGCACGGGGACGTGTACACGACGGCGAGCAGATCGGCGACGGACAAGCACGACCCGATGTGACCGACGTGAGCCTTGAACGACAGCTCGAGCACCCTTCGCCGGATCTGCGCCGCCACTCGCGCGTCGCGCCTGGTCGTGGCGGTTCCCCGGGGAACCGTCAGGGACTCAGATGTTCTCATTGATGCCACTCCTTCGCAACGATGATGTCCGATCGCTCTCGATCAGCGTGTCACAAGCGTGTGTTCGCCCCGGAAGGGGCCCGGTCGGGTCAGCCTCTCTCGCATCTTCCGCGGCGAACATGGCAGTGCTGGGTGGCTCGGGATGAGCACGCGGAGGATGCGGCCACGAGTCTGGCACACGGCTCCTGGCCAGAACCTGGACCGTGCAACCGTGTCGATGAGTGGAGGCACTGCCGCAGAACGTGCCGAGACGTCGACCGACGAGCCAGACACAGCTCATCGGGATGGTTCCTCGACGGAGCCGCTCCACGCGGTCGCTTGGTTCGGGACCGCCACATCGATCATCGACCAATCTCCCTCCTGCCGCAACAGTGCGAGATCGGCACCGGTGCTGACCACCGGCGTGCCGGCGACGGTGAGCCACTGCACCTCGAGCGTCGCCAACACGGCGGACGACCGCGACCTGATGGCCAGCCGCGCGTGACCCGCTGCGGGAGCTTCACGAAGATCTGTCTGTGGCGCCAGGATTCCTGCCGAGATCGGAGTCATCAGGATCCAACGCCCCTGCGCTGACATCGCGGTCTTCACCCAGTCCACCGGGTCTGCGGGAACGACACAGGGACTGACAGCACCCGTGTTGTCCTGACACTGAGCGGCGACCGGCGCCGCTGGGTTGATCGGCAACGTTCTCATCCACCTTCCGGTGATCGAGTAGAACCAGTTGTCCATGCCCCAGTTGTCCTCGGCGATCCACGGGCCGTTCGGATACGAGATCTGGCTGCGGTCGAAGAGCAGCATCGTGTGCGCTGGAACGCCGTTGAGCAAGCCTGCATCGAGCGCTCCCACGATCTCGTCGCTGGCGACGGCCACCGGCCGCGACAATGACACGACACGCTCGCTCCCTTCACTGTTGATTGCGGCAACGACGCCGAGCATCAGCGCGATGACCACGACCAAGGGGATCTCCCTGATTCGCCGCGACAGGAGTCCAACTGCCACTGCGCCGCCGATTCCGACTGCGACGTCACCGTAGAAGACGGGAAGATAGCCGACGCCCCAACGCGCCACGCTCTGGTAACCGGTCGCAACGGCAAGGAGTCCGGCGGGCAGGACGAACAAGGTAAGACAAACGAGCGACAACACGCCCTGGTCTCGTCGACCCGGCCGGAAGCGCCTCCCGACCCGCACCGCGGCCAAGAGCAACGGCAACAGGAGCAGGGAGATGAGGAATCCGTGCATCGCGGCCGCACCGACACCGGTGGATGCGATCGAGCGGGGTCCCAACGGATCGAGGAAGTTCGCCAGCGGCAACGGTGCGGAGAGCTGCCGCCCGAGGGCAGCGGGGACGCGTACCGGACTCAGGTTCAAGCGGTAGGCGCCCTGCGAGCCCGAAGTGATGACGAGTGATGGAGCGACGAACAGCGCGGTGACGAGCAACGGGCCGATCAGTGTCCGCCATCGTCGGTGCGCGTGCACGACTACCGCGACGTGGAGGACGACGAGCGGATAGGCAGACTCGTAGACGAGGTTGGCCATGACCATCAGGAACAACGCGAGCGCAAGACTGCTCACACCACCAGTTCTCACCCAGCCGACGAAGGCCAAGACGGACAACGCGTAGAGGATCGTGACGAGCTGGGTGATCCCGGCATACGCGAGCAACGGGTCGTGGAAGTTGTGCAGCTGATAAGCGACCGAGGTCAAGGCGGCGCCGAGCAACGCGATCTCGACGGGTACGGACATCACGACGAGTACGCGAGCCATGCAGAGCACGGCCAAGATCGACAGCACGACCAAGATCAGCTTGTACGCGAAGCGGTCATGGAGCAGATAGTGCAGGCCGTAGTTCTCGGTGAGACCAACTGGCGACAGGCGGCCGATCCTGCGCCATTCACTCGCAATTCCTGCGCCGATGAAGGACCAGAAGCCCTGATGATGAGATGCGATGAAGCCCTTGATCGTCTGGTTCGGGCTGTCGTCATTGAGAAAGGAGGTGTTCAGGACAGGCTGAAGTGGGCTCTTGTGACCGATCCGTGGGTGGCTGAGTAGGCCCATCCGCGGGTGCACCCCGCTCTCTTCCTATGTTTCCGGGCTTCTGAGGTTCCGTGGGACAGGGAGGGAACGGGGTGCGGTCTACAACGTTATGGGCTCGGCTGCTCGGGCTGGTGCACGTGGTCGTGGAGGGTGTCGAGTTCGATGAGGCCGAGGAGGCGCTTGTCGTGTCGGTGCGACTGCGGAAGGCGACGAAGCGCCGGTGCGGGCGCTGCGGTCAGCGGTGTCCGGGTTATGACCGGGGTGAGGGTCGGCGGCGGTGGCGGGCGCTGGATCTCGGAACGGTGAAGGCGTTCGTCGAGGGGGACTCGCCGCGGGTGCGCTGTGCGGTGCATGGGGTGGTAGCGGCGCAGGTGCCGTGGGCTCGTCATGGGGCTGGGCACACGTAAGCGTTCGATGACACTGCGGCGTGGTTGGTGACGCATTGTTCGAAGTCGGCCGTTGGTGATCTGTTACGGATCGCATGGCGCACAGTCGGGGCGATCGTCACTCGGGTCGTCGCAGACGCCGAAGCGGCGACTGATCGGTTCGGAAATCTGCGGCGGATCGGAATCGACGAGATCTCCTACAAGCGCGGTCACAAATACCTGACGGTGGTGGTCGATCATGACACCGGGGTGCTGCTGTGGGCGGCGCCGGGTCGTGACCGTGAGACCCTGGGCAGGTTCTTCGACCGGCTCGGCGAGGACCGTTGCGCCAAGATCGTCCTGGTCAGCGCCGATGCGGCGGAGTGGATCGCGATGACGGTCAGCGCACGCTGCGTCAACGCCGAACAGTGTCTTGACCCGTTCCATATCGTGGCCTGGGCGACGGCGGCGCTGGATGAGGTCCGTCGCGAGGTGTGGAACGCAGCGCGGCGCAACGGGCAGAAAGCACTCGCCAGAGATCTGAAGGGTGCCCGCTACGCATTGTGGAAGAACCCGGCCGACCTCACCGAACGCCAAGGCTCCAAACTCGCCTCGATCGCCGCGACGAACAACCGGCTCTACCGCGCCTACCTGCTCAAAGAACAGCTCCGCCAAGTGTTCGCCCTGAGAGGCGCCGCCGGGATCAACCTACTCAAGTACTGGCTGGACTGGGCCAGACGATGCCGGATCCCAGCGTTCGTGAAGCTCGCCCGATCGATCACCGACCACCGTCCCGGCATCGAAGCCGCCCTCACCCACGGCCTGTCCAACGCCCGCGTCGAGAGCGTCAACACCAAACTCCGGCTGCTCACCCGCATCGCCTTCGGGTTCCGCTCACCCGACGCCCTCATCGCCCTCGCAATGCTCGACCTCGGCGGACTCTGCCCACCCCTCCCCAGCCGGACCAACGCCTGAACCCACCCACGGATCCAGCAGAAGAGCCCTGAAGTGCGACGGCCTGCGCGCCAATGGCGCAGAGCAGCAGCAACCCGTGCGCTCGTACCACTCTGCCGACTCGGAGCCGATTCACTGCGGCACCAACCGCGCTTCGATCAGCCGGAAGTACAGCGCCCGCGGATCGAGCGGGGCGTCCACGCGCGTCGCGTCCGTTCGGAACTGGATCGTCGTGATGCGCTTGGTGAGCGACAGGTCGATCCTGATCTGGCGCTCGACGGGACCGACCTGGAAGTCCTGCCGCCTACCTTCGACGAAGACGGTCAGCGTCGCGTTGCCGGTGGGGGCCACGACCGAAGCGAGGAAGGTGGTGGACCGAGGATACCGCTCACTCGTGACGACCAGCGTTCCGCTGTTCCTGCACCACGTCATCGTCCGGGTTGCGTCCGCTGGCTCAGGAGCCCAACAACCCGTTCTGTCCAGCCACGGCGCGTACAGCAACTGATCGCGGCGGGCCGCGATCGCTGCGGTGCCGGACGTGTCGATCTGGGCGATGCGATATGCCTGGATGTCGAAGTACGCCCACCGCTGGGACGGATCGACGACCGGGGGCGCATCGAGCGCGGCTCGGAGCCCATCCTCCAACGCAACCGCGCCGTCCGCATAGCCCAATCGATCGACCAGCACCCCGTCGAAACCCACAGCGGCGAGATCGGCGAGGAGCTCCGGAGCCGGTGCCGCCGCCAACTGCAACTGCCATTCGGACTCGCGTCCGCGCATGCCGCCGTAGCTCCAGCGGATGGTCTGAGTGTTCAGGTAGGGCCGCAGGAGGTCATAGTCCTCCGAGCGATACGTCGGTACCTCTTCGGGGAACCGCCGGTACGGCAACTCGGCCACGGCCGCCCCGGAGGGAAGTGTCGCCTCGACGGAGGCGAAGTAGTTCTTGTCGCTCGAGTACCGCGCCGACCCGCCCGCGCCGGCGTGCGGGAGCAACGGCTGCGGGACTTGATCGAACATGGCCACTGCGACGATGACGCTGAGCAGGAACAGCGCACCGGAGCGGCGGCGCCTGTCGCCGGCGAACTGGCGCTCGAGCAACTCCCCGGTGAGCACTGCGAGAAAAGTCAGCGCCATGAACCCGATGACAACGGAAGAACGGCTCCACGCCCGGATCTGGGTGAACCCGAAGAGGTTGCCCAGCCAGGCAAGTCCGCCGGCCGTGGAGATCAGGATCAGCACCAGTGTCACTGCCGGAAGGAGACCGAGCACGCCATTCGTCCGCCTTCTGCGCCCGACCGTGCTGAGCACCGCGGCTCCGAGCATCAGCACGAGCCCGATGGCACCGACGAGGCCGAGGAACTGCGTCGTCTCGGAGGTGACCGCCGTCGTCGTCAGCTTCTGCCCGATCGTGCGGAGGAACCCGATGCGATCCATTGGCATCGGAGACACCATCTCGATCACGCGCATCGCGTACGCATCGAGCTCCTCGATCGACCTGCTGGCAACCTGGGGGTTCGGGCCGTGCGCTCTCCAATAGAGGAGCGAACCGACGTTGTTCAGCGCGAACACGAATCCGCCGATGCACGCGGTGGCGATGCTGGCGAGTGCCGGGCGGATGTTCCATGCTCGTAGCGAGGCGATCACACCGCACAGGCAGACGATGACCACTGCGAAGAAGAAGTAGTACGCGCCGCTACTTCCAACCATTGCGACCAACAACAGCCACGGCACCGCACGAACCCACGGGCGTCGCCGACCTGCCGGAGCGGTTGGCTGCCACGGAAACAGGCCCGACGCCCCACGCGCCGACAGCAACACGGCCACCGGAACGACCGCGTACGAGGACAGGAAGATGTGGTCTGCACCGCGGATGAAGTGCATCGGCAGGAACGCGAACACGACCGACGACGTGATCGCCGCGACCCTTCGCACACCGAGCCAGCGTTGACACAGATATGCGCTGACTGCGACTGCGGGAAACGTCAGGTAGAAGAAGGCGTTCAGCAGGAGCGCCCAATCACGACTGAACAGCGACATCACCTTCAAGACCAGAAAGTGGAGGTCGTCGCCTCCGAGAGGGAAGTCGTAATACGTCTGGCCGAACGGAGCGCCCAGCCGCGAGTTGTGGTCGACCCACCCGTTCTGGATCAACACCTTGATCCACGCCCCATTGAGCAAGCCGTCGCCGTCGTAGTCGAGGGGCGTACGGAGTGAGCGGCTCCACAGGTGGAAGACGACGACGACGATCGAACTCGCCAGCAGGACGACGAGTGCGCAGTCGATGACGAGGATCCGCCAACCGTCGGGCCGTGCCGACGCGACATATCCCGGGCAATCCTTGAACGCCGCAACCGGCGCCGATGACTCCTCCGTCTCGGCCTGCACGTGGCGATGATAGGGAGTGCGCATGGGGCGTCCGACGACAACAGGCCCGCCGATGACCGAAGCACCCACCGTCGGGTTCGGCATCCCGTTCTACGCGGGTGTCGGCTACCTCCGCGAGGCGCTCGGCAGCCTCGTGGCGCAGCGCGACTCGGAGTGGACAGCGGTGGTGATCGACGACTGCTCGCCCGAGCTCGGCGCTGCGGAGGTGGTCGCCGCCGTCGCCGATCCACGCATCCGCTACGTCCGCAACGTCGTCAACCTCGGGCTCGCCGGCAACTTCGACCGGTGCCTCGCCGAGCCCGGCACGGACATCGTCGCGATCTTCCACGCCGATGACCTGCTCCAGCCGGACTACGTCACGACGATCCGCGGCGCGCACGGCGACGTCCCCCAGGCTGCGCTCGTCGCCCCGATGGCGACGGCGATCGACGCCGCCGGCGGGCCGATCGACACCGTTGTCGACAAGGTCAAGCGCCGCTACTGGCCGGGCGGCCAGCGCCACGAACTGCGCGGCGACGCGGGGCTCGCCCGGCTGATGCACGCGTTCTTCGTCTACTGCCCGGCAATCTCCTACCGACCGGCGCTCCTGCCCGCCGAGCGGTTCG
Organism: Acidimicrobiales bacterium; assembly: GCA_038213195.1. Classification (GTDB taxonomy): domain Bacteria; phylum Actinomycetota; class Acidimicrobiia; order Acidimicrobiales; family Ilumatobacteraceae; genus JAODBQ01. Next base: position 56 of record JBBQTN010000153.1, on the reverse strand, counting down.
ACCGGCGGTGGCAGCAGGTGATGGATCTCGACCTGTTCGCCCGCGTGCTGCTCGAC